>NZ_JAHQCS010000024.1 GCF_019042215.1 Evansella tamaricis | reverse complement strand
TACATCCATCCCCTCCCGTTCGGGCACTAGTTCGGGTAACTTCTTACCGAATCTCCGGCTGACTCATCCGTTCGGGAACAAGATCCGACATCTTCCTACCGAATACCAACACGTCGCATCCGTTCGGGCTCAAGATCCGACATCTTCTTACCGAATCTCCGGCCCGACACTCCCGTTCGGGCACTAGTTCCTCCATCTTCCTATCGAACTACCCATCTTAATTCTTAATATCCAGAAATCCCAAACTCTCTATTTTGGTGCAATATCATTATAAGCTAGAACAAGTAATGGAACTCTACCCTCTACCCATTTTTCCACTAATTAAGTACGGAGCCACTTCCATATCTCTCCAGGTGTTGCATTTTTCCCATACATCAATATACCGACCTGAAAGATCTTTCCTGCGAGCTTCATAAATAACCAGACACTCACAGCAAGGATTGCAATACCGATTATAACTTCCACCCACGGCCATTCTTCTAGCATCGTCAGTCGAAGAATCATGACCCCTGGACTCGTAAATGGAATATATGTACCGATTTGCGCCATCAATCCATTAGGGTCGCTAAGAACCGGTCCAATGAAGATTGCAGGTGAAAATGGCAACATCATGACGATACCTTGGAAGTTCCCTGCGGTGGTAATGTCCTCCATTGTTGCACCGATTCCTACGAAAATAGCTGCAAATAACAAGAATCCAAGCACGGCCACTAAAAGAAGAACCGCCAACTCAGGAACAAATAAATACTCTAAAATCGGTAAATCGTATCTCCAAATCAAAAATGGTATGATGAAGACCAAAGATACTACTGACTGAATGATTCCCAGTACAAAATATCCGATAATCTTTCCTTGCATCAATTCCGATGGGGTTAATGATGATAAAATAATTTCCGCCAGTTTGTCTTTCTTTTCCTGCGATGCACTTTGGAAGATCGCCATTCCAGTAAACACAATGGAAACCATGATGAACCCAGCAAAAGCACCTGGGATTAACCGTTCCATGAAATTACCTTCAGTATCAGCATCTGCCCCCGATTCCTCCACTTCGTCGTCCGCAGCAAAGGCTGTTTCATCCACAAATGTTATTCCCCGTACGATAACCCCCATTTCTTCCTCAGACATACCAAGCTGTTCCAATTGAATCCCTTGAAGGAAAGGTGCTATCACATTGAGTTGGTTTCGGAAAAAAGGTCCCACGTCCTCACCTATAAAAACAGAAACCGTCCCTTCTTGTACCACATCCTCATTAATAAATAGGAAGGCTGAATTTTCCCTTTCTGCAATTTCTTCTGCTATTTCCGATTCTGATAAATCTGTCTGATGGACGTGCCAATCGAGACTGCTTTCAGTGACCAGCTGTTCTAATTCTGCAAAAACTCCTATTTCGTCATTTACAAAAACTTCCGTTGGATCAGTATCCTCGGAACTTGATCCTCCAAATAAACTTCCTAATAGCATGAACCCGATAAAAATCACTGGTGTAGACAACATTCCTATGAGGAATGTTTTATTTTTCATATTTCGCTTGATTTCCCACTTTGCAACTTTCCAAGTATTACGCATCCAAATCACCTGCCTCCACTACTAGATTTTTCCCAGTGGCAATATCAATAAAGATCTCATGGAGTGTGATCCGGTCAAAAACCAGCTCCTGGATGTTTATCTCGTCCGGTAAACTCTTTAGCCATTGAGCAGGCTGAACTTCCTTCGTCAAATAAAGAACAGAAGTGGAAGTCCCCTCGTTCTGCTCCACTCGATGAACATCCGGCAATTGTTGCAGCATAGCTAAGTCATTCACGCCCCTGATTGTACATTTGAAATTGGCATATTGCGTTTTCACTTCATCCATCGTTCCGTAAATCACCTTTTGCCCCTTATGTATCATAAATAGTCGATCTGCCATTTCCTCCACCAAGTTCATTTGATGAGATGATAATAAAATGGCCGTTCCCTGTTTCGCAAGCTTACGAATTTCTTCCTTGAAAA
This sequence comes from Evansella tamaricis, assembly GCF_019042215.1. Taxonomy (GTDB): domain Bacteria; phylum Bacillota; class Bacilli; order Bacillales; family Salisediminibacteriaceae; genus Evansella; species Evansella tamaricis. The sequence goes on along the minus strand of NZ_JAHQCS010000024.1, from coordinate 1,772 downwards.
GTTCCTGGCTTACTGGGTCAAGTCCAGAGAATGGTTCATCCAATATCAGTAACTCCGGTTCATGAAGGACCGAGGCAATAAACTGAACCTTCTGCCCCATTCCTTTCGACAGTTCCTCCACGGATACATTCTCTTTCCCTTCTAAATCAAACTTTTTCAGATATTCTAGGGCACGCTCTCTTGCTTTCTTTAGGGGATAATCCTTTAAATCTGCCAAATATAGTAGGATATCCATCACCTTTACATTCTTATATAACCCCCGTTCCTCTGGGAGATATCCGATTTTATTCCGTGGAATCTCCTTTCTGTTATGAAAAGAAACCGTCCCTTCGTCCGGATACATAATCCCCATAATATTCCGGATTGTTGTGGATTTCCCGGCCCCGTTCGGACCCAGAATTGCCATGATTTCTCCTTTTTGAACTTCAAAAGAGATTTGATCCAGCACTTTCTTATCTTTAAAAAACTTTCCCACGTTATTAACAGACAGCATTGCTTCCAAGTCAATCGCTCCTTTCGCTCCTCTTTTCAATCTATTTCTCTATGTAACTACTCCCTATCAAGTAAAAAAGTTCCCAATTTTCGGGGTTCTAGTTTTGGGTTCTGGTTTTGGGTTCTGGTTTTGGGTTCTGGTTTTGGGTTCTGGTTTTGGGTTCTGGTTTTGGGTTCTGGTTTTGGGTTCTGGTTTTGGGCTCTGGTTTTGGGTTCTGGTTTTGGGTTCTGATTATTGAACAATAGACACCTTCTTTCTCCCAAATCTTTCTTTAATCATTTTCCCAATTGGAACCAGCAGTGGAATAATAATAGCTAACAGCTTTGTCCATGTATTCTTTGAAGGGGTCTGGTATAGGTGAGTGAAATAAATGCTCATGTTCTTCAAAGAGCTCAATTTTATCGGCAACTTCTTTAACGACTACAGGATCTACAAAACTATGAACATCTTTTAACATTCCTTCGATGATTGTCTGAACTTCTTCACTCGTTGGATTAACATTATTTTTCATAGATTCAAACAGTCGAAACAAATAGTTCGTGTTATGCTTTATCAGTTCCTTCCGGTCAATACCAAATGGCTGATATAATTGGTCAACCCACTCAGTCGGAAAATGTTTTAACAGAAATTTTTTCTGCTCCTTTTCTAATCGGTACGTATTCAGTACCATATAAAGTACTTCCATATACTCTTTCGCTTTTCCTTCACTCAATTTCAAAACGGTTTGCGCATCCTCCACAGCATCAATCATCGCTTCCATTCTCTGTTTTTGTTCTAGCAACAGTTTTTTTTGCAATGATAATGTGAGGGAAAAGTCAATGTTAGATTCATCTAGAAGTCCCTTAATATCCTCTAAAGGAACCCCTAGGAATTTCCAAGCCTGAATTCGCTGTAATACGCTTTGTTCCTTCGCACCGTATAACTTGTGCCCTTTAGAATTTGTCTTTGTGGGTTTTAGTAGATCAATTTCATCATAATAGCGCAACGTCCGAATCGATACATTCATTCTTTTAGCAAACATGCCAATTGTATCTCCCAACATCAATCCCCTCCATTTCAAAACTTTCATAACTATATTGTATCCTGTTACGTTACGTAACTAGCAAGGGCTAATTTTTTTTAATTTGGAAAAAAGTCGACGGGGGGATGATATTCTATTTAGGATGCCATTCTCTCTTTATTCCAAAGGCTCTGTTATCGTTCAATGTTGATTTTTGCGAAATTCACTCCCTTTCACCACGGGCACAAGTGCGACATCTGCTCATTCTTCGCAGTGTCT
>NZ_JAHQCS010000023.1 GCF_019042215.1 Evansella tamaricis | reverse complement strand
CCAGCGCCTACTCGCTACGGGGCACTTCGGAAGTGACAACCGAAGTCAAAGAGCGGACTTCTAGTTGTCATTCCTCCACTGCCCTACGCTCGTGATCTTAGGCGAATACGCTTTTCTTATGGCAAGCTTATTAAAAACAAGTAACTTCCATTGATGACCTGTTTCTTATGTGAAATCTAGCAGTATAACTCATGTGTAAATGTACCATGTTCACAAATTTTTCCTCGTAATACTCCAACTTAAATATCTACCCTCTCTTATACACTCGTTAAATCCATTCCCATTACATACTGTAACTATTTATTTCCGCCAATACGAAGAGAGATGATTGTGATTGTTGTCGCACACTTTACCACATCTCCGATAAATTGACAGGGGTTGTTTTTCGTCTGCAACATTTAACTATGTCAGAAAATGTTACAAAAAGATGAACGGAAATAATAATTATATTGTTTATCATGAATATATATAACCATATTGATAGGCTTGTATAAATTTCAACAACGAGATAATAATTTTTATATTCATCGTTTATACACTTTTTATTAATTATCAGAATATTCTCATTTGATAACTTTGTGATATATTCACAAGTTAAATATCGATTTATGACTTGTTACTAAATGTAGAAAAATTCTTAAAATTGTATAAAGGTGTATAACGATAGGTGTCGAATAGTATTAATAGGGATTAATATGATGTTTTAGTTTTACCGTGAAGGGTATTTAATCATGGTATATATTTTTTTAGGGGAGGTGAAAATGTCGTGGAACATGCACTTACAACTGCAACGTGGTTCTGGTTATTCGTTCCAATGCCGTTAGTCGTGGTCTTATCTGTTATTAATTATTTTGTTGAGGGGAGAGAAACAAATTGAGTATTGAAACACCAACATTAGTTACATTTATAATTTATTTAGTGGGGATGCTTGCAATTGGACTTATTGCTTATCGAATGACAAATAACTTGTCAGATTATGTACTGGGAGGAAGAAGGCTTGGACCTGGAGTAGCTGCACTAAGTGCTGGTGCATCAGACATGAGTAGTTGGCTCCTACTAGGATTGCCTGGTGCTCTATATGCTGCTGGGATGACAGAAATTTGGATTGCAGTAGGTTTAGGTATAGGTGTTTATTTAAATTGGCAGTTTGTTGCGAAACGTCTTCGAATGTATACAGAAATTGCAGGAGATTCTATTACTTTACCAGATTTCTTTGAGAATCGATTTAAGGACAACTCTAAGAGTTTAAGAGTAGTTTCAGCCATTCTTATATTAGTATTCTTTGCATTTTATACGTCAGCAGGTCTTGTGGGCGGTGCCGTATTATTTGAAAATACATTTAATCTAAACTTCCATCAGGCCCTTTGGATCGGTGCTATTGTTATCATTTCATATACATTCCTTGGTGGATTTTTAGCCGTAAGCTGGACTGACTTTGTACAAGGAATTCTAATGTTTGTTGCGCTAATCCTCGTTCCTATTTTTGCTATTCGAGAAATGGGTGGTTGGGGAGAAACAGTCAATCGTGTTGGAAATCTCGATGTGGCTTACTTAGACGCATTTACTGGTGCAAGTGTCTTAGGAATTATTTCCCTACTTGCATGGGGGCTAGGTTATTTTGGTCAACCTCACATCATCACCCGTTTTATGGCAATCAAATCAAAGAACGAAATTCCAAAGGCGCAATTAATTGGTGTTTCGTGGGTAATTTTCGCAATGTTTGGTGCTGTTTTTACTGGATTTGTGGGAATAGCATACTTCGCAGATACTCCACTAGATAATGCTGAAACTGTATTTATTCAATTTACCCAAGTACTATTTCACCCATGGATTGCCGGGTTCTTACTTGCAGCGATTTTAGCAGCAATTATGAGTACCATTGACTCACAATTATTGGTTTCATCAAGTGCTTTAACAGAGGATTTCTATAAAGCTATTTTCCGTAGGAATGCCACACAAAAGGAACTAGTAATCGTTGGGCGTTTAGGGGTTCTCGTAATCGCTATTTTTGCCCTTATCATGGCGTATAATCCTGATGCAACGGTTATGGAACTTGTATCATATGCTTGGGGCGGACTTGGTGCAACATTTGGTCCAATTATCATCATGTCCCTTTTCTGGAAACGAATGACTAAGCTAGGTGGCCTACTGGGGATGATTACAGGTGGAGCAACCATATTCATATGGGACGCTTTATACTCTGCAGGAGTAATCGGGTTCTATATCTATGAAATTGTCCCAGCATTCTTCTTATCAACTCTAGTGATCATTGTCGTGAGTTTAATTGATAAAGAGCCTTCACAAGAAATACAAGATGAGTTTGAAAAAATGAAAGAAAGTTTATAATATGTCTGATAAAGAGCCTCCGAATAAATACTCGGGGGCTCTATTTAAAAGATAAGCGTATAAGTTTTTGCACCTTCGGGCAATGTCTAGCTCCATCGCCTACTCGCATGGGAACTGAAAAAGTGGTGCTTTTCCACTTTTACAGTCCCTAAGCAATGAGCGTAGCCGTCGCAATCTT
>NZ_JAHQCS010000005.1 GCF_019042215.1 Evansella tamaricis | reverse complement strand
AAGGCTGAGCTGTGATGGCGAGGGAAATTATAGTACCGAAGTTCCTGATCCTACACTGCCAAGAAAAGCCTCTAGCGAGGTGACTGGTGCCCGTACCGCAAACCGACACAGGTAGGCGGGAAGAGAATTCTAAGACGCGCGGGAGAACTCTCGTTAAGGAACTCGGCAAAATGACCCCGTAACTTCGGGAGAAGGGGTGCTCTATTAGGGTGCAAGCCCGAGAGAGCCGCAGTGAATAGGCCCAAACGACTGTTTATCAAAAACACAGGTCTCTGCTAAGCCGCAAGGCGACGTATAGGGGCTGACACCTGCCCGGTGCTGGAAGGTTAAGAGGAGGGGTTATCCTTCGGGAGAAGCTCTGAATTGAAGCCCCAGTAAACGGCGGCCGTAACTATAACGGTCCTAAGGTAGCGAAATTCCTTGTCGGGTAAGTTCCGACCCGCACGAAAGGTGCAACGATTTGGGCACTGTCTCAACGAGAGACCCGGTGAAATTATATTACCTGTGAAGATGCAGGTTACCTGCGACAGGACGGAAAGACCCCATGGAGCTTTACTGTAGCTTGATATTGGATTTTGGTACAGCTTGTACAGGATAGGTAGGAGCCTTGGAAGCCGGAGCGCTAGCTTCGGTGGAGGCGTTGGTGGGATACTACCCTGGCTGTACTGGAATTCTAACCTCGAACCGTGATCCGGTTCAGGGACAGTGTCAGGTGGGCAGTTTGACTGGGGCGGTCGCCTCCTAAAAAGTAACGGAGGCGCCCAAAGGTTCCCTCAGAATGGTTGGAAATCATTCGCAGAGTGCAAAGGCATAAGGGAGCTTGACTGCGAGACATACAGGTCGAGCAGGGACGAAAGTCGGGCTTAGTGATCCGGCGGCACCGTATGGAAGGGCCGTCGCTCAACGGATAAAAGCTACCCTGGGGATAACAGGCTAATCTCCCCCAAGAGTCCACATCGACGGGGAGGTTTGGCACCTCGATGTCGGCTCGTCGCATCCTGGGGCTGAAGTAGGTCCCAAGGGTTGGGCTGTTCGCCCATTAAAGCGGCACGCGAGCTGGGTTCAGAACGTCGTGAGACAGTTCGGTCCCTATCCGTCGCAGGCGTAGGAAATTTGAGAGGAGCTGTCCTTAGTACGAGAGGACCGGGATGGACACACCGCTGGTGTACCAGTTGTTCCGCCAGGAGCATCGCTGGGTAGCTACGTGTGGAAGGGATAAGTGCTGAAAGCATCTAAGCATGAAGCCCCCCTCAAGATGAGATTTCCCATCACGTAAGTGAGTAAGATCCCTCAGAGAAGATGAGGTTGATAGGTCTCGTGTGGACGCATGGTGACATGTGAAGCTGAGAGATACTAATCGATCGAGGGCTTAACCA
>NZ_JAHQCS010000004.1 GCF_019042215.1 Evansella tamaricis | reverse complement strand
TATCGCTTCATCATTATAATGAAGGAATTCATATCCCACTTTGCTTGGCTTTTTGTTTAGTTTTCAAAGGTCAAGTTAAGATGTTGTTGTTTTTTTACAGCAACTCTTACATTATACCAATATAACTTTCGGTCGTCAAGAACTTTTTTGATTGTTTCTCAAAATTTGTTTTTGGCGACAAATATTAATATACCATTTCCCAGTCATTTCGTCAACAACTTTTTAAACTTCTTTTTTTTGCGAAAGCTGGTGAAGAACAACTTGGATTAATAATATACCAAATAAAAAATACTTAGGCAATGTTAATTAATGGCAAAGGATTGTCCATAATTGTTCTCTAAGAGAGATGGGCGAGTGGGAACCACCACCAAATTGTTTGGATTATTTTTTATTTATCTTTAGTTGTTTTTTAATTATCCATTCCATAACTGACCACGGGAGAATACTTCTTGCAAAAATGGAGCTTTTCACACCTTTACCTATTTGATATCTAAGCTTCGGTTTATGAGAAGAACAAATTTTTGTAATCAATTGAATAACAGCATCAGGTGTTGCTGCAGTTTTCGCAGTTTTCTCTGCATTCTCTTGAATAGTCTGGACAAGTTCGTTGTAATCCTTATGATTAGTTTCAATAACATTTGCCAGTCCCTTTTCCCAAATGTTCGTTTTAAAAGAGCCTGCCTCTATAATAGATACATGCACATTGAACGGAATTAATTCAAGCCGAAGGGATTCGCTATATCCTTCAAGGGCAAATTTCGAAGATGAATAAGGAGCCATTCCTGGAAATCCAAATCTCCCACTAATACTTCCTATATTAATAATCTTCCCTTTACGTCTCTCCCTCATCATTGGCATTAGTGCATTTGTCAGAGTGATTACACTGAAAAAGTTAGTATCGAATTGCTTTCTCCACTCATCACTTGCAATATATTCACTAATTCCACCTAAGCAATAACCAGCGTTATTAATGAGAATATCGATCTTGCCAAATTTATTCATAATATATTCCTGAAGTTTAAGAATTTGATGGTCTTTTGTCACATCCAACTCAAATATCTCCATATTATCTACTAGATTATGATCAATCATTTTTGAGTGTAATAAATTTTTGTTCCTCAGATCTCTCATTGTTGCAATAACGTAATATCCTTTTTTGGCAAGTTCCACACTTGTTAAATACCCAAAACCACTGCTTGTACCAGTAATAAGAACTATTTCCCTTTCCATCAGATAACTCCCCCTCTTCCGTAATATATCTTATCATTCATACGGAATATATGGTATTTAATTCCGGAGTTTGTCATAGGATTTTATGGACGAAGTGGACAGGGGTGATAATAAATGAAGGAATGGCTTTCTACCATAGAGATGACTTTAATAGGGATGATTATACTCCGATTACTTTCAGGATCTTTTGAAATAACTGCTGCACTGCTCATGCTCAAATTTAACAGTATTGAAAAAGCTCTTGCTATTAATGCGATTCTAGCTATTGTGGGACCTTTGGTTCTGATATTAACCATGACAATCGGCCTTGTTGGTATTGCAGATAAAATGCCATTTAGTAAGTTATTAATGGTAGGATTAGGAGTGTTGTTGATTTTAATAGGACTTAGAAGATGAAAACTTATATAATATAATAGTAAAGAAGTTAAAAGAGTTCATAAAACTTGGACTTCAATTCGATTCTCGGAAGTCGGTCTATTATATGAAGCGACGATTTAAATCAAGAGAAAACATTGCAATTCATAAGATTAGGTATAGTGGCCAACATCGCTATTCCTTAGATTCATAGGTGATAAAAACTTTAACATACTTTTAACCAAGGATTTCTCATCTATCGTACAAACGAAATTCTCAGAGACATCAAATCGACATTGAGCCTTCTAATATAAATCGATTCACTAATTCTACACTAGCTTGACTACTTTTCACCACACCATATTTCCCCCGTTCCAATTATCTATAGTCAAGGTCATCCAAAAACATTCAATCTCATAAAACTTGTACAGTCAGTCTGTTTTTTAACAAACAAAATGAAAAATCCAGCCACATAGGCTGGATTAATGTTGTCTACTACGCTATTTTAGGGGTAATTGGAGTGACAACGAATTTTGGTTGGCTTACTAGTTTTAGTATACTTCAGTTATCCGACAAATTTCAATAAAATTCGTGTCGAAAATGTGAATTTTGTAATCGTTTTCACATCTGGTACGTAAAGGTTTTTGATCTATGATACAGAATGATTATGGAAATCACTCTTCTATTATATCCATTTCTACATCTCTTATTTTATAACGTATTCCTTGCTGTTAAATGTATCTGCAAACATTATAATTCTATCACGATCCAGCTTACTTACATCTGCAGTTGCACCATTGACCTTTTGAACGATTTTTTTCCAGAAAATTCATGTTAGATAAGAGTAATTCCCCACCAAACAATCCCGTAGTCACTGCAACTTTCCTAAGAGATTCGGGAAAAGCCTTCTCAAACTGTTCCTTTGCCAGTTCTCCTTCATGCATGCAGCAAAGGAAAAGACCTAACTTTTTGGAAAGTAAAACATCATGGTGTTTTTTTATAAACTGTTTTATTTTTCCCTGAATGTTTCCCATATGAATCGATCCACCAATTATGATGGCATCATAATTATTAATATCTGAAAGTAGTTTTTCTTTTTTTATATCAATTAAATATGTCTCACTGTTTAGTTCACTTCTTAATAACCTGGCAGCTTTCTCTGTCGTTCCATGTGAAGAACAGTACACCACTAACGTTTTCATTTTATTCCCCCCAATTCATGTTTTCTTTTATGAAACCAACAAAACCCCGCTCCACATTTTCTGTTTAGCCGGGTTCTGGAAGTATCAATATAATTATAAGATTGTTTTTTATTCAACAGCACGGGAAAATTTGGCAAATTTATTACACTTTTTTAATATCCTTCAAAAAAAGTTCTCTTAACTGTATAGAAATTCTTTCCTATATTACTTTCCTAAACGTAAATGTAATCATTCGTTTTAAGAATATGGTAAAATCATTGTGTTGCTAACCATTTATCTTACATAGGAAAAAGGAGGTGGATACTACGGAAAAACATCCTTTTATCCGTTTTTTAGGTGTTATATGCTATGTAACTGCTATTCTTTATTTAACAGAGGCATTTTTCCCTAATGCCACTTTAATGATTATTTACAGTCTATTAGGTGGATTTTTACTCCTATGTACCTTTCCATTCCTACCAAAAATCAGTCGGATCATTGTCCTGATGCTTGTTCTATTCGGTATAACTTGTTTTTACCTCGAAGAAATACCGATTCAGGAAGCGGTCTTAGGGTTTGGCAGAAACACAAACTTGCTTTCTCTCTTTCTTCTCATTCCACTAATTGGAACATTTATGACAACAGCTGGTTATTTAGAATCTTTAAAACGATTCGTCCAATCTTGGGAAAATAAAGGTGGACATCACCCTTATCTTATTAGTTTTATATTAACCGCCACTACCGGTATAATTTTAAATTTCGGATCCATGGCAATAGTGAAAAAAATTGCAGATCAGAGTTTCACCTCCTTCCGTGAACAACTATTAACCTTAACGATTATGAGGGCATTCGGGTTTTGTATGCTGTGGTCACCCTACTTTGTAAATGTTGGACTCGTTCTAGTCGTCTTTGATTTAACTTGGGTGGACATTGGGAAATACGGAATGGTCCTTGCTGGAGTTTACCTTATTCTTTCTCTATTAATGTATAAATATATTGCCTTCCCTGATGATCCCATTATTCATATGGATAAGAAGGAAGAAGGAAAAATACAGAGAACATCGCTTGTGCCACTTCTAAGATTTAGCATAGTTCTTATTGTTAGTTCATTTTCAATTGATTATATGCTCGAAGTAAATATGTTGACCGTAGTTTCCGTTGTAGCCATTGTTTTACCATTCATCTGGGCTTTATTCAGTAAAATACTTAAGTCTTTTTTTCAGGATGTTCTTATTCAGGTCCAATCATCGTTTTTTTCATTAAAAAATGAACTTGCTATATTTATAAGTGCAGGATTTTTTGGAATGGCTATATCTCAAACAAACATTGGCCCCATTATGTCTGAATTTCTATTTAGAACATCGTTAGGTTCCGTTTATGCTTTAACAATTTTATTAGTATTGTTAACAACAGGGCTAGCTCAGATAGGAATTCATCCTGTCATTATAGTCATAGGGATTGGAAGTGCATTGTCTCCAGATAAGTTCGGCGTCAGCCCTGAATATTTAGCTGTCGCTCTTCTTGTAGCTTGGACGATTTCTACCACAATTTCACCGTTTTCAGGGCAAATTCTTATGGCATCTAAATTAATGAACAGACAACCCAGTGTTATTATTCGTCAAAACGTTTTCTTTATTATAATTGTAGCTGCTGTGCTAACATTCACTTTATATAGTTTTTATTTATTTGGTTTTATTTAATAATTCTTGAGAAAACATCCCCTCCATATAGAAAGGTGTAACCTATGAATAATAAAGAATTGGAAAACTATATTATTAAACAATATCAAAATGATGAACAGATCATGATTCTAATTTTTGCTCAATGGTGTATAAACCACCATCTTGATCCGGAAGAAATGTATAGACGAGCATATCCAAATCATGAAAAAAATCCATCCTTACAACAGAGTATTAAACAAACAGTTTCAAAAGAAGAAGCAACAATTATATCTGATGATTCCTTACTCCATGTCCTCTCTCTTTTTGGTAACGATGATCTGGCGTTTATCGTCTCAGAAGAAATTTCGAAACAAAAAACCACAAAATAAGAGGGGTGCACCGAAAAAGTTGTTTTATACTTTTTCAGTACACTCAATAAGAGTATAGACTTTTCCAAAAAAGAATTTTAGGAAAGATTTGAAACCTTATTCTCTTTGTTTCGTATTTTTAATTATGGAAGTGAAGCTAGTTGAAAAATTATGATACTATTAGAATAGAAAAAATACGGGAGGGATTACCATGTTTCGATTTTTCAATCGTGTCCGAACCATTGTATCATCAGAATTAAACTCTTTATTAAACAAGGCGGAAGATCCTGGCAAGTTGCTCGATCAGTTTATTGTCGATATGGAAAAAGATATTTCCGATGTAGAAGCAGCAGTAGCAAAGCAAATAGCCAATGAGAAAGTATTAAAATCTAAATTAGATGAGGCTACAGCTTATGTTACTAGACGGCAAGAACAGGCATTAAAGGCTTTGGAGTCCGGTGATGAAGATTTGGCTAGACGAGTTTTAGAAGATAAAAACAAACAGCAGAGTAATGCCGATTCCTTAAAAGTTGCTTATGAAGAAGCTCAAAAGTTATCTGGAGAGTTGAAAGAAAAGTTGCGGGAAATGAAGTCTGAGCTAGATGAAATGAAAATGAAAAAGGATTCCTTAAAAGCCCGTTCTGAAAGTGCTAAAGCTAGAGCAAAAGTCAATAGAACACTTTCAGGAATTGGAACAGGAGCAAAAAGTGGTTTTGAAAGAATGGAAGAAAAAGTAATTTTGCATGAAGCAGAGGCCGAGTCTTCCGAAGAACTTCGTAACATGAATAAATCATTGGATGATGAATTATCTGCCTTAGATACAAACAGTGCAGTAGATAATGAATTAGCGGCACTAAAGGCTAAACTACAAAATAAAAGTGAATAATCTAAACCGACTTTTTAATGACTACACAAAAAGAAAATGCACGGAATATATCCAAGCATTTTCTTTTTATTTATTTATTTAATTAAAATTTTCTTCCTCCACCTGATCTTCCTCCCCGTGATCCGAAACTCGAACCCCCTCCACGGGAACCACCCCAGCCAGAGCCTCCTCCAGACCGACCACTTCCACCACGGAAGCCTCCACCTCCAAAACCTGAACCACCACCCATATTTGTAGGTCCCCCAAATGTATTTCTTCTGGAAGTTGTCATAGTCGTCATTCTCTGTCTGGCTATCCTACGATTATAATCATCCTTCATATCTCTAATAATTCTTCTTCCAATTTCAATCTCACTAAGAACTTCCTGATACCTTCCTTCACGCATATAACTGTTCACCTGATTTTCACAAGCTTTAAAGCGATTTCGGAAACTCGAAGGTAAGAGTGTAAAACCATAACGAAGTTCTGCAGACTGATAACTCTTAAGAAGATCACTCCATTGTCTTTCCACTTTCCTTTTTTCCTCTTTGATAAAAGATATTTTTTTACAGAAGTCCACAATATCTTGTTTAAGATCACCAGTCTTATATTCAAGCAATTCAACATCCATTGGCGTTTGAGTTAATTCCCGTTCCAAAACCTCCAGATTCTCTTCATAATTTCTTAAAGAATCTTGATTCACCGGTAAATTTTCTTGCCTTATATCCATTGAAGCTTGACTTACACCTTCTAATAATTGTTGATGCGTTTGGGATAACTGCTGTTTTCTCTCCGTTAAACGATCGAACTCTTCAAAACACTCATTATACAGAGCCTTTACTTTATCAAATTTATGAAACGTATCTGTCATGGTATCATAGGCCCTTTTATAATATTGTACATCAAGCCTTAAATCTTTCTCGATAGATGGTAAAACACAGTTCACTTGATTAACAATATCAATCATTTGTAAGAATTTGTCAGGAATTTTGCGCCAATGATTCTCTGTGTAGTGAAGTTTCAATCTTCCAATTTCTGAAGAAAAAGATGTTTCCAGTTTTTCATAGTTTTTAATGTCAGCTTTAAGTTGATGAAGGTTTTTAGTTGTGTTTTCACGGTAATAAACAATTTTTTTAGCAAGAGATTTTGCATTATTGAGCAAAGAAGTAATGTTATCTAGTATTTTTGTACCCTCTTCCACATTCCCATCTGTAATGCTGTGGTTGAAGTCGCTGTATGCATCTCTTGCTTTTATAATATAGGAAGTGGGATCGTCCTCCACTAACATTAAGTTTTCCCTTTTTATATAATCTTGTAAGTCTTTTTCTACTGTTTCCATTTCTTTGTAAATGGTATCCTGCTGTGTAAGGAGATTTTGCAGACATTGAAAATCTGATTTTAATGCCTCCACAACAGGATTAACATCACTAATAGTATTGTGGGCAGAAAGAAAATCAAACGAATCCTGGATTTCCAATACTTTATTTATTTGACTTTTTGCCTTGTTAATGTTTCCTTCAAAACTGCTGAAATGTTGATTAGTTTCAAACTTCAATCTAGAGAAGGAACTTTCAATTTTTTCTAATGATTCCTTCCATTGACTAATCTTAGTGGCTGTTTCTAATTCTAAATTAATATATTTTTGAATATCTGTTGTCAAACCTTCTAAATTCGATTCATTTTCTTTTGTGTCTATTTCATAGGAATTTAATTTTTTACTGAACTCCTTTAAACCTGTCTTTGGAATGATGAGGGATTCAATGTCCTTTTCTCGCTGTTTAACTGTATTTAATAAAGAAAGCAATTCTGTATTCAAAGATTCGAAGGTCTCTTTCGTATACCCTTTCGTCATGTTTAATTTATCAGTTGTTTGATTGTATGGATCAAGCACTTTTGAAAGGAGTGCTTTTTGCTGTTCCAATAACTTGTTCCATTGTTCTTTCACCTTTTTATGTCTAACAATCATTAATATAATATAAATAATGAAAATAAAGAGCAGAATTCCACCTAGTAAGGATAAAAAAACAAAGGGAGAAAATGTCGTTGAACTTGCTACCGCTTCATTGGAATTTTGTTGACTTTCACTATTAGGAGCAGTACTACTTCCAGCTGCATTACCTAAAGATTCAACTTCTGTAATCAAGGACTGTATGCCCCCAGCAAAATCTCCATCTTGTGCATAAGGGATGAAATAATTGTCCAATAACGTGCCATATGGATCTGTTGAGGATACTACACGAACCGCTCGGTCAATCGTAGTATTAGGCCCTACGTTCATATATATTTCACTGTCTTCATAGGAAAGGATTATAACAGCATCATAGCCCTCACTACGCACTTCATCAAAAGTCTGTTCCGCAACATCTTGGATATCACTCCCATTTAAACTATCTATTGTGAACACATAATAGTTAAATTGAGAATTGTCAAATTCTTCTTCTATGAATTCTATTTCATTGGAAGAGAAGAAATAATTAGCCCCGTCCTCCACGGAGACTTGGGCAAATACGTTCATCGGAAATAGGAGGATCAGAAACATGATTCCTAATCCTTTCATAAAACTTTTCATTAATTTTTCCCCCTTTCATCAATAAATGTAGCTTATTCTTATACGTACTTAACACTAAAAAAGTTACACTTTTGTTTCATCAGCTAGATAGGTTTTTCCATCTTTTTGTGTAATTCTTTTTTCTTTCATCAATTTTCCTAAAGCACGTTTAAATGCTGCTTTACTCATATAAAAAGCATCCCGGATCTCATCAGGATCACTTTTATCGGTGTATGGCATAACCCCTCCGGCATTTTTTAAATAGTCTACGATGGCATCAGCGTCTTCTCCTATCCCTTCTTGCTTAAGGGGTCTTAAAGACACATTAAGGGTTCCATCATCTTTTACTTCAATAATCCGTCCTTCCACCCATTGGCCAAGTCTTGGTTCTTCCTTCCGTTCAGAAGAATGAATAAACCCTCTGAACCCTTCTTCCGTAATGATAAAAGATCCTACTTTAGTAGCATTGTATACTCTGCCACTTGTTGATTGATGGAGCATTGTTTTCTTAGCCATATCCCTTTCTTGTTCAATCACATTTTCCGTCACTGGACGAGCCAATAAACGACCTTTCCTGTCCACATCTAATGTGACAAAAAGCTCATCTCCTTCGATCGGCCATACATCTTCCATTAATGGGAGATCATCCTTAGATACAAGAATTTCTTTTTGTATCCCGATATTAACAAAAACACCTAGATTTTTCACTGTATTTACCACTTCAGCCCAGCCATATGTATGCTGCTGTATATCAGGAATTGTCATTGTTGCAACTAGTTGTGCCTTTTTATCCTGGTATAGAAATACTTCCACTTCTTCCTCTACTGAGAGATTTTCTTTCGCTTCACTAATATGTAGTAATACCTCGGTTTTTCCGTCCGATAAAACAAAACCTGTCTCAATTTTTCTTAGTACTTTTAAGTCATGTACGGTACCTGCCTGTAGCTCATTCACGTAGATTGCACTTCCTTTTAAGTCATTTAATTACTTGATTATTATTATAACTTATTATTACCACCGTTAAAAATTTTCCATACGAAAAAGTATTTTCATAAGAAAAGCGCAAGCGCCTTGGTCACAGGCGAAAGTCACTGCCTCTTCCTCTTCTAGCTTTTCTAGGATGCGTATCCGTCCATCGGGCAGAACGCCACGTCCTGTGGCATGCCCGATATTAGGACGTCCTGTCCGTCGAGGCAACTCGAAGCATATTCGTGAAGATTTCCT
>NZ_JAHQCS010000022.1 GCF_019042215.1 Evansella tamaricis | reverse complement strand
TCCAGCGCCTACTCGCTACGGGGCACTTCGGAAGTGACAACCGAAGTCAAAGATCGGACTTCTAGTTGTCATTCCTCCACTGCCCTACGCTCGTGAGCCTAGGCGCTTGCGCTTTTCTTTTACATTTCGGTTTGTTTTACTTAGAAACTTGGAACAATGAGAATAAGTATTCGTAAATAAGGAGGAAAGAAAATGGTTAAAGGTAAGAATTCATTTTACATCACGACACCAATTTACTATCCAAGTGGGAAACTTCATATTGGTCATGCATATACAACTGTAGCAGGGGATGCCATGGCCCGATATAAAAGGTTACGTGGATATGATGTCATGTATTTAACTGGAACGGATGAGCATGGGCAAAAGATAGAGCGAAAGGCGGAAGAAAAGGGGGTATCACCTCAGCAATTTGTGGATGAGATTGTATCTGATATTCGGAAATTATGGGATAAATTGAATATATCATATGACGACTTCATTCGAACTACGGAAGAACGCCATAAAAAAGTGGTTCAAGATATTTTTGATCAGCTATTAAAACAAGGTGATATTTATTTAGATCAATATGAAGGTCTGTATTGCACACCATGTGAATCTTTCTTTACAGAGTATCAGGCGAAAGACGGAAATTGTCCTGATTGTAGTAGGCCAGTTGAAAAAGTTCAAGAAGAATCATACTTTTTTCGGATGAGTAAATATGCAGATCGCCTTCTGGCTTTTTATGAAGAGAACCCTGATTTTATTCAGCCAGAATCAAGAAAAAATGAAATGATTAACAACTTTATTAAACCAGGCTTAGAAGATCTTGCTGTTTCTAGAACATCCTTTGAGTGGGGAGTTAAGGTTAAGTCTGATCCCAAACATGTCGTCTATGTATGGATTGACGCACTTTCCAATTATATCACTGCATTAGGTTATGGAAATGTAGAGGATAGTAAATATAATACATTTTGGCCAGCAGATGTCCATCTTGTGGGGAAAGAGATCGTTAGATTCCATACGATCTATTGGCCAATCATGTTAATGGCGTTAGATATTCCATTACCGAAAAAAGTATTTGGGCATGGATGGCTTCTTATGAAAGATGGAAAGATGTCAAAGTCTAAAGGAAATGTCGTAGACCCTGTTCCATTAATTGATCGCTACGGTTTAGACGCCCTACGCTATTATTTATTGAGGGAAGTACCATTTGGTTCTGATGGAGTATTCACTCCAGAAGGATTTGTAGATAGGGTTAATTATGACTTGGCCAATGACCTCGGGAACTTATTAAATCGTACTGTAGCGATGATAAATAAGTACTTTAATGGGGAAATTCCAGCCTATATAAAGGATGCAACTTCGTATGACGACTCGCTTGTGGATCATGTTAATGCTACTGTCACTAAAGTGGGGGAATCGATGGAGGCTATGGAATTTTCTGTTGCCCTCACTGCCATATGGCAGCTTGTTAGCAGAACAAATAAATATATCGATGAAACTCAGCCATGGATATTGGCAAAGGACGAAGATGCAAAGGAACAACTTGGGTCAGTAATGTACCACCTTGCAGAAACTCTTCGATCTATTTCCATTCTTATTCAACCTTTTTTAACAGAAACACCTAAGAAAATTTGGAAGCAATTAGGGATAGATACTGCCACTACCGAATGGGATAGTCTTCAAAAATTTGGTCAGTTAAAAGCAGGAACGAAAATTGTGGAAAAGGGTGAACCTGTTTTCCCCCGATTAGATGTAAAAGAAGAAGTGACATTTATTGTTGAAACGATGGGTGGTACGGTTGTTAAGGAAGGGCAAGAAGAGGTCAAAACAAGCTCAGCTTCCGATTCGGCTTCAATAGATGTGCCAGAAGTAGATGAAATTACAATTGATGATTTTACAAAAGTTGATTTAAGAGTGGCAGAAGTGATTCATGCAGAAAAGGTAAAAAAAGCAGATAAACTGTTGAAAATACAATTAGATTTAGGTTATGAAAAACGACAAGTTATTTCAGGTATTGCAAAGCATTATAAACCAGAAGACTTAATTGGGAAAAAAGTAATCTGTGTAACAAACCTTAAGCCTGTTAAACTGCGAGGAGAGCTTTCACAAGGAATGATTTTAGCCGCATCCTTTGGGGATAACTTGGAACTGGCAACGATAGAAGGTACATTACCTAATGGATCGATAGTGAAATGATTGAAAGATAGTGAACGCCTTTCCAATTTAGGAAGGGCGTTACTTATAAAATGGAGGAGTTAAAAAATGCTTTTTGATACACACGTACACTTAAATGCAGATCACTATGAAGAAGACGTGGAAGATGTGATTAAGAGAGCACTGGATGTAGGGGTGTCCAATATGGTTGTAGTTGGGTTCGATGAAAAGACAATTGCGAAAGCGATGGAATTGGTGGAAAACTATGAATTCCTATATGGCGCTGTAGGGTGGCATCCAGTAGACGCTGTTGATTTCAATGATACTCACATACATTTACTAAAGAAATTAGCTGGACACTCAAAAATTGTTGCCCTTGGGGAGATGGGATTAGATTACTACTGGGATAAATCACCAAAAGAGATTCAAAAAGATGTTTTTCGAAAGCAAATTCAACTTGCTAGAGAACTTACTATGCCAATTATTATTCATAATCGAGATGCGGATGAAGATGTGGTGTGTGTATTACAGGAAGAAGAGGCTAAAGAAGTGGGAGGAATAATGCATTGTTTTGGTGGAAGTCTTGAAATTGCAAAGCAATGTCTTGAAATGAATTTTCATATTTCATTTGGAGGTCCGGTAACTTTTAAAAATGCAAGGCAAACAAAAGAGGTAGCGAAAGAAATTCCATTAGATCGTTTACTAATAGAAACAGATGCTCCATTTTTGGCACCACACCCTTATCGTGGCAAACGGAATGAACCAGCCTATATAAAATTAGTAGCAGAGCAATTAGCAGAAATTAAGGGGATTAAGTACGAGGAACTTACTGCAATTACAATGAATAACGCAAAAAAATTATTCGGAATCAGTTGACACAATATCGACAATTTGTTGAACATAGTATTGACGAAAAGAGTGGGATGTTGTCCAAAAGGAGCCTTGCTATGCTACGTTCTACACTGAGCCTTCGAAGCATAAACTGATTTGTCGAGAAGTTTATCTTTCCTTTTTTTTGGACATGATGAATAATAGCAAAGGAAAGATTTCTCAAACATTGTTGACAAGGTGGTGCGTAAAGCGTATAATTCGGTTTCTGAGGGAGGGGTTCAACCATGACTCAATGGATTAAGCAACGAATCTCTGAATTTTCCTGGAGAAAGTTTGCAGTATCCAGCGTTGGCCTCCTAACGTTGATGGGAATTTTGTCATTTGTCATCTATGAAGTTACTAAAATATCAGTTACCGTTGAAGTAGAAAATGAATTAACAACGGTATACACTCACGCATCGACAGTTGGAGAGGTCTTAGAAGAACGTGGTATTGACGTAAACGTTCACGATTACATCGAACCATCCGAAAACACAGCACTCGCCGAAGCAATGAATATAGTTTATATTCCAGCACAAGAAGTAATCGTAAATGTGGAAAATGACGAGCGTACCGTATGGACAATTGCAAGTACTGTGCAAGAACTTATGGACGAATTAGGAATTGAAGTCACTGAGTACGATGTTATTGAACCATCATTGAACGAAAATATAGTTGGAAATATGCAAGTAAACTACCAATCTGCGTTTCCTATTATATTATTCAGTGATGGGGAGGAAAAAGAAGTTTGGACAACTTCGACTACGGTCGCTGACTTTTTAGAGAGAGAAAACATTGTCCTAGGAGAGTTAGATCGGGTGGAACCTTCGATGGAAGATGTGCTTGAAAGTGAAACAGAAGTAAATGTCGTTCGAGTTGAAAAAGTCACCGATGTTGTGGAAGAGTCAGTAGATTTTGCTACAGTAACAAGAAATGATTCGTCTATAGAGCGAGGATCTGAAAAAGTTTTACAAAGCGGGAAAGAAGGAAAAATTAAAAAGCATTATGAAGTTATTTTTGAAAATGATGAAGAAGTTTCCCGCGAATTAGTAAAAGAAGAAATTGTTTCTGAAAGTGAAGACAGAATTGTGGCGGTTGGAACAAAGGACCCTGCGCCAACAGTGTCCCGTGGTTCTAACGTTCCGGCAGGAGAGTGGATGACATTCAACGCTACTGCCTATACTGCATACTGCAATGGATGTTCCGGTACGACATATACTGGCATCAATTTGAGGGAAAACCCCGATGCCAAAGTTATTGCTGTTGATCCAAATGTAATTCCCCTTGGTTCCCGTGTGGAAATTGATGGTTGGGGAACCTATTTAGCAGCTGACATTGGAGGAGCAATCAAAGGCAAAAAGATTGATATCTTTATTCCTGACCGCGATAGGGTCATGAGGTTTGGACGGCAAAATGTCCGAATAAGGATCGTTGATTAGAACACAGAGGTCTCTCTGTGTTTTTTTTATACATTAAGAATTTTTAACTTCACTAAAGGGTTAAAGTATAAGAAAAACTAGGCTCTAGGCCATTAGGACTTGGCGACAAGCCAAGTTTTTTCTAAAAAGATAAGAATGTATAAGTTTTGGCACCTTCGGGCATTGTCTAGCTCCACCGCCTACTCGCATGGGAACTGAAAAAGTGGTGCTTTTCCACTTTTACAGTCCCTAA
>NZ_JAHQCS010000021.1 GCF_019042215.1 Evansella tamaricis | reverse complement strand
GATTGGTCGGTCGGAATTTCGGTAGGAAGTTGCCGGAACTTGTACCCGAACGGGAGCGTCGGGGAGGTATTCGGTAGGAAGTTGCCGGAACTTGTGCCCGAACGGGAGCGTCGGTCAGGTATTCGGTAGGAAGTTGCCGGAACTTGTGCCCGAACCGGAGCGTCAGCCTGAGTTTCGGTAGGAAGTTGCCGGAACTTGTGCCCGAACGGGAGCGTCGGTCAGGTATTCGGTAAGAAGATGCTCGAACTTGTGCCCGAACGGGAGAGGAGCCCATTACTTAGGTAAAAACAATACTAAAATTCCCTACTGACAAGACAACTGCACCCACTGCCACACCAAGCACCAAGATAGTTCCATCCCCCAAACCCCAAGTACCAACAAACACGTCCCTCCTCCCACCATTAACCATTAACCATTAACCTTCACGCCGCCGCACCTTCTCGATCCCTCCAACGCCCCTTACCTTCGCCCCTACTTTAAACGCCCTTACTTTCTTGTACATCCATCAAATTAAAACAACAACCTCTCGATCTAACTTTATTACCTATGGTTGCAAAATTATCTTCAGGCACTCCTCTTTGTTTTTATCAAAAAGTTTGTAGGCCTTTTCCCCATCCTCCAAACGCATATGGTGAGAAATGATATCTGCTGGTGAAATCCAGTCTGATTGAACCTTTTGTAAGAGATTAGGGATAAGATGGGTGACAGGGGCAACCCCCATTTTCAAGGTAATATTCCTTGCGAAGAGATCACCTAATGGGAAAAAGTTGTAACGTGTTCCATAAACACCGATTAACTGGATCGTACCACCTTTTCTTACTACTTGAGTGGCCATCTCTAAGCTACCCATAGCCCCTCCTTGCAAACGTAACGCTGTTTCTACCATCTCCAGTGCTGTTATTTTTCCACTCATTCCCACACAATCAATTACAACATCTGCACCGCCGCCCGTTGTTTCCTTTAAAATAGACGAGAGATCATTGGTAGTGCGGAAGTTATAACCTTCCACTTTATTGGTTTTTCTCCCATGCTCCAATCGGGAATCCACACAGTCTACCGCAATCACACGTTCAGCACCATATAGCCAAGCGAGCTTTTGAGTTAATAAACCAATTGGCCCGGAACCAATCACGATAACGGTATCCCCATGCTTGACCCTTGCATTTTCGACACCCCAAAGGGAAGTGGGAAGGGCGTCAGTTAATAAAACGAGGACATCATCCGTTAGTTCACAGTCCTCTGGTACAACAATAGGATTGTAATTGGCAAAAGGCACTTTTACAAGTTCCCCTTGAACCCCTTGATAATGGCCATATAGACGGGAGCACCCGTAAGCGCCTCCCAGTTCATAGTTATTTGAACGTGAGCAAAGACTTTCCAACTTATTTTTACAGAAAAAACATTCACCGCAACCAATATTAAAAGGGATGATCACTTTATCTCCCTTTTTAACATTCGTGACATCAGATCCAACTTCCTCCACGATGCCTATTCCTTCATGACCAACGACTGTTCCCTTTTCCATACTAGGTATGAAACCATGATAACAATGGAGATCCGACCCACAGATGGAACATGCTGTAATCCTTACGATTGCATCATCATTGTTTTCTATCTGAGGCTCAGGCACTTCTTGTACCATTACTTGCCGCATCCCTTGATAGGTTATTGCCCTCATGTTTGTTTTCACCCCTATTCTTTGTCTGAAAGACGTAGCAAATAATGGATGACCGCATCCCTTTCTTCACTTGTGAAACCAGTGGACGAATCGATCCAGAACTCATGTCCCTTTCCGGAAACATTAGCAGTACTTAGTTCTTCCCTGTTTAAATTTGCTTCAATAACTTGTTTTCGCAGTTTAGAATCAAGGAGGACATTTAAGCTATTGTATGGATCAGGAGCTTCCCCTTTTAGGAGTGTTCCGGGAATACCAAGCTCTCCATTTTTCCCCACAGCAACTCCTCCGTCATGGAGGTAAGGGGCACTCCAATAAAGACCCAGTAACCCTTTTGTTTTGTAACCACCTTTAGAGTTATTTTTTGCCTAGCCCATCAATAATTGTTCCTCCTGCTCAGAAGACATATCTATACGAAATGTCTGCGGATTTTCAGGAAGTGGAATAGTCGTGTCGAAAGTAAAAAGTTTTGGGCTAGGATCAAATTGCAATTCGAACTTTGCAAAACTTCCAGCTCTGGAAGGGTTCGTCCCAATTTCCTCCACTGGTATTAACCGATTATTTGAATAATATTCCCCTCCATGAGATGCACTGCAGCCAGCACGATTAAAAACACGTTCCCCTTCTTTCATGGTATTTTTCTCCTCGGGAAGTTCCGTTTTGGGAGGAGATAACTGATTCATGAAAGCAGACATGGCATTGATTTGTTCCCAAGCGCCATAACCAGGTGAACCGGTAAACAAACCAGTACTTGTCATATAACTAATTTTGGGGAAAGTGGAAGATTTGACAAGCTCAATAACTCCAGGTGAATCAGGTGTAGGATCAACCGTTTTGAGAAACTCAGATGGTTTTTTCCCTTTTGCAGGGTCATATTTGTATTTTGGATTTGCAGCATTCTGGAGCATAACACCAAGATAAAGTTCTTTATCTATTTCCAACACAGCATTAGAAAGTTCTGACTGAGACAAGGCATCCATATTTTGGGCATGCGCATTATTAATAGCGGCACTTAGTCCCTTAAATGGCCCGGTTCCTCCTTGACCGCTCCAGCCATAAGGATGATCTCCGGCAGTATACGTATCCATACTTTGTACAGGATTATTTCGTTTATCAATCGTCGTATCGTTGCTTCCTGGAGGCCATTTTACTAGTTCACTATCAACAAATTGTTCCAGTTTTTCTTGGTCTGGAAGGGGAACCCGTTCTCCAGTAGTGGTTTCCACCATCCTCGCATTATCTGTTACAAATTTTTCAATCGCTTCTAGTTCTGTATGTGTTAAATAAGATGCTGAGTTAGTTCCAAGAGCGAGTGTCAGACCAACATTTAAATCGGAGTTTGGGTTACCGGAAATTACTTGACCGTTACGGTCCACTGTGGCATGACACAATGCACAGGTAATACCTGCTTTCACCCGTCCCTCATCTAATGTGAGTTTAATCCCTATTGGTGTTACAGCACCTTCTGCGACATCTAGACCAGTATCGATCAGGTCTCCTTTTTTGATGGAGATATTTCCCGCTTGAAAGTCCTCTGCTGCCTCCACCTGCAGGTTCGAGGTTCCTTGTCCACGTAACTTCAAAATAGCTTTTCCCATGTTGGAGATGGTAAGGGGACCGTTAAATAAGCCTAAGATATCCGTAAAAAAAACTTCATTTCCAAAGGATTCCTTAAAGAACATCTCCTCCCCTAATGCAATCTGGTCGGAGGTAACGTTATCCGATGTGGTGCTGAATGGTTGAATTGTTCCATTCTCCATGGAGATCCCATTTACTTGTTTATCTTTGGAGGGGACATAAGCATATTCAAGCTGTAGATAAGGAAAAAGAAGAAAAAGAGCGAACGCAAACAATAAAATACTGGAGATAACCAAACGTCTTTTTTTCATGAAAAACCCCGACCTTCCAATTCATTTCCAGTTTAGTTTGGCAAGACTTGTCTTAAATATCCCTATAAGTATATAAATTTTCCAAGGGAAGAATTGGGAAAGTAAAGAGGATCCTTATATAAAAGTGCATAAGGTTATTCTAAACGGTAAAACCTAAATTTGTTAATTTATCCAGAAGAATGAAAGGAACTTGCCATGTTCTTTCGTAAACTAACAAGGAGAAATAATCAAGGAGAAGTAAAAACGGAAAGAAATCCGTTGGAAGAAAACGGGGTCACTTCTCCAATCATGCTATCTGTACTACACGAACTGAGAGGCTGTCAGGACGTGGAGTGTATTACATATCAAAGCAACCAAGTATCATTGATTTATTTTCCTGTACTTGTGGACAAGGTAAAAATGGAGGATCAAATACTAACAAAAGCAGGTTATTTATTGGAAGCAGACGTCCATTCTTGGATGAGTAAGATACATGCAATCGAAGTAACAGACCCAAATGAACTTTCTCAGAAAATATTGTCTGGTAATGTGGCTATTTTTTTTCAAGGGAAAGCCTATTCTTTTAATGTTTTTGGCCCTGAGTACCGACAGGTGGAAAAGAGTGAACTGGAGACGATCATTGTTGGGTCCCATGAAGCTTTTATTGAAGATGTATTGACTAATATATCCTTAATTCGGAAAACGATAAAAACGTCAAAATTAAAAGTACTGAAAATGCAGTTAGGTGAAGTGTCAAAAAAGGACACCTATATTATGTACATAGAAGGAATAACAGATAAAAAGTATGTAAAAATGCTGAAAAAACGAATCGAAGCCATTGAGATTGATGCCGTATTGGATATTAACATATTAGGACAATTATTAGATGATCAACCTAATGCCATTTTTCCACAATTTTATATGACAGAGTTGCCAAATTCCGTCTCATCGAAGCTAATGGAAGGGCGTGTTGCCATATTATTAGAAGGTAGTCCATTAGTGATAACCGCACCAACAAACTTCTTTGAGTTTATGCAATCACCTGAGGACTATAACCAACGCTGGATTATTGGAACAGCGCTTAGGTTTCTTAGACTAATTGCCCTGTTTACTACATTAACCTTCACCGCTCTGTACGTTGCCGTGATCACGTATCATTATGAGATGATCCCGGAAGACTTGGTGATGACGATAGCAGAGTCACGTCAGCGGGTGCCGTTTCCCCCTATTATTGAAGCCTTACTGATGGAATTAATGATCGAATTTTTGCGAGAAGCGGGGGCAAGACTGCCTACTAAAATCGGGCAGACGATTGGTATCGTAGGGGGAATTGTTATTGGACAGGCAGTAGTGGCAGCGGGACTTACAAGTAACATTCTTATTATAGCGGTAGCAAGTTCTGCCATTGCATCCTTTGTATTGCCTTCTTATACCTTGAGTAACTCTCTTAGAATTATTCGCTTTGGTCTAATCATGTCCGCTGCAATATTCGGGGTATTTGGAATGACGTTAGCTCTCGGTGCTGCCACAATCCATGTGACAACCATTACGAGCCTTCATTCCCCATATTTAACTCCTGTAGCACCAGCATACCCTCGTGATTGGAAAGATATTTTTATCCGGGCACCATTGAGGATGCTGAAGAATAGACCGCTATCTAATCAACCACAAAACAAAGTAAGGATGAAGTAAAGTAATATGTTTGAAATCAAGAGTGAATGAATTTATGAGCTAGATGACAGTGACAGTATCCAAGGGGGGATAGACTTGGAAGAGAAAATTCATTATTCACAAGTTGCAATAATGATTTATATGATCCAGTCAGCCGTCACCTTATTTAATATCCCCCGGATTGTGGCAGAGGGATTTGGGACAAACGGCTGGTTAGTAATTTTGCCCCTATCGTTTATTTGTCTTGTAAATATATTGTTAATTAACCTTGTTTACAAAAAAGGAAACGGGGAGGGTGCCATTCAAATTCTTGAGGGAACTCTTCCTAAGTGGGTTGTCTATCCTATCTACGTTGTTATGATTGGATTTTTTAGCCTGATTGCTGTAATGGTTGCTAAACACTATATGTTTATTATCCAGGCGTACATGTTCCCTCAATCAAGTCCTAATTTACTATTAGCTATTTATTTATTATTTTGCTTTTATCTCCTTACAAAAGGAATTTATAACATTAGTAAAATAATAGTTGTCTTTTTCTTCATGACTGTATGGACTGTGGCCCTTTTAGTTGTGGCGTTACCGGAGATTAGCCTCTTACGTTATACTCCTTACCTATTTAAGGGAGGTTCGGACCCTATTGCAAAAGGGATGGAAGCGTATGTTGCCTTTCTCGGATATGAATTAATACTATTTGTTTTTCCCTATATTGAAAAGGGCCCAAAGGTAACAAAAGCAATCATAGGGGGGGCATCTTATCTCCACAATTATTTATTTAGGAGTGTGCTTTGTCAGCTTTGGCTTTTATAGTCTCGAACAGCTTAAAATTATCCTCTTTCCCACCATTAAATATTTGAAATTCATTCAAACCCCGGTTTTAGAGAGAGTGGAACGTTTAACCTTAAGCCTGTTCGTCATCAAAGTGGCCATTACAATAGTGATGTATTATTGGGTCTCCTTGCAACTATCAGAAAGATTATACTCAAAGTCCCAGAAAACTTGGTTCATATTTGGCTTTTTACTAGTTACTTATTTAATCGTATTTCCTCTAGATCTATTCAGGGATGTGGAAAACCTGTTCCGTTTTTTAAATTTACCTGAAGTAATCCTCTCCTTCTCGTTACCATTACTTCTTCTCTTTCTAATTGGGAGGAAAAATAGAAAGGAGCGACATCAACGTGGACAAAGCTCTTAGAATAATAACTCTGTTTCTTTTTCCAATCATATTAATAGGGTGTGCCGAGCAGAATGTCATAGAAGAAATTGGGTTTATTCATAGTGTAGCCTATGATTTAAATACAGAAAATAACCAAGATGAAAGAGAAAGGTTAATGATGACTGTTTCCATACCCCAAACAGCAGAAGAGGCGGAAGAAGAAAAGGAAATTATCTCAGTGAAAGCCCGCTCTAGCAAAGATGGGAGAGCTGCCATTTCCCGTAAGACGGACAGAATGTTAGGAAGCGGGCAAATGCGTTCCGTCCTTTTTAATGTAGACTTGGCAAAGGAAGGAATAATAGATATATTAGAATCGTTAGTAAGGGACCATCATATTGGATTAAATATTAGAATCATTGTGGCAGAAGGAACTGGTAAAGAAATATTGTCTAGCGAATATACGAGGCATCCTAGAACGGGAAGGTATATTACCCATTTGGTGGAAAAAGAGACAGAAGAAAGTATCGCGGTGGATACCTCCCTGCATCAATTCAACCGGGATTATTATGATGATGGAATCGATCCCATTTGTGCAATTCTTAAGAAAGGTCAAAATGAACTGATTTTAGACGGAATTGCCCTTTTTAAAGACGATGTATATATAATGAAAGTGAATCCTGTAGATGGACGAACCTTCAAAATGCTCCATGGGGGATACCGTGGAGGTAAAGTGACCATAGATATGGAAAATGGGGCGGGAACTGGAGAAAAGGGAGCTTATATGACTTTTTCAACCATACGGACAAAACGAAAATTAACGGTCTTATCCCCTACAGAGATCCAGCTGAAGGTAGATATCATCGGAGCAATCGATGAATATTTTGGCGATCTAGACCTTACAAAAACAAGTTCTCAGAAGGAATTAGAAGTCCAGTTGGCGGACCATTTAAAGGAACAAGGGGAAAGGTTGATTCAACAAATGCAGGAGAAAAAAGTAGACAATTTAGGTATTGGGCAATATGTACGAAATCAAATCGGGTATGAAAACTGGAAATCCATAAACTGGAAAGAGGAAGTGTATCCGACGGCAAACATTGATGTGATAATGAATGTGAAAATAAGAGATTTAGGAAGTATGAAGTAAGGGGAACGGAATCTTACGTATCCACTCAACTTTCCAAACATAACAACATAAACATAAAATAACGTTTAATTAAACTGGAGAATGTGAAGAGTAGTAGAAAGTAATAGCTGGAGAAATTGTCGTGCACAACGGATGAAGCAGTAGCTTCTCAAACCACATCCGCTATACTATAATAAAACAGGATGTTTAGTGTAAATAAATGAGGTGAAGAATCGTGTTTGATCGGTTAGAAGCGGTAGAAGAACGATATGAAAGATTAAATGAGCTTTTAATGGACCCTGACGTCATCAGTGATACTAAAAAGCTTAGAGAATACTCCAAAGAGCAATCTGATATAGAAGAGACCGTAACAACGTTCCGTCAGTATAAAGAGATTAAGCAACAATTTGACGAAGCGAAAGGGATGCTTCAAGAAAGCCTTGATCAAGAAATGCGTGAGATGGTCAAAATGGAACTGGAAGAACTGGAAGAGCAAATTCCGCCACTGGAGGAAAAACTTCGCGTTCTATTACTTCCGAAAGATCCAAACGATGAAAAAAACGTTATCGTGGAAATCCGCGGTGCTGCAGGTGGAGACGAGGCAGCTTTATTTGCAGGGGACTTGTATCGTATGTACTCCCGTTATGCAGAAGCACAAGGCTGGAAACCAGAAGTTATTGAATCGAGCGAAAATGATATTGGTGGATTTAAGGAAATTATTTTTATGATCAACGGGAAAGGTGCTTATTCGAAAATGAAATATGAAAATGGAGCCCACCGCGTACAACGTGTACCCACGACAGAATCAGGTGGCAGAATCCATACATCAACCGCAACCGTTGCTGTTCTTCCTGAAGCAGAAGAAGTGGAAGTGGACATTCATGACAAAGACATTCGAGTGGACACGTTTACTTCCAGTGGACCTGGGGGACAGAGTGTAAACACGACAATGTCTGCCGTACGATTAACCCATATTCCTACAGGAGTCGTTGTATCTTGTCAAGATGAAAAGTCCCAAATAAAAAATAAAGAAAAGGCAATGAAAGTCCTTCGTGCCAGAATATATGATAAATTCCGGAAAGAAGCGGAAGCGGAATACGCTCAAAACCGGAAATCAGCAGTGGGTACCGGAGACCGTTCCGAGCGTATCCGAACATATAACTTCCCTCAAAGCAGGGTCACGGACCATCGAATTGGACTCACATTGCAAAAATTGGATCAAATCCTTCAAGGGAATCTTGATGAAATCACTGATGCCCTCATTGTGGAAGAGCAATCTCGCGCAATGGAAGAAGCAGGGAAATAAATCATGAACAGTGGAAACAACAACAAGATGAAAGTTTATGAGGCCCTCCGTTGGGCTTCTTCTTTTTTACAGGAACATGATTACGAAGCAGCAATTGGGGAACGCCTGCTTCAACATCATACTGGTTGGAGCAGAACTCGCCTGCTCGCCGAATACCACACAATCCTTGAAGAGGAGTTGGTGGACAAATTCCAGAAGGATGTTCATCTGGCAGCGAAAGGTACCCCCGTTCAACACATCACAGGGGAAGAAACTTTCTATGGAAGAACCTTTCTGGTTAGTTCGGATGTCCTTATACCACGGCCGGAGACGGAGGAATTAATCGAAGCTGTCCTTGCAAGACTGCCACTGATACATAACAGCAGTAACGGGATACCGGTGAAAATCGTCGATGTGGGAACGGGGAGCGGGATTATAGCAGTTACATTGGCCCTTGAACTGTCAGACAGCATAGTTACCGCCACGGATATCTCTCCGGAAGCTTTGTCAGTCGCGAAGCAGAATGCCAAACGTCTTCATGCAGAGGTGACGTTTTTAAAGGGGGATCTTCTGGAGCCTCTCACTTCTATAGGGGAAAAAGGAAGTATTGTCATTTCCAATCCACCATATATTCCTGAAGGGGATCGTGCGGTGATGAAAGCCAACGTAGTGGATCATGAACCATCACTGGCTTTATTTGCCGGTGAAGACGGTTTAAACATATACCGACGTCTCGTGAAACAAATACCAAAATTCCTATTAAAACCAGGAATGATTGCTCTTGAAATCGGTCATGGACAAGGGGAAGCAGTGAAGAAGTTAATAGTAGAACAATTCAACGGGGCAACGGTAGAAATTCTTGACGACATTAACGGGAAAGAACGTATGGTTATCTCTGTGATTTATGAATAATTAAATAACAGAAATAGGCTGGGACACAACGAAAGTGTTTAACTGAGAATGCAGACAATACATCGTATTAGCGAAGTATCTCACGATTATTTCGTTTCGGATTCTCATTCATTTAAACACTTTTGTCCCAGCCTATTTCTTTTTCCATTATAGAAAAAAGAGTGAATCTCTCAACAATCGTTAGTAATTTAGGATAACCATTGACTAGTAAGGTAATTAACAATTTCTTTGTAAAAGTTTTTTCATTTGAAAGTGGTGCATTAAAGTCAAAAGGATCATTGTAAGGCTTAAAATACTGGATAAAACAGTACTGGCGATTAACATTTTCTTGACTCCATTAAATTTAAGGTTAAAAAACAAATTATCCCCTCCTTTTTAAAGATATTATGTCTTACCATCCTTTAAATCATTCAACTATAGCCAACTCCCATAACTAATTTAAATTCTACAGCTCCGGCCATTTTAAAGAACTGTGTTATAACAAAAGCCCATTTAACGCATAATAGTTTATACCATCACGAAGCTAAAGGGACCACGACTTGCCGATCCTACCCTACGCTCGTGACCATAGGCGCTTGCGCTTTTCTTAAAAAGATAAGAATTTATAAGTATTGGCACCTTCGGGCAAGTTGTCTAGCTCCATCGCCTACGGGCTCGGATCACTTCAGGCAGGCTGCTACTTGAGTTGCATCCTTGCTGCCTTGCGACGAGTAATCGCAGGAGCACAGGGAAGCCAAAAAGCGGCTTCTGTCAAAGTCCTTCCAGTGACTTTCGCCCGTGACCAAGGCGCTTGCGCTTTTCTTATATGTTAAGAAAAAGTGAAGGATGCTCTTTTTTCAAATATATTACGGGTATTTGTAAATACTATAAATTGCCTGCACTTAAAGGAGGTATCGATATGGAGGATAATTAATTTAATGCTGCTAGCGGGTGGAATTAATACGTCAATAATTGCAGCGCGGTATCTTAAAAAGGGGACGGATAAACTGTTAGTAAAATGCTGAATATGACCTAATTTAATATGTTTTCAAATCAAAACAGTAAGGAAAATTATCATATGGAGAAAAAGAAACGTAAAAAATATGAGGCCTTATTATGGAGCATTGCATTACCTGGTTTTGGGCAGTTCCTGAATAAAAAACCATTTAAAGGAATTATACTCATGCTATCCGAAGTGATAGTCAATGTTATGAGCAATTTTAACTTAGCCATTATCCATTCTTTTAATTGGAATATTCAGGAATCCATAGAGGTGACGAATTTCCAGTGGCTAATGTTTTACCCCTGTCTGTATATGTTTGGATTATGGGATGCTTATCGAGACGAAAACAGAGATTCATTAGGTCCCTATTCTTATCTGCCGCTTGCATGCAGTGCCTATACAGTCACAATAGGATTAATATACTCCACGAGTTTTAAACTATTTGGAGTAATTCTGGGGCCAGTAATACTACCTATTCTCGCCCTCATACCCGGTTTAGTGATTGGTAATATACTTAGAGTCATTTTCTTAAAACGTCAGATGAATTTTTGATTGTTGAAATTTTATGCAAAACGAATGACATGGGATGCATCACAGCAGACAATAGAGTAAGGTATTTTATTTCTTTCAACCAAATAGTATAAAATCATTCTTTTTTAGTCATCCCATTGTCATAACTTGTCGTTCGATTTATTCATGTTTGATGATTAAAATTCCCTCAACTTGCTAACAATGGTGACTACGAAGGGAAGGTGTCAAACATGAATCTACGAATCCGTTTATACATATTATTGTCATTATCTATTTTACTATTATCTTGGGAAGGGCAACAACTTATGACGGTGAAAGCAGATGATCAGTTTATACCAGAAGAATCTATCAGACTACGAATCTTGGCAAATAGTAATGCCCCACTCGACCAAAAATTAAAAAGGGACATTCGGAATTCGGTGAATGAACAAATCACCACATGGGTCGAAGAGTTACATGATGTGGAAGTTGCAAGAAATGTCATTAATGAGAATATACATATACTGTATGGAATTGTAGCCAATGAACTTGAAAAAGTGGGAAGTAATGAAGCGTTCAACGTATCATTGCAGGAAACATCTTTTCCAACAAAGCTTTATGGTAATCGCTTATATCCAGCAGGTGACTATGAGGCAGTTGTGATTACCCTAGGGGATGGGAATGGAGATAATTGGTGGTGTGTACTATTTCCCCCATTATGTTTCTTAGATTTTTCAAATGGGGATGCAGTGGCGCACGAAACAGAATCTCCTCAGGAAGATCAATCCAATGAAGAAGATGAGGTTGAAGTTTCTTTTTTCATCGTAGAGGTTTTTACTAATATAATGGACAGATTCAGAGCCTAATTGTTGGATTTTTTGCATAAAAGTTCTTCCAATACATGACGGAATTCTTATATGAAATACAGAGAATCAAAATCTACTATTCTATTACCATTTGAATAGTAGATTTTTTGTTGTAGATCCGTTAACTGGTTGTGTCACTTTCCGTCATAATCATATCTACCTTTGCATAGTAATAGAGTACAAGCCTATTAATTTCATAGAAAGGGTGGAAATATGAGCTTTATTGTAAGGAAATCATCAGAAGAAGATACATTACCTATACAGCATTTTATTGCGAAAACAGGGGTTGGCAAATTACCTGATACAGTGGATTGGACGTCATTTCTTATTGCTGAAAATGATCAAGGGGATTTCGTTTCCGTTATCCGCATACAAGAGATTACGAAAACAATGGGACTATTTCGAACATTAATTATTGATTCTGAAAAAGTAACATCATTATTTATCTTGGAGTTCCTTGAAGCAACACTGCATTATGCGAAAGAAAAGGGCTTAGATACGATTTATTTATTAGCAGCAGGAGAAGGGACCTTTTTACAGCCATTAGGATTTAACAACACAACCGATAACCTTCCAGTGGAGTTACTAGCATTAGAAGATGTGAAAAAACATCTTTCCAACGGACTTCCGGTGTTTGTGAAGGAATAATCGACAAAAATCGGGAGGTGCCTGGCACCTCCCGATATACACAGGAAAACGCCACTTATCCACACCAAATGTGGATAAGTGGCAACTAACTAACATGTACCTGAATCCGTGATAATAGGTGTTGATAGGCCATCTTATCTACTCGCCTTTACCACTGGCACAAGTGCGCCATCCATGTCTACATAACCGCGGGCAAACCGCAAGCATCCTCAAACTCCACTCTGATTTCCATTCACTATGGAATTTAGCTAGTTGATCCATTCTTTGTCGTAGAGTTGAACTGGTGGGACACTAGTAATATCTAGTGCTCGATTAAAAAAGATTTGGTCTAAAGGGTTCTATAAGATCAAAATCATTTTTACTTTGACAAAGAAGTCCGAGATAAGATTTTATGACAGTACCATTTTGGGGTTGGGGCTGATTTTATTTCAGGCACCTTCAATTTATTTGATTAGATAGTTTCATTTTAGATGCAAGTAAACCTATTAAACCTAATCCTGAATGTGTAGATAGTGTTTCATCTGAGTCTTTTAAATTAATTTTTCATCATATCACTCACCTGGTGAATAAGAATTTGATCCAAATACTAGTTTTCATTCTAATTATAACAAGGTTTGAAGACTTGTTTAATGGAATCCCTCCGTTTACTCGAAGAAGTGAATGGCGGCGTCTCCTGCGGGAATAGCGCGAGCTGAAGACCCCGCAGACGCTGGTTTTGGCGTTGAGGAGGCTGAGGCCGTGCCCAGCGGCAAAGAAGACACTGCGAAGAATGAGCAGATGTCGCACTTGTACCTTGTGTGAAAGCGTCCGCCAGTAACGGATTCGAGTATTTTCTCCAATGAGTTGTAATCGAAAGATTATTAGGATTTATAAATATGCAGAAATAATTTCATTACGGATTCAGGATGCATAGAAAAATTGACTTTTTCAAGCTCCCGTCGCAAAATAAATAGCATCAAGGGGGCTTTATAATGGAACGGAAAGATACAGTAGTATCCAAAGTGGAGACGGAATCAGATCAAGGTCAACTACATAATCATACTGGGATTAAACGGGCAGCCCAACTGCTGAATCGTGGAGAAGTTGTGGCATTCCCCACAGAAACAGTATATGGATTGGGTGGTAATGCGTTATCTGATGAGGCAATTAGTCAGATCTTTGAAGCGAAGGGAAGACCGTCCGACAATCCACTGATTGTCCACATTGCCAGGCAGGACCAGGTCCTGGAGTATGTGAAAGAGATACCTAAAAATGCTCAGCATTTGATGGATGTGTTTTGGCCCGGTCCTTTAACAATCGTCTTCAAGCATTCTGGGAAGCTTTCGCCAAAGGTGACTGCAGGCTTATCCACAGTTGCCATCAGAATCCCGGATCACCCAATAGCACTTGCTTTAATTATGGAATCTGATTTACCACTTGCTGCTCCAAGTGCAAATACATCTGGAAGACCAAGTCCAACGGAAGCATCCCATGTTTTCGAGGATTTAAACGGGAGAATCCCAATGATCCTCGATGGAGGAAAAACAGGGGTTGGGGTCGAATCAACCGTAATCGACTGCACTGATCCAAATGGAAAAGTGACGATTCTTCGTCCCGGTGGAATAACAAAAGAAGCATTGGAAGAGGTTGTCGGTGAGGTATTTGTGGATCCTGCATTGGTGAACAGGGACGAGATTCCCATTTCTCCAGGCATGAAATATACCCACTACGCCCCAGCCGCTCCCCTTATTATGATTAATGGCGGCATCCCATTTTTTAAAAAGAAAGTGGAAGAAGCTTCACGTTCAGGGAAAAGAGTGGGAATTCTTGTAACAGAAGAAGCAAAGGGGTTGATTTCCCCTGTGGCACAGGAAGTGGTCTGTGGGACGAGGGAAGATCTTACTACTGTAGCGAATCAGTTATACCATTCATTACGAAAATTTGATGAAGGGAACGTGGACATCATTTTCTCTGAAATTTTTCCGGAAACCGATCTGGGAGCTGCTATTATGAACCGGTTAAGAAAGGCTGCAGGTGGTGAAATTCTATCTGAAATAACAGCAGGAAAGTAACCGATTGAGAATGATTTTGTAGAGATAAAACCCCTTGGACGTGCATACATTAGAGTAGCCAGTCCAAGGGGTGATTTCGTGATAGCAGAATTAGTTACAATAGGATTTATGGCATTTGCCTTAAGTATGGATGCATTTTCCATTTCGATTGGAATGGGTCTGATGGGGTTAAGATATAAACATATTGCTAAAATAGGTCTCATGGTGGGATGGTTTCATGTGATGATGCCGTTAATCGGTTTAGTGTTAGGTAAATTATTATCTCAACACATTGGATTTCTTGCCTTTATTCTTGGGGGTGGGATGCTGATAATTATAGGAATTCAAATGATTGCAGCAACCTTTCAGCATGAACGGGACACGATACTCAGTCCAACGGGGTGGGGGCTTGTTCTTTTTGCTGTTAGTGTAAGTATTGATTCCTTTTCTGCGGGCCTAAGCCTTGGTATGCTAGGAGCAAAAACGTGGGTGACGTTAGTCAGTTTTGGCATAATGAGTACGGTCCTTACCTGGATAGGGTTAATTGTTGGGCGAAAGATGGGCAACTTTTTTTATGGATATAGTGAGTGGCTTGGTGGAGCTATTTTGATTGCCTTTGGAGTGAAAATAATTTTGTCTGCTTAATAAACTCTTAAAGGAGTGAAATAGGACCGATGGTATGAAAAAAAAGGAAATGGCATATTTTTGGAACTAGTTCTTTCTTAGTTAATTGTAAGTTGAGAAGCGAACAGAAGTACATAATAAATCGTATTATGATAAAATAATAAGGAAATTTTAAGGGTAATGGAGCATTGTGCAGAAGACTTTGGAAGCTTTGAGAGCACAATAACACCACTACCTTTTTTATAAGGTAAAAGTATAAGTTTTTGCACCCCGGGCATTGTCTAGCACAAACGCCTACTCGCTGCGGGGCACTTCGGAAGTGACAACCGAAGTCAAAGAGCGGACTTCTGTTGTCATTCCTGCACTGCCCTACGCTCGTGAGCCTAGGCGCTTGCGCTTTTCTTATTGTCTAGCACAAACGCCTACTCGCAAGGGAACTGAAAAAGTGGTGCTTTTCCACTTTTACAGTCCCTAAGCAATGAGCGTAGCCGTCGCAATC
>NZ_JAHQCS010000020.1 GCF_019042215.1 Evansella tamaricis | reverse complement strand
GACACTGCGAAGAATGAGCAGATGTCGCACTTGTGCCCGTGGTGAAAGGGAGTGAATTTCGCAAAAATCAACATTGAACGATAACAAAGCCTTTTGAAAAAAGAAGAACTATGAAAACCTAATAAGGTGATCATAGCCCTTCCATTTACATTACTTCACGCCGGACTGGGATTTACCATTCTCCTCTAACACGAGACTGAACTACATCTGTAAAGAATTGCTCATACCCGTCTACATCAAGGGCACGATATGCCTCCACAAAGTCATTCCACTCTTGATCGAAGTCTTCTGGATCGGCAAGCGTAATTCGAGCGTAGTGTCTTCTGATTATTTCATCAGAACGCTCTTCAAAGATTTGCGGATCTGATCCTTGTTCAATGTTTGCACTCCATGCTGGGAACCAAGGTCTATCATCCGGTTGTGCAAATAATTGTGCAAATGTTTCGATTCCATATGCATCCAAATATTCCCTGTCAGCATCTGTATAACTTGCAAGGGCAACAGCTGGTTGTCTCCTTGGTTCAACGGCATTCCCGTCATCGAAAGTTCCGTTAATTCGTGGCCAGTACCATTCGAAGTAGGACATACCAGTGATATCCCTTTCTTCTTCTTTCTCTGTTAAAGTAATTTGCTCATCTGTGCGATAGAACATTCCATCCTCATCAATACTGTAATGTCTGTCTTCGAATCCCCACATTACTATTTTTTGCATATCTTCTTGAATCAATCGATCCCAGTATTGAATGATTCGCTCTGGGTTATCTGCAGCAGTTGTAATACCTACACCTCGATTAGAGGTAAATGCTGGAGGATCTAAATATTGATCATAATCAACTCCGTCAAAGACAATTGGAAGTGCCATAAATTCACGGTCAGGGTTTCCAGCATCACGCAATGCGTTACGTGCATCTCCCCACTGCCAGCCATAGTCAAAGAAACCCAGTACTCTTCCGGAAGATAATTTGGCTAAATACTCATCATAGTTAGCTACAAATAATTCTCTGTCTAAATATCCATCAGCATTCAATTCATTTAATGCTTTCAAATAATCGTAAGCGTACTCAGAATCGGCATAAACCGTTGCTTCATGAGTATCCATATCGATATAAACCCCACCGTCATTTGGATAACCAGCGAGGTGGTTAGGAATATTAGAGAATGCAAAGAATCTCCAGTCATATGTTAAACCTGTAAACGGTATCGTGTTCATTCCATCAATTTGTGGATTCTCATCTGCGTAACGAGTAATAATATCAAAGTACTCATCTAATGTATTTACCTCTGGGAAACCATATTCTTTAAGAATTCCCCTTTGAATCCAAAACGCCCCCTGATCAATATTAGGGTTTGGTATATACTCATTCACCGTGGGACCAAATGGAATATAATAAATATTCCCATCATCCATAGTAAACATATCTAAGTAAGGGCCATATACTTCGAGGAGGTTAGGTCCATGTTCCTCTAAAAGGTCATTTAAAGGAATAAATGCTTCCGCATCTAATAAAATATCAATCGCAGAGTCAGGAACAATAACATCCGGGTAATCTCCGCTGGCAACCATAACACCAATTTTCGTATTTAAATCCCCCACAAGGTGTTCAATCGTAAAGTTTACTCCAGTTTCATCTTCAAGTAGTTTTCCTATTTCAGTTTCATTTGTATCAATGTCACGACCTGCACTTCCTGCATTAAAGAAGTGGTAGCTTACAGGAGTTGTATCAATAGAAGCTTCCCCATCATCAGCGTCTGTATCTGTCGTTTGATCTTGATCATCTGTGTCTGTTGTTGTATCGTCATCACTTGAACAAGCAGCAAAAACTAGTAAAAGTGATAGAACTAATACTAACAACCAATAATTTCTTTTCAACATTTCATTGCCCCTTTCGATTTTCAATGCATAGTTTTCTAAAACTACACAAAACCATCATTTCGAATATTCTGTTTATTGCTGGCATTACCTTTTTACTGTCAATGTACTGCTAGCACCACCTCCTTAAAAACAACTTCATATAAAAACACCCCTTTGTCAAAGCGCTTACATTCTAAAAATTAGGAATTTTTAATTTAAATATCGATCCTTTTTCCCGACATAAAACAAGGAAGAAATAATAATTAATTGAGGAAACGCTTACACCGAATACAAAAAATAATAGAAACTAATGTACTTTTTAAACTGGTTAAATAGGGTTTGAGTTTTTCTAAGTAGAATTTATGAGGTCTTTCTTTAATAGCAAACTTACAAAACCTTGTAGTTACACTACTAAATAGATGCGAGGTCAATTGATGTTACATTCTTGTTTATTAGTAATAGATTTCAAAATTTTACAACTAATCATACTACAACATTAATATAACTAGTATGGTAGTATTATAACTTAAAGATTGGAAGGAAACAATACATTTCTTAAGAGAATCATTTGATAAAACTCGGTGATTTTCACAATTACCTAAACTGTTGAATAATGGAGGTGACTTTGTTTAAAAGACGAACTAAGTGGATGTAAAAAGCAACAAGTAATATTATTACTTTCGCTGCTTTTTATTTGGAGGGATAGAGAGGAAGTACTTTTATTTAAAATAGTTTGCATGACTTAATTTTAAAGCCTCTTTCTCTAGGTTTACCAGTTCTAAATGGCTGCCCATTACTTTTTCTGCACCTTCAGGATCTTTGTTTAAAATACAGTTAAAAATCTCTTTATGTTGGTTTACAATAAGATTCCAATCGGTTTTCGATGCTAATTGAAGAACTCTCAATCGATCAAAATGGCCAGTCATTGAACTGATGAATATCCATGTTCGAAGTTTCTTGCTCTCCTTAAACAAATGTCGATGAAAGGATTCATCTAATTCAAATAATCGTTGGTTTGTTCCTTTATGGATACATAGATCCTGCATAGTAAGATTTGTTTCCATTTCAAAAATAAAATCTTCACTAATGAAGGAACATAAATCCCTAACAATTGCCCTCTCTATTTTTTCCCTTACGAATCTTGCTTCTTCCACTAATGTAAAATCGATCTTAGAGACGACCGTTCCTATCTGTGGATATATTTCTAATAAGTCTTCTTGTGCCAATTGCAAAAATGCTTCCCTAACAGGGGTTCGACTAACATTTAAGCTATCTGAGATTTCCTTTTCAGAGATTTTCTGTCCAGGTTTAATTTCCCAATTAATGATTTGATCCCTAACTGTTCGATACACAAACTCCCTCGTTGATCCTTTACTGCGAATATTGATATTAATATTTTCCACCTCCCTTGTAACTCATACACCGAAAATCATAAAACAAATGAACCATTTCGTCCATTAAATACTTGCAAACTATAACAGATTGTTTCATTTTTTGCCAATATAATTACTAATATTATTTTTTTCGTGTGCCTGGACGACTTCCATGAAGAATTGTTTATGGGGTAGAGTTTCGCTAAGTATTCATCCTAGCTAAAAAAAATTCCCGTTCCAGTACCACTTTGCATTCCTTGTCATACATGTATTCGAAAACAGTACAAACATGGAAAAAGCCATCACAGTTTCGCAATTGTGATGACTTGTTTCAAACAATTTACCCCATCTAGAGAGTAGTTTAAGGATTCGTTGAGTATATTGCAGGTTCTACATTGATAGCCATCTCCTGTGCCTCAATGCATAGTTCAGCTGCACGAAATGCATGTTCCTGTGTCATGGCGTCCTCTGTTCCATTCACACAATCCAAGATGAATTTCCCAAAAAATGGGTAGCCCACTTTTCCAGATAATTCAAAATGTTTCTCCCCTTCCTGGTTCACTAAGTATAGATGGTTTCCGCTGTTATCACGGCCAATATCAATATATTTTCTTATTTCAATATATCCCTCTGTACCTAAAATAATCGCCCTTCCGTCACCCCAAGTTCCTAATCCGTCAGGAGTAAACCAGTCAACCCTAAAATAGAAAGTAGCCCCATTATCAGCCACTAAAGTGGCGTCACCATAGTCTTCAAATTTCGGGTGTTCTTTGAAGTTATAATTAGCAACTTTACTATGGAGTACTTTTGCATCCTTCGCACCTGAGTAGTGTAGGAACTGTTCAATTTGATGACTTCCAATATCACATAAAATTCCGCCGTATTTTTCAGGATCAAAAAACCATTCAGGTCTTGAGGCTGCATTTGCACGATGAGGTCCTGTTCCGATCACTTGAATAACACGTCCGATGGCCCCCTCCTCAATGAGTTGGCCAGCGAAAATAGCACTTTCCACATGCAGACGCTCGCTATAGTAAATTCCCCACTTCAGTCCCGTTTCCGCAACTTTCTGGCGAGCCTCTTTCACTTGATCTAGTTTGGTGAATGCCGGTTTGTCGGCAAAATAATGCTTTCCATGATCTAGGGCACGCAATCCAACAGCATATCGCTCCGATGGGATACTTGCACATGCAATCAACTGGATAGATTCATCCGTCAAAATTTCATCTTCCGTCGCGGCAATCAACACTTCTGGAAATGCTTCTTTAAATCGTTCCACTTTCTTTGGATCTGGGTCATAAACATAAGCAACTTGTCCCCCCGCTTCTGTTAGTCCATTACACATCCCGTAAATGTGACCGTGATCTAATCCTATTGCAGCAAAACGAAATTCCCCATCGTTAACTACTTTATTCTCAAAACCTTTAGGGGCATAATTCATTCCGTCATTCTTGTTCATAGTGTCACTCCTTTTAATCATTTCAAGATATTACTTTCACTATTCACTGTCACTTCCTGTAGTGATCGAGTTATCAGAAAAATTAGAGACACTGTTTTTCTTCTCAAAAAAATACGTGGCATTTTTCAACAGACCTTCCCTAGTATAAAATGGGCTGCTCTCTGTCAAAGGTAACTTCACTGTTTCTCCTGAGCTTGCCGATTGATAAATGGCAGTGATGAGTTCAAGCGTTTTACGTCCCTCTTGTCCATCAATGAAAAGATCCTTTTTACCGTCAATTGCCAATAAGACATCTTGAATTTGTCCAGCATGTCCTTCATACTCCACTTCTGGTAAACCGTTATATAGTTCTTCTAACTCTTCTTCTAAGCTACGATCTTCTTCTGGAAAACCATTTTCCTTTGCCTTTGATGCAGTAACTTTCCATGGAGCAGAAACCCTTGCATTCTTCCCTTGAAAAATAAGTTGCTGCTCTTCCCCGTGGTGAACAACAGAACTTGTGATTTGAGCTAAACTCCCATCTTCGTATTTTCCGATGGCGATAGAGATATCCTCCACTTCCGCATTATCATGGGCTGTATTACTTGTAACCGCAGTTATTTGTGATGGCATACCTTTCATCCATTGAAAAATATCAATATGATGAACAGCGTGGTTTAAAGTACATCCTCCACCTTCTTTTTCCCATGTCCCTCTCCACCATAAATCATAGTAACTGTAACCTCGCCACCAGAACGAATCCACCTGTGTATGAACAATAGGACCCATCTTTCCAGTTTCTAATATTTTTTTCAGTTTCATCATGGAAGTTCGGAATCGATTTTGAGCGATGACAGATAAAATTTTTCCATTTTTCTTCGCAGCTTCATTCATCGCATCACATTCTTCCAAGGAAGACGCCATCGGTTTCTCCACAATGACATGTTTTCCAGCATTGAGGGAGTTAATTGTAATTTCAGCATGTGTGTATGGAGGGGTACAAACAGATATAAGATCTATATCTTCTCTCTCCAACAGTTTCTTATGGTCATCAAAAACTTCTGCATTTAAATGTAAATCTTCTGCTACTTTTTCCGCCTTCTCTGGATAGATATCACAGAGAGCAACAATTTCACAGCTTTCGGGGAACTCGGCATATCCGGAAATGTGGGATGGTGCGATTGCTCCAGTTCCTATAATTGCTATTTTTAACATTTCATCCACTCCTCCAGGAAAATATTATATTAGTTAACGCTTTCAATTAGCGGTATTAACGTAGATAAATTTAACGATTGAACTTAGTTCGCAGGATGAACTAAGTGGCTAAACAAAAGCAACTAGTAATAAATTATTACTATCGTTGCTTTCTTAAGTTATTCCTGCAATTTCATGCCTAGAACATATTTAACTATATATTTATTTGAC
This sequence comes from Evansella tamaricis, assembly GCF_019042215.1. Classification (GTDB taxonomy): domain Bacteria; phylum Bacillota; class Bacilli; order Bacillales; family Salisediminibacteriaceae; genus Evansella; species Evansella tamaricis. The sequence continues at coordinate 6,126 of NZ_JAHQCS010000020.1, read as the reverse complement.
TTCCTTAAATAATTATATATAATTCCATCATATTACTTCTACTGCCAACTATAAGAACTACCGCAAATAGACTGGCTGTCCATCCTTTTTAGCAGATTCATAAATGGCAAGAACAATTTCCAAAGCGTTCTTCCCATCCATCAGACTGATAATTGGTTCCCTATTTTGATGAATGGCATCAACCATATCTTGTATCACTTTTTCATGTCCAAAACCGTAAACAGTTGGGGCATTCTCCTCTTGCTCACGGAGTAATTCCAAGGATGCTATTTGTTCCTTCTGGAAATCATTACTGAATCTCCAAGTCTCTATTTTGTTTGCTGACGTACCACCAAGTACAATCGTACCTTTTTCACCAAATATACTTAAACGGCCTTCTAAATCATCAGGATATACAGTCCCTGCCCCTTCAATAATACCAATAGCTCCATTTTCAAATTCCATTGTTGCAGCCCCGATGTTTTCCATTTCAATTTCAAAAAATTTAGTGCTTACTTGACCGGTAACTTTTTTCACTGGCCCCATCATCCATGTTAATAAGTCGATCGTGTGAATGGTCTGATTCATAAGGAATCCATCTTTTTGCTTTTGAGTCCCCCGCCAGGAATCTTGCCCATAATAGGATTGGTCTCGATACCAGCGAATGCTTCCCACTCCGTGTGATAGTTCTCCGAGACGTCCTTCTTCCACCGCGTCTCTCATCATCGCAACTGCTTTATTATATCGATTCTGAAAAACAACTGTAGCCTTTATGCCATTTTTTTTCTGTGCCTCTATCATTCGGTCTGCTTCTTCCAAAGATAATGCCACAGGTTTTTCTACGATGACATGTTTCCCTGCATCCATTGCTGCTACTGCTAACTCAGAATGATAATAGTGCTCTGTGCAAATATTCACCACATGTATCGATGGATCCTCCAACAATTGCTTGTAATCAACATAAATATCAATAGACGATAATCCTTCCACCAGACTTGCCGCCTTGGTCTTATCCACGTCACATACTGCTTTTAATGCAGCACCAGTTGTTTCTAGTATTCCTTCCTTATGGAAAACAGATATTCGGCCACAACCAATTATGGCAAAGTTGATCATGATGAGACACCTCGTTTAACGGACTGAATTAGTTTTTAAAATAATTAGAATAATTTTCTTTTAGTGATTCTTTTTCTGAATTTACAAGCAATAAATGGGATCCCATGGTGGCCTCTGCTCCTGCTGGATCTTTTTTCATTATATTTTCGAATATTTCCTTATGTTGATTAACGATGAGGTTCCAGTTTGGATCAGAAGCTAGGCGAAGTGACCTAAGTCTGTCAAAATGTCCGTTCATCTGCCTAATAAACATCCAAGTTCGGATTTTTTTATTTTCCTTGTACAAAAGATAGTGAAATTGTTGATCAAGCTCAAATAAGCGCTTATGAGTTCCCTTTTCAATACACAATGCTTGCATTGTTACATTTGTTTCCATTTCAAAGATAAAATCTTCACTGACGTTTTCACACAAGTCACGCACAATAGCTCTCTCGATAGTTTCTCGGACAAATCTTGCTTCTTCCACTAAAGAAAAATCAATTTTTGAAACAACCGTTCCTATTTGCGGATAGATTTCAAGCAGGTCTTCTTGAGCTAATTGAAGAAATGCCTCTCTGACAGGGGTACGACTGACGCTCAATTCTTCAGATACTTCCTTTTCAGAGATTTTTTGTCCCGGTTTGATTTCCCAATTAATAATTTTATCTCTAATTGTTTTATAAACATAATTCCTTGTTGAACCGTTTGCTCGAATAACTGTACTCATTCCGTTCACCTCCCAGAAGCAATTCATTCTATTAATCCTTGTGGAATTTTGTCATTCTAGTCTAACTAGTATACAAGTTAACACAAATTAGAACAAGATTTTTCCCTCTTATTCCAATAATAACAAGAAGATTTAAAAAGAAAGGCTATGACAACCTCCAAAGGATTACCATAGCCCTCTTTATTTAATTCTTAAACCGTTGTAATTACCATTCTCCCCTTACACGGGCTTGAACAACATCTGTAAAGAACTGCTCATATCCATCAACATCTAGAGCACGATATGCATCTACAAAGTCATTCCACTCACTCTCGAAATCAGCAGGATCTGCTAAAGCGATACGTGCATAGTGTCGTCTGATAATTTCGTCAGAACGCTCTTCAAAGATTTGTGGATCAGAACCTTGCTCAATGTTTGCACTCCATGCAGGGAACCAAGGACGGTCATCTGGATCTGCAAAGAAGTCAGCCCATGTGTTCTTACCATATGCATCTAGATACTCTCTATCAGAATCTCTGTAAGAAGCTTGGGCAACCTCATGTTGCCTTCCAGGTTCTACAGCATTTCCGTCGGAGAAAGTACCGTTAAGACGTGGCCAGTACCATTCAAAGTAAGCCATACCAACATCTTCACGCACTTCTTCTTTTCGAGTTTCTTCAATTTGCTCATCTGTACGGTAGAAACGACCATTGTCTACTTCATAGTGCTCCCCTTCAAATCCCCACATTACTAGCTTTTGATTCTCTTCTTTAATTAATTCGTTCCAGAATTGAATAATTCGCTCAGGATTTTCAGCTGCAGTTGTAATACCTACTCCACGGTTAGATGTGAAAGCAGGTGGATCTAAATACTGATCTTTTTCAACGCCTTCAAATACTACAGGTAAAGCAATATACTCGCGGTCTGGGTTTCCAGCATCACGTAATGCGTTACGGGCTTCCCCAAACTGCCAACCATAGTCAAAGAATCCAAGTACACGGCCTGAAGATAATTTCGCCAAATACTCATCGTAGTTTGCTACGAAAAGTTCTCTGTCTAAGTAACCATCTGCATTTAAGTCGTTCACTGTTTTCAACCAGTCATATGCGTACTGAGAATCTGCATATACTGTAGCTTCATGAGTATCCATGTCGATTTGCACGCCACCATCATTTGGATAACCAGCAAGGTGGTTTGGAATATTAGAGAATGCGAAGAATCTCCAGTCATATGTTAAACCTGTGAAAGGAATCGTGTTCATTCCATCAATTTGTGGATTAGCGTCTGCATAATCCTTGATTAACTGTAAGTACTCATCCAAAGAATGAACTTCCGGGAATCCTGCTTCTTTCAAGATACCACGTTGAATCCAGAATGCACCTTGGTTGATGTCCGGATCTGGAATATACTCATTGACAGTTGGTCCGAAAGGAATATAATAGATGTTTCCGTCAGCATGTGTGAACATGTGAAGGTAATCTGCATACGCTTCCAAAAGATCTGGACCGTGTGCTTCCAGTAAATCATTTAATGGGATAAATGCTTCTGCATCCATTAAGATATCAACTGCAGAGTCAGGAACGATTACATCAGGATAGTCTCCACTAGCAACCATAACCCCAATCTTTGTATTTAAGTCTCCTACAAGATGTTCAATTCTAAAGTTCACACCAGTTATATCTTCTAAATGTTTACCAATTCGAGTCTCATTCGTGTCGATATCTCTACCTGGACTACCTGCATTAAAATAACTGAAAGTTACAGGAGTAGTATCCATAACTGGCTCATCGTCACCATCGTCTGTAGTATCACCATCTGTGTCTGTAGTGTCAGGCTCATCAGTAGCGTCTGAGGAAGATTCATCATCACTTGAACAAGCAGCAAAAACCAATAGCAGCGATAAAACTAGTAATAGTAAAAAATAATTTCTCTTTAACAATTTAACTGCCCCTTTCGTATGGGTGTATTTTTTTCCTTACAAATACACGTGCTTTAACAACTTGTTACATTGACCCCCAATGATATACTTTAGTATCCATGGGGAAAACACAGATGAAACGTTTTATCTTTTGAAGTTTTCACATCACTCCCTTCAAGTTAAAAATATGTTTCGCCTCACGTAATATTAAAGCGCTTACATGGTTTGCTAAAAAAATAGCTTGTGCACTTTACTACTTTGATGCGTTTAAGAAAACGCTTACAACCGAACGCGAAAATTTTAGTTCTATTCCATATTAGAAAAACTAGTAATTAGTGAAACACTAATCTCACTAGTATGGTAGTATTATAACTTGCTGTTTAGTCTTTGTGCAATACTTTATTTATCAATATTTTTCGACAAACATTAAAAAGTATTAAATTTCTTCTTAATTACTTGAATAGATATGTTAATCTTCCTTTGATTTTGCTATATTTCACTTCATTTCTTCAGACGATACGTAGCTGTCGCCGGCTCTTTGTAGCGGCTCTAACACCCTGGATTAATCTATCAATAGGAAATTACTATCAGGAAATATCTCATCTCACTTGCATAATTCTTTTGATTCTTTATAATAGGAGTAATATTCTCTTTCAAAAATACAATTCTTATTGACGTGTTAGGTACCCATTTCAAAATACAGATAAGAGCGGAGGTTATTAGGATGGAAATAGACTACAATGTAAAGAAAAAGTTAGATGCAGTCGATATTGTATTAAGAAGTATTGATCATGCAAAACAATTCTTAACAGATGGCTTTGCCATTATTGCTCATCCTAGTAAGGAAGATATCTATCTTCTAATCCCTGAACATAATGTAACAGAAGCGTTAAAAGAAGGTTTTGTTTTAGTAAAATCATAAAAATTGAACCGGATTCCCTTCTCCCATTGTCCACAAAATGCTCTTTTGGGGCCCAATGAAACCAACTTCGACTCCACTATTGTTGTACAATGCTTCCATTCTGGAGCTAAAAACGATAAGAAAACTTACAAAAGAAACCTATTTTTAAATAGGTTTCTATTACGTAACTTGTATTCGTTTTTTTGATTTATTCCCTCTCTTCCATATGATAAAATTTTTATAGATAGGAAATAGAATATAGGAGGCCTTTTAAGATGGCTATATTAGTTACAGGCGGAGCAGGTTATATCGGCAGTCATACTTGTGTCGAGTTATTAAATGCAGGATTTGAAATTGTAGTTCTTGACAACCTTTCCAACAGTAAGTTTGAATCACTAAAACGAGTTCAAGAAATCACCGGAAAGGATTTTCCTTTTTACGAAGGTGATCTTTTGAATGTAGAGGATATCGAAAAAGTTTTCCATGAAAAACAGATTGATGCAGTCATTCATTTCGCCGGATTAAAAGCAGTTGGTGAATCGGTCGAAAAACCTTTGTACTATTACCATAACAACATCACTGGAACCATTCAGCTATGTGATGTCATGAGGAAACATGGTGTTAAAAATATTGTCTTTAGTTCATCAGCGACGGTTTATGGAATGCCCGATCGCGTACCTATTTCTGAAGATTTCCCGTTAAGTGCCACTAATCCATATGGACAATCTAAATTAATGATCGAAGAAATTTTACGTGATCTATTTGTTTCTGATTCAGAGTGGAGCATCTCTTTATTACGTTATTTTAACCCGATTGGCGCACATGAAAGTGGAAAAATTGGAGAGGATCCTAACGGAATTCCAAATAATTTAATGCCGTTCATTACTCAAGTGGCAGTTGGAAAATTACCTAAATTACAAGTGTTCGGAGATAACTATGATACGGTTGACGGCACTGGAGTGCGAGACTATATTCACGTTGTGGATTTGGCAAAAGGTCACTTAAAAGCTTTGGAAAAAGTGACGGAAACTACTGGAGTAAACGCCTATAACCTTGGAACGGGAACAGGTTACAGTGTTCTGGAAATGGTAAAGGCATTTGAGAAAGCTTCCGGAAAAAAGGTGCCTTATTCTATTGTTGACAGGAGACCTGGAGATATCGGTGTCTGTTATGCAAATCCTAATAAAGCAAAAGAGGAATTAAATTGGACTGCCACGATGGGGATTGAAGAAATGTGTCGTGATTCCTGGAAATGGCAAAAGAATAATCCAAATGGGTATGATTGATAAGCAAAAGAACCTATGTGACGACTTACTCTAGAGAATTTCACAGCAGAGTAATCGTTCATCGGGCAGAGCGCCACGTCCTGTGGCATACCCGATAATAGGACGTCATGAAATCAAGATTATAAGAAAAGCGCAAGCGCCTTTGCGAAGAGGCTGGGACATAACTAAAGTGTTTAATTGGAAATCCGAACAATACACAACAATAGCGAAGGAAATATACGTAGACTCCTGCGGGATTAAA
>NZ_JAHQCS010000019.1 GCF_019042215.1 Evansella tamaricis | reverse complement strand
TCGGAGCATTTGCTCGCAGAGGAAGAGACAGTAGTCGTAAATTTCGCTAAAAATCATCCTATTTAAAAAATCAACATTAGCCTTTAACATAGCCAATTTTAAAACTCTCTGTCAATTCGATGGAATCAATGACAGTCTGAGCCATAGGACAATTTTTTTGTGCCAACACCATCGCTTTTTCAAGCTTATCTTCTATCAGCCCTTCCCCTGATATCGTATAGTGCAGATGAATTTTTGTTATTTTGTTGGCCGCTTCCGGATCACGGGTAACATCTGCCTCTACGGTCATATCCGTCACTTTCATCCGCTGTTTTTCTAGAATTTTCCTAAGTACCCCTCCACCGCAGACTGCAATGGAACTCACCATTAATTGATATGGTCGAAAACCGTATTGTTCATTACCGGAAATTTGAATGGTCCCATATTCAAATTTCGTTTCAAATCCATTTTCTTTCATCTTAAAAATCATTATACAAACCTCCTTTTATATACCTCTCACTTATTTTACCCTTCAATAATTTATTTCGTCACCTTTTACCCCTCTCCTATTTTTCACTTGAAATACTACAGAAAGGAATTACAATTGGATAGGTAGGTGTTTTATTTAAGAGGAGGATTAGTCTTGTCAACAAATCAAATAAACAAGGAAATCAATCATCCCGTTTATCGTTATTGGGTATTGGTTGGAATGGTTCTAATAGCAGGTTTTTCTCAAGGAATGTTACTTCCCGTTCTCGCTGTGATGTTGGAAACGGCCGGAGTTTCTTCGTCAGCTAATGGATTAAATGCAGCAGCACTATATATTGGCATAATTCTAATATCTCCATTTATTGAAAAGCCTGTTCGAAAATATGGATATAAACCTATTATTATCATAGGGCTTGTTTTAGTAATGATCTCTTTAATTCTATTCCCTATTTGGCAAACATTTTGGTTCTGGTTTATTTTACGAATTGTGGTGGGGATAGCCGATAATTTAATCCACTTCTCAACACAGATTTGGATCAGTTCAACTGCGTCAAAGGAAAAACGGGGGAGACAGCTTGCTATCTATGGTCTCGCCTTTGGTCTTGGATTTGGAATCGGTCCAATGATGACTCAATTACTCGCTATCAATGAGTATTTGCCGTTCTTCATTGCATCGGGATTTAGCGTTATTGCTTGGGTATTTATGCTCTTTTTACGAAATGAATGGCCGGAGAGTGATTTTGAGACGGCATCACAGTTAAATACTTTCTCCCGTTATAAACAAGTGATCAAACTTGCCTGGTTCGCTCTTTTGCCAGGTTTTCTCTATGGCTATTTGGAAGCATCTCTCCACGGAAATTATCCCGTCTATGCCATGAGAATGGGAATTGACATTCAATTTGTCACTGTTCTATTATTGCCAAGTTTTGTATTTGGAAGTTTGTTTACACAACTTCCATTAGGGATACTAAGTGATAAAATTGGACGAAGCAAGGTACTTAAAATCATCTTCTTCTTCGGATTCATCCTGTTCTTCTCCATGAGTTTTGTGGAGCATCTTCCATGGGTTTTATGGATTTTATTTACCTTATCAGGAATGCTATTAGGCTCCTCATTCTCTTTAGGTATCGCCTACTTAGCCGACTTAGTTCCTGCAAATTTATTACCAACAGGTACAGTGATGACCGGTGTTCTCTTTGCGGTTGGAAGTATGATCGGTCCAACCGTTGGGGGTTGGTTAATTGGTGTAGTAGAACAAGGAGCAATATATTATTCCATGAGTTCCATGCTTTTGCTCATGTTTGTTGCTGCCCTCCTATTCGAAAGAATAAATAAAAAATCTGTTGGAAAATCCACCGAATCCGCATAATGTTGTTGAATGTAGCGAAGGACCCTCGCTACTTTCGACCTGTATTAAAAAATCAACATTATCTTTTCACATAGTCGAATACAAAAGAGGTTGTCAAAAAATCGTTTATTAAATGATTTTAATTGACAACCTTTTTTTATTAAATTATGTTTCGAAAGTCTGAATAATAATTTTAGACTTTTTTACATACTAATAGTCAAAACAACTCTCTGTTTTTGGAATTACATACTCTTTCAGGTTGAACACACAAAACATGGCAACGGAATAAACATATCGTACAGGTTCGTTTTTCAAGTGTCACTACTACTTTCAGAAAGGAAAGGCATCGGTATGATGAGAAAACTCCAAGCTCTGAACTATTCATTTGAAAATTTACAGGAAAAAAACCTGACTTTCGAACAAGTTTTTGATCGTATTGTTTGGTTTATAAAAAGGAATCCAAAAGGAAATTATCGTTTGATGTTTGGAACCGACTCTCAAGTACATGCCACATTCACTCGTTTTGTAACCGGGATTGTGATTCAACAGGAAGGTAAAGGTGCTTGGGCATGTATCCGAAAAGTATCCATTCCAAGGCAAATAACAAATTTACATGAAAAAATATCCTTCGAAACCTCATTAACAGAAGAGATTGTATCTATGTTTACGGAAAAAAGAAAGGATCAACTAATAAATATTGTTCTCCCACATATATATAAGGGGGCTTCTTTTACTATTGAAGGACATATTGATATTGGCTCTCAAAATCAAAATAAGACAAAACTTTATGTAAGAGAAATGACCTCTCGAATTGAGTCCATGGGAATAGAGCCAAAAATCAAACCTGAATCCTATGTTGCCAGCGCATATGCAAATCGCTACACAAAGTAATTGTCACAAAATTGTGCGGGACCAGGTCCCGCACAATTTTGTGACTAACCATTGCAAAACACTTTTATTGAAAACGCTTCCTAAACATTGTTGATACTATTCTATTGAAACACTTGTGCGAGGACTTGCGAAGATTGCGAGTTCGTCATATTTTTCATCACACAGCGGTCTACTTTGACCTTCATAAGTGACTCTAATGTTTTAACCATATCTGGTTCACCTATAATATATACTGACTCCCATTTTCGATCCCGTTTCATTTGTTCTAAATTCCCGGCTATTTTTTTATAGAAACGGTTCAAGTTCTCTTCAAAACGTTGTTGAAAACCATCTATATGGTTTGCTCCAGATGCCATCCGGTCAGATGTTGCAAGCCCATTTTTGGGACGCCAATCTTCTGTTTCTGGATCAAATTCATATACCCTTGTATCTTGAATCTCTCCTAAGTCAGCATCAATCACTTTAACTTGATTCAAACTAGGCATAATAATTCCGGTTCTTGGGAAGGTCTTATGCATTTGTTCTAACTGGTCTACGGCAGGTTTGTTCTCCCAGTGAAAACTAGTCTCTACAGGTAATTGTAAGTAATGAACGGACCATAAACTTTTGTCTTCAGAGGCAAAGATTACAACACTTTTTAAGAGATGGGATTGATTTCCCCGAACCTCCTTCTCCACCATCTTTCTCAATTTACGGTAGCTTTGGAGCTGAACCTCTTCTCCAGAGGCGATTAAATATTCTTCCAACCTTTTCAATCCGTTCTTTAAGCGTATCTTCCACTCACCCTTTTGCTGATCCTGATTTGCCCTGTCTGTGTTTAAATATACCGTTAACACACATTTCCCCTGGTCACACTGGAATTCCTTTAATGCTTTTAATTCACTGCCAAATGACATTAAGACATTCCTCCTTGTATAGCATGTACAGATATGTAACCTTTATAGCACTTCTTCAAACATCAATTTTTCTCTTTCATGATATTTACGGCAGTGAACAACAAATTATTACTAGTATGAATTTATTTAGAATTAAAATTTTAAAAAAACAAAAAAGGATAACAACATCTGAGTGAAGTTACCCTTTGAAAAAATTATTACTGTAAGATTTCATCGTCTCTTTCCGGCAATAATCCCCCTGGTGCTACTCTGTTGGATTTCTCTATTTTAAACTTGTCCTTTAATTGGCTAAACTCAGATTGAGTTTCCTTTAGAGTTTGAAGTAAGACCTGGGAATGTTCTTTCATATGTTGTGTCGCAACGACGATTCTTTGAACATCCTCCGATGCATCCTCCACCACTCTCGACAGTTTATCTCCAGATAATTTGATTTGCTCTAGTACTTGTTCACGGTTATCTTTAATAACGGTATACCAGTTTTTTGTCTGGTCTGTAAATTCCTTCACTCCATTTACCGCTTTCGTACGAACCCTCTTATTTGAAACAAGATAAATGGAACATGCCAGTGTACCGAAGATAATCGTACGTTTAAACCAGTTACCAGTTTTCACATCTTCATCCATTCTAATCCCTCCATTCCCTTTTACATATATCGTTAATATATTCCCTAGTTTTCCATAAATAAAACAATATATCTTCTGATAATAACTAACTAATTTGGCTTCACCATGACAATTTCAGATAGATTTATAAAAAATTTTTCCATCTACCTCCACCTGTTCGATCTCCCCATAATCTTCAAGTAAGTCTAAATGGCCTAATGTTTCTGAAAAGGTTAATGATGGCTGTTTTTCATAGATATGAGAATATTTCTTCATACAAAGGTCAAAGCAGCTTATTTCCTCACTTCCAATCATCTGTTTAAATTGGTATGCCTTCTTATCTTGTTCTGCTAATCTCTTTCTTATTAATTCGGTTGGGTTAGTTATGACATCCCCATGACCAGAAAAAGCCGTATTGATATGTAAACATTTCTTTAATGATTCCCGATATTGAAGTAATGTTTTTGGACGCTCTTCCCCTTTACCATAAGGAGCTTCGATAATAGCATTAGATGAAATATGTTGGATCAAGTGATCTCCAGCAATTAAAACACCATCTGATTCCCTATATAGGGAAATGTGGCTTTGTGCATGTCCTGGCGTCTCCAAAACTGACCAACCAGATAAGAAATTTAATTGATCCCCTTCCTTTAAAAAATCATCCAATTCTCTGTCTGGATAATAGCTTAAATAGCCTTGAGTTGATTCTTCAATTTTATTCCTTATCTCTTTTGGTACACCATGACGGCTATATAATTCTTTATAAAACGCTTGAGTATTTTCTAGAAAAACCTGTTCTCTTTTTAACCATGGGGAAACTTTTTCATGGGCATATAATTTGGCCTGTGGATAAAATTCCTCAACCAGACCAATATGATCGGGATGATGGTGTGTTAATACTACTACTTCAATATCTGTGGTATTCAACCCTAGTTCTTTTAACTTATCCCTTAAACAGTGTAAGGCTTCTTCTGACTTTGGACCTGTATCGATTAATGTCAGTGTTTCTCCTCTAATCAGGTATGTATTAATGGGCCCCACAAGAAATGGTGTTGGTATTGTCATCTGAACAATATCTTTTGCAATTGTATTCACTTAGCCGATTACCTCCCTCATCGAAAAAGAATGAATACTCATTCATTTTATACTATAATTGTAGCTTATTTCATTAATAATGTCATGTGTCGTAAATATATCCAGTTACCCACAAACCAAATGAACGTTGTGGATAAAGTTGAAAAAGCTTACATTAACAAGCTATTTAATGTTAATAAACTGTGGGTAATTAAATAAACTAACTGGAAGTTTCATCTGTGGATAACGTTAGTATTTCTCCTAAAACCCTATAGAAAAGCATTTGGTTTGTGTATAACTATGTGGATATGTGGAAAAGTCCTACTACATCCTTTTCTCTAAAGTCCAATCCCCATTTGTTTACTTAATCACAAAATACATGGTAAACTAAAATTGAATTTTTACAAATGTTCAGAAATTTGTAACAGGTTACACACGTATTGATAGTAAAAAGTTATATAATTTAATGGAGAGATAATTTTAATTGAAAAGGATTGATACCTATGAGAAAGCGTTTGCATAAAAGTTTTGAAGAATTAGTGAAAGAAAATAGACAACAACTCTTAAACGATGCCCAGGCATTAGAAGTTATTGAGAAGAAAGTGGAAGATAAACAACAACAAAGGCAGAATGAATTACAAAAAGCATAAAATTTTATCAGGGAGATCATAAGAAAGTGTATGCGTCTATATGTGTCTTCCTCTACTGGCATTTTGAAGAAGTAGACTAGAAGTGGGCTCTCTGCTCTGACTTCAGTTGTCACTTCCGAGTGCCATGCTGCGAGTAGGAGAGAGCAAGATAACGATAAGAAAACCTTATCCTTTTGTATCTATTGAAATCTATTGAAAAAGACCTTCTAAAATCTAGAAGGTCTTTTCCGCATATTCCTCTACTGATATTTTTTTAACAATCCGTGTAGTTTTAGTGCTAATGAAAGGTCACCACGTACTTTTAATTTACCACTCATATAAGCCATAGTAGGATTCAAATCACCTTTGATTAGATTCAGAAAATTATCTTCACTCATTTCTAACGTAATTTGCGGTTCAAATCTTTTCTCTTCCACAAATTCCACCTGTTTATCTGATATTTTTAATTGATATACACCATCTTCATTTCCTGCAAAATTAAATTGATAGACAACATTTAGATCTCCTAAATGGCTTGGATCACTGCTCATCTTTGCCAGCAATGCTTCAAATCGATCCTTTACTTCCATTATTTAACCCCCTATTTAAAAAGTGATTGACCATTCATTTAAACAAATTAGATAAATATTAGTAATTTCCTTTATTTTTTTTATTTTCATCCCGTTTCATTTAGAGATAGTCCAAGTTTACATATTCTTTGCTTCTATTTTTTTATCAGACTGTTCATTAGTATTAAAAGAGGCTTCAATTTTTTGTTGAACAATTTCTGCCAATTGTCCAACATCTATGTCAGATTTCTCTTGATGAATGCGGACAGGTTCCAAAATTCTCACATGAACATCCGCTGGACAAATACGATTGTTGTTGGCTTCCATAAGTAAATAAGAACCATCTATAGCCACTGGTAATATTGTCACTTTCGACTTAGTCGCAAGCTTAAAACTCCCCTTCTTAAATCGGGCAATGGGGTCTCCTTTACTTCTTGTTCCTTCAGGAAAGATTACCATGTCCTGCCCTTGCTCTAATAGTTTCACTCCAGCAATTATCGATTTCACTGCTTGTCTTTTATTCTTTCGGTCCATAAAAATACAATTCATGTGTTCCATCCAAGTTCTTATAATTGGTAACTTTTTTACTTCAATCTTTGATATAAAACTAATTTTTCGATTGAAGTAACCTAGGAGTATTGGAATATCAAAGTTTCCCTGGTGATTACAGACGATCAGAACCGTTTCATTGTCAGGTATATTTTCTTCCCCATAAACATGAATCTTTCCACCTGCTTTTTTCACTAGAAATCTTGCCCACTCCCCAGTAATTTTTTTTACATGATGATGATGGGCTTCCGTATGACCTTCTTTTTTGAGACGTTTAGCCTTTCCTAAACTGGGTAAAGCATAAATTAAGTATCCTACAAAATACGTAAACCAGACTATTGTACGCAACATCTTTGTCTCATCCATCCGTTTCTGTTTTAATTATTTGATTGTATGATCTTAAAATAAATACTAAATTTATTATATCATCATTAATTTACTATAAGGGAGATAGCATTATGGAAAGGTATCATGGAATTGTAACAGGAAGAGTTCAAGGAGTTGGATTTAGATATATGACCCAACAATTTGCTGTCGAGTTGGGGCTTTCTGGTTGGGTAAAAAATCAGTCGGATGGTTCAGTGGAATTTGAAGTACAAGGCAACAAAACAGAGATTGAACCTTTTTTAGTAAAAGTCAAAAAAGGTAGATTTCCAGCCAAAGTAACAGAACTAAAATTATCACAAATTCCTTTAGAAGAAAATTATTCTTCCTTTAAAGTCATCAATTAGTCCAGTTCTGAGAAATAAAAAGGAACGATCCCCTTTTATTAGAGAATCGTAGAAATGTATTTAAAATGAAACATGCTTATTTACCAGAATTTTAAACAACCGTTCCCCTTTTAAACGTTAATAACCAAACCAGTTTACTCACATGCAGGGTTTCTTGGAATTTTTGTAACTGAAATATCATTAATCATTCTAGTGCTTCGTTTAATAATACATACAAAATTGATCGTCCATATATAAGAAGGGATATCATGATTATCCTCAAACATCATCGCTTCAAATTCATCACCTATTAAATCCTCAAAAATCTCTTGTGTATACGTTTCTGTATCTGTGGAAAAATCAGTCCATTCACATAAAAGCTTTCTAGTTGATGTTTTCATTCCGATCACAACTCCTTTCTTTCTTACTTACATATTAACATACTACTTCGCCCAAAAGTATGTGAACCATTGAACAAAGTGTGTCTCTTTATAAGTCGCTTACAGATATAATGCTATGGTAAAATATATTGAGATTATTATACAACTTTAAGATCGAAAAAACCATACCATAGGGAGAGGTGGATCATGAAGATAAGAAAGCTGACAGAAGGGGAAATGGATTTAAGTATTCGAATGTCCGAATTTGCTTTTCAATATGAACTTACTGACGAAGAAAGGGAAGAACGAAAAGGATGGTTAAAACCGGATCAAACGTTAGTGGTTGAAGAGGACGGTCAAATCGTTTCAAAGGCCACTGTTCTCCCCCTGCAAACATATTTTTTAGGAAAGTCTATTGCAATGGGTGGTGTTTCTGGTGTTGTCACATGGCCAGAAAACAGACGTTCCGGATTAGTGAAGACATTATTATTGGAGTGCTTAAAAAATATGAAAAGTAATGGGCAGGTTTTGTCCTATCTTTACCCCTTTTCTATTCCTTTTTATCGAAAAATGGGATGGGAGTTATTTGCTGACCAACAAACATTAACTCTTACAAGAGAACAGCTTCCATCAAGGAAACAAACAGACGGGTATATTAAACGTATTGAAAAAAATCATATCCTCGTTGATTCCATCTATCAGATTTGGGCTAAACAATTTAACGGCACATTAGTCAGAGATGCAGACTGGTGGACGAATTCCACGTTCAAGCGAAAAAAAGGAGAAGTGGCCGTTTATTATTCCAAAGATCATGAAGCACGTGGATATGTTTTCTATCAAGTAAAATCAAGGAAGATGACAGTTCATGAATTAATTTGGCTTGATCCAGAATCTAGAGATGGCTTATGGACGTTTATATCTAACCACGATTCAATGCTAGAAAAATTAGAAGTAACCACCACTCCTGCGGGAACTGTCCCATTTTTATTAGAAGACCCTAAAATACATCGGGAAATTTCTTCTTATTTTATGGCACGAATTGTTGATGTGGAATCCTTCTTATCTATTATTCCTTTTTATGATTCAGATAATACTGAACCTATTATCCTACATATTACTGATGAATTCTGTCAATGGAATGATGGTACTTATTTTATCTACCCAACAAAAGACCGGAGTACTAATAGTTCAATTAGGTTTTTTCCTAAAAAAGCGTCAACCAATTCTTCGTGTCAACATGCCCCGGAAAAAGGAATCAGGTTAAGTGTTCAATCATTAACGGTGCTGTTAATGAATTCACAGCCAATGTATCATTTGTATAACGAGGGATATGTTAAAGGTGACTGGAAGACAGCAGGTAGATTTGCCCGTTCCTATCCAAAACAGGAACCTTTTATCTATGACTTCTTTTAGGAACTTAAAATGAAAGAAAGAGACTGGTACACAAAAAAGTGTTAACTGAGAAGTGAACAAGACACAACGATCGAAAAAGATATATATGTAAAAAACAAACAAGGAACGAGCATAGTTACCTAACACCTGCAGATTGTGATGTATATTATGTAAATTACTGATTTCCCAAACGGTAAAACCCACTTTGGTGCGATAGCTCCCCCTTTCGAGTGGGGTGAGAGTGAGGTCAGATACAAGGTGCCACTAAAATCCAAAAAGTTTGTGGTACTTCAAGTATCTAAAAATCTCACTCTTAAAGGATGGACGAGGATGCGACACAACTGCTCCTCTTCCCTCATCTTTTGTCGCTTCCTTGACGAGGATGAGACACAACTGCTGCTCTTCCCTTATCTTTTGTCGCTTCCTTGACGAGGATGCGACACAACTGCTCCTCTTCCCTTGTCTTTTGTCGCTTCCTTGACGAGGATGCGACACAACTGC
>NZ_JAHQCS010000018.1 GCF_019042215.1 Evansella tamaricis | reverse complement strand
GGAATGACAACCTGAAGTCCGCTCTTTGACTTCAGTTGTCACTTCCGAAGTGCCCCGCAGCGAGTAGGCGATGGAGCTAGACAATGCCCGAAGGTTCATAAACTTATACTTATCTTTCAAAAAAGCAAACACTATGTTTTCTTTAGGAAAACATAGTGTTTGCTTTTACTACAGAACTATATCAATCAAACGGTATACTTAGGAATCCTTACACTTTTTTATTTACTCATCCAAATGATATTACCCTTTGAATCCCAGTACGTTTTTGCGTTTACGGTCTCATTTAATGTTCTTAAAGATACATACACTTTGGATTGCAACATCTCCGGTGAATTGGTTAATTTGACTTTCTTTCCTTTCACCGTTGCATTTCGACTATTTAAGGTCATCGTGATAGTCGTTTTGCCCTCTTTTACAGTTGCTCGATTTTGGGACTTATTCCAGCTATAACTTAGTCCTAATGTCTCCACCGATCCTTTAAGGGGAACATAAACAGTCTTATTTCGCTTTATGGGTTTTCCTTTCACATCCGCCACTCGCCCGTTGACGATCACGGCCGTATTATTTTTATCAGAAAGTCTCTGGTTAATCGTGAGTAAATTCACGTGTATAAAACCTCGGACGCTACCGGATTTCACCTGGTAAAAGTCTCCTGTCCGGCCAAGAATATGGACATTCTGGTTTAACGTGGCCCTCCCTACAATGGGAGATGACGTAGTAGCGGACTTACGGATGTTTGCAGCACTTACATTTACCTTCCCTGTCACCCTTGTCCCCACTTTCGCCAATGGCGTAGGGGTTGGAGCTTGCTGAACTGGTTTTGTCGTTGTTGCTACCGGCTGCTGCACTGGTTGAGTCGCTGATGGCTCCGTAATTACAGGTACGCTTGGCGGTGGAGTACCTACTAGTGTATGCTGTACCGTCGCGGAGGTTGTTTGACCTTCAGAATCTTTAGCATTTACTGTGATGGAATATGTCCCATTTGGCACTGAGGTTACCGTCCAATATTGTGCCAAATTACCTGCTTTTCTGACGGCGTCTTTAATCAATGTCCCTACTAATCTATTAGAGGAATCCCTTATGGAAATGGTCACTTCCGCATCTCGATTTAAGTTATAACGTACAATCACTTGATTATTCTTGCTGTCAAATTCTGTTCGAGTATTGGAAACTGCCAATGGAACGATTTGTTCCTTCGGTTCCTCCTTCGGAACAGCAGGTGTTGGTGGAGGGGCATAGGTGACAACAGGTGTCAGATTCGTACCAGGATAGTAGAATGACAGAATCTCATTCACTTTGAATCCTTTGTCAGCCATCCCCCTTGCTCCCCATTGGCTCATTCCAACTCCATGGCCAAACCCTTTTCCGCTGACAGTTATTTGAGTACCTGTTTCTGATACTTTATCTACTAAATAGCTCTTGACAATATTAAGTCCAATCATCGCCCGAATTCGCTGTGCTGGTATATTTTTAAACTCCACAGTATGGAGCCTTATTGTTCCATCGGGGTTTCTGTCAAACTCCTTTGATGCATTGGAGCGAACAAAGAATTGAACAGTAATATCCCCTGTTTTCACCCGGCCTCCTGATGTGAGTTGATCAGAAAACTTAAGGGTTGGGATCGATACAATTTTAATTTCCGTATTTGGATATCCGTTGTTGTTTAACCATGTTTTTATATTCGTTGGAATAATCGTGTCCTTTTCCTTAGTGGAAGACCACCATACTTCTGGTTTTGTAAGGTCAAGACCAGCTAAATCAATTTGAGTCTTGTCAATTTTAAAAGACCAAGTCGTGGAACTATTAACTGGTTCATGTGGATCCTCCTTGATTGGAAGATAACTCAAGGCAGTGCTACCCCATGCATTGACATTTGATTCTGTTCTACCTCCATTGCTTGACGAATAAACCGCAGAGATATTTTTCCCACCGAACATTAAAGTTTGACCACTTGTATCATTCACTGCCTTCGTACTGTTTTGGTTCCATGCATAGCCTGCATACACCTGATTACTGACGGTATCTTCAATTACCTTTGTTCCCTGTGATGCCGCATATGTCCGGGCTGCAATGGCCTGCGCTTTTAAGGCTTCTAAATTCCACGATGCCGGCATCTCATGAGGGACAACTCCCTTTATATAATCTTCCATTGGTAATGTATTGACAGGTCTTACAAAAGAACCTTGCGGAACAAATTTCATGGTACCTAGGTATGGACGATTGTTGATTCGAATCTGATGTTGTTCGTTGTATATACTAGGTACAAAGGTAATTTCATTTAGAGTGTGTAATTTTTTTGTCCCTTCAAACATTACAAGTGTCCCATTTTCGTTTTTTATTCTATATGTTTTACCACTCTCCACGGGAATCGTTTGATTTAAAACATAATTACCGGTTATTTGAATCTGAACTTCATTTACATTTCCCAAGTAATTACTTAACCGTACCGAAACGTTAGGTTGTTGAACACTTTGGGCAGTACCTTCCATTTGATAGACAGGAATTGTTGTAAAAACTAGTAAAAATAGAATTATGACCGTAAGACATTTTCTCAAGCCACACACCCCTTTACCACTGTAAAATCAACTCTAGTAAGCTAATCATAATCACTTTTTAGATTATTAGATAGTGGATTTTGTTGGGTCGGATAAAACGAAAGAAATAGTCCCAAAAATATTGTGAAGTCACCAGTACTAGGGGGGCTTTAATATGATAAGGGGAAGCGCTATGTGGCCTCACCCTCTAGGTTGCAACACTATTTTGTCGCTTCCTTCCTCCTCCAGAGGTTGCGACATTAGACGGGGGATGTGGTGTTGTTTTGTCGCTTCCTCGTCCAGGATGCGACAAAAGACGAGAGTATGACTGTTGTTTTGTCGCTTCCT
>NZ_JAHQCS010000003.1 GCF_019042215.1 Evansella tamaricis | reverse complement strand
GATTGCGACGGCTACGCTCATTGCTTAGGGACTGTAAAAGTGGAAAAGCACCACTTTTTCAGTTCCCTTGCGAGTAGGCGTTTGTGCTAGACAATGCCCGAAGGTGCAAAAACTTTCTTACCATTAAAAAAACACTTGCTCCAAAGAGCAAGTGTACTATTATTCTAATTTTCAACTTTTATAATTAATAGCAGCAAGTATTATCCTTTTTTGGAGCTTCGACCTCCGCGCTTAGATTCCGTGTTGCGCTTTAATGAAGCGAGTCGCTCTTCACTATCCTTTAGGAATCGGCTCATTTTATCCTCAAATGAGACTGCACGCTGTGGTCTATTCCCAGTATTATTATTGCGTGATCCCCTTTTCTGTGGACGTCTCTCGGACGGGGGGGCTTCCTTCGCTTTACGAATAGATAAACCAATTTTCCCATCACTTTCCACATTAAGAACTTTAACTTCTACTTCATCGCCAACCTTTAAAAACTCATTAATATCTTTAACATAATTATCAGCTACTTCACTGATATGAACTAAGCCGGTAGTGCCTCCAGGCAGTTCAACGAATGCTCCAAAATTAGTTATCCCAGTAACCTTTCCTTGTAACTTGCTGCCTACTTCAATGGACATGTAAAAAATGCTCCTCCTTAAAAATCTAAAAAATTCATTTATATATATTATACAGAGATTAAAAGACTTGTGTCAATCTGAACTCTGGGAAGAGCGTGGAAGTTGGAATAATGTCTCACCCGGTTTCGTTAAAAAGAAGTCTCGCCGTGCGATTTCAGCAATATACTCAGGGTCTTGAAGCAGATCAATCTCTTCTGCTAAATTCCTTTCTTGTTCTTGCAAATATAATAACTCATTTTCCAAATCAGACTTTTTGCCATTTAATTCTGCCAAAATGGCATTCTGATTAAACATGGTTACACCTGCAAATGTTAGAATCATGATGAAAACAAAGCCGAAAACGGTTAATCTGCGAATCAAACCCTTTCTGCGCCTTACCTTGTGCTCTTGAAGAAGAACTTGCCGATTCATATAGTCCGATGAAAGTTTTCTCACATTACTCCGATGCCCTTTCTCCATTAGAGCTCACCTCTTCTCATCACGTTTTAACCAGTCGGATATTTCTTTTATCTTTCGTTTTACCTTTTGTCCGAAACTCTTTCCCTTTTGATAGGAGGAATAAAACGGAATGCCAAAGGCTTGGACATATTTATTCCAAAGCCAAACAAAAGGAGAAAAGAAGACTCGAAGGATAAAATATATAATTCTCCAAATAGTAGTTACTATTATCATACTTAAGGTTAAGATTACTTTCAATAACCATTTTATTGGATTAAAAACCAGGACTTTTATCGTTCTGACGACAATGAATGTTAATCGGGTGATAAAATGTATAACACCTTCTAACATTTTTTGATATATCCCTTCAAAAAGGGATCTGTAAATGGAATAACCCAATACTAATGCAATTAACAAATAAAATCGCACTTCTCCATGATTGACCTGAAGAAGCACGTAGAAGAAAAGGAGTGCCTGTAATACCCAAAAAAGAATATCATTGACTATTAACGACCATCGGAAACGCTTAGGGCTCCTTAGAAATCTGCGGTAAGTATCAAAAGACGCCCCAAGCACTATTCCTGTTCCAGCACTAGCTAGCATAGAAAGAAACTGGATATCTAATGTCACTTGAACAACTTCCCAAACAAGCCTTTAGACTTGTCATTATGATGTTGATCCAAATAAACAAGGTCATCAATTCTACCTTGTATTGAAACATTTCCCTGATCCACATCCAAATTCTTCATTTGCAAGTGCTGTCCCCTAATCGATAAGAAACCCATCACTGTTTCTAATAGAAATTCTTCATTATCAAAACTCTCCACTTGTTTTACTCCTGTTATTTCCAATACTTTTCTTCCACGCATTGTTATCTGGTGATCTTGCGGCTTTCGCCCTTGTCCACCCATTGTATAGTCATAGGAATGTTCCATACTACCCCTCCTCAAACGCTTTGCTTAATATCTATGTTTGAGGTATAAAAAATAGAACAAGCCTGTAAGAAATTAGATATCATCAAATAAAATTAAATATTATCTGTTATTCTTTCTTCTTTTACTATGGAATAAAAAGTAGCGGCATCTTCTTTCCTAGCCGTTTCCTCTAATCGATCTACCCGGACGACAAGGTGCTTTTGTCCAAGTCGAATGGCCACCTCATCTCCAATTTTTACATTTGCCCCTGCCTTGGCAGTTTGTCCATTAATTTGAATTCGACCTTGTTCTGCCACTTCTTTCGCTATTGTCCTTCGCTTAATGATTCTTGAAACTTTTAAAAATTTATCTATACGCATTTTTAAGTCTCCCTTCTTTCTCTTCTCTCATACAACTTTGCTTCATCCCATAGATGATCCAAAACCTCTAAGGATTGCTCTTCAAGATTTTTCCCCTGTTGTGCCAAAGTTTTTTCAATGTATTGAAATCTTCTAATGAATTTATCATTTGTTTGTCTCAACGCTTCTTCTGGATCAATCTGATGGAAACGGGCTAAATTAACAAACGCAAATAAGATATCTCCTAATTCATTCGCCGCAGAATTCTGGTTTCCTGCTCTTATCTCATGTAGCCATTCTGCAATCTCTTCCTGTAATTTCATCCACATGGGGGCTTCTTCTCCCCAATCAAACCCTACTTTTGCAGCTTTTTTCTGAATTTTTAACGCCCTTAATAAACTGGGTAAATGTTTAGGTATTCCTGACAGAATGGAAGGGGAAACATTCCCTTGAACTGCCCCTTTCTCCTGTTTTTTTATTTCCTCCCATTGTTTTATTACCTCATCAGAATTATTTGCGTCAGAATCCCCAAATACATGGGGGTGTCGGCGAACCATTTTTTCTGTTAAGTGCCTTATGATATCTTCCACTTGAAAATAGCCTTCATCTTCCCCGATTTGCCCATGTAACATTACTTGCAAAAGGACATCTCCTAGCTCTTCCGCAAGGTGGTCTTCATTTCCCTCATCTATTGCATCTAACACTTCATAGGCTTCTTCTAATAAATAACTTTTTAAAGATTCATGGGTTTGTTTTTTATCCCAAGGACAGCCATTTGGTCCCCTTAAAGTTGCAATTACTTCACGAAGCTTGTGAAATTCATGAAAGAGAAGTTCTTCTTCCTGTACAGGTGGAACATAAATAGCAGTTAGGTTGCTAATATTTGTAACCCTATCCAATTCAAATAAAGGTATCATTTGAAGAGATTCCCCTTTACTTCCTGCAGCCGTTACCACGGTTACTTCATAGTCATCCGGCAGTTTTTCCATCAACGTTAATTTCACCTCTGAAGCGATCATGCTATCATAAACTTGTGCAATGATTACATGTTTACGGATATCTATCTCATCCCTTCTGAGATTCGTACCATCTAACAGTTGAAACCCGTCGATGGGATCCACCTTTAGTGCCGTAAACATTGGATCTAAAAAACTCGAACCACCAAGAATATTCAATTCTATATCTCCATTTTTCTCTAGTTGTATCAATTTCTGAATAGTCGATTCCGCAACAAGGGGATGCCCAGGAACTGCGTATAAAATTGGGCCCTTTTTAGATTCTGTGAGGAGATGGTTTACTATTTCTTCATACACACGGGAAAAGTGGTCATGTGATTCATATATACTGTCAAAACTTTGAACCTCCATCCCTTCATCCATTAATTGTTTCATAACCGGATGATCCAGCGTACGTACAAAAATGGTTTCAGCATCTTTTAATTCCCGATATAATCCCAAAGGAAGTTGATTTAAATCTCCACCGCCAAGTCCTAAAATAGAAATTGGATAAGGCATTCTCTATCACTCCATTCACTAATCATTTTTTTTGTAAGGTAGAATTTTAGAAATCTTAGGTAGTGCCTCCCATTCCCCTTTCTCAAATAACCTTATATTCCAAATAACAAGTATAAAAAAGGCTCCCCCAATCATTACTCCGGAAAGTGTAAACAAACTATGAAGAGTACGGGACATTATAAAATAATTATCACTACTAAATATTAAAATGAAATAAACGAATGTAATAAGGGCATACATTCCAAAGGCCGCGAAACACCATTTTACATAAAAACGTCTTCCCATACCTATTATAAGCTTCCTTTTTCGAAGTACCATCATAGACATAAACGAAAGAAAAAAGAAACTGGAGGTAGAAGCAACCGCTGCTCCTTCTATGCTGAAAGTGGGAACTAATAAAATATTTAAGATGATTTTTACCAGTAATCCTGCCACCAAGATAAGAAAGGAAATACCTGCCTTCCCTAATGCATGGAGTAAGGCTGCAATAGTCATAAATAGGGCGGAAAATAAGACAGAACTTGCAAGTAGTTGAAGGGAAAATGTCCCCTCCCCGTTTGCAAATAACATTGAATTCAAATGCGGCATGATTGCAATTAGTCCCACCGATGCCGCACCTCCGAAAACAAAGCAAATTTTAACTGATTGGGAAATCAGGTTTTTTAATTCTCCATCGTTTTTAGATGCTAGTGCCTTCGTGACAAACGGAAGCGATGCATAAGAAAAAACAGTGGTAACAACTGCTCCTAATTGGACAATTGGCCAAGCACGGTCATAAATACCTTTCAGTTCAGCAGCGCTATGACTATCCATTCCATTTGTTTCTAACAACCGGTACACCGAAAACGCATCTACTAATTGATAAAGAACTAAAGCCATAGCACTAATGGAAACAAAAAAACCAGATATAAATAAAGTTCTAACATCAACTTTCCAATTTTCAGGAAACGAAAACCTTTTCTTTAGGCCTATGTATTTTAGAGTAGAAAAATCTTTTTTTATAAAAAGAGATAGGGCGAGTACACCACCAATTCCTCCAATAAGAGCACCTGCACCGGCAGAAACACCAGCAAGGTACGGTTGATTTCCCTTCATTGCCCATGATGCTATTAGCAATATAGCGATTACCCGGAGGACTTGTTCAACGACTTGGGAAACCGCAGTAGGAACCATCTTCGTCTTACCTTGATAATATCCTCTCCCTATCGCTAATACTGGAAGAACAAAGAATGGAAGTCCCATCCACCTTACCGCAAGTGTAAGGTGGACATCTCCCATCAATTGAGCTATGTATTCCGCGAAAACAATGATGCCAATTCCAATAGATCCATTCAAAAGATATGTAAAAATAAATAATATCCCTAATCGGTTTATATAAGAGGAGAGGTCTTTGTCCCTGTCCGACCACTCTGACACCATTTTAGCTATTACTAAAGGAAATCCATAGGAACCAAGAACGAGAGCGACACCGTATATTGGATAAACTTGTTGATAGACATAGTATCCAATATCCCCTGTCATATTTTGATACGGTACTTTATATAAGGCACTTAATAGCTTTACTATTATTGCAGCAAACGATAAGTATATGGCCCCTTTTAACCAGTTAGTTTTTTCATTCGTACTATCCACCTAAGTTCTCTCCCACATTTGAATACATTAAGTGATGTTATTATAGCATAGGAATCTCCAGAAAGTGGAATCGTACTGAGCAATGTCAAGTGGGATTGGTATTATCCAGAACAAATAAAAGGAGGACACATCACATGTGCCCTCTAAAAATAATACTACTAAAGATTCAGTTGGCTATTTATCTTACCTCTATTGTTCCATTTGACGTGCTAAGAAACCTGCTGCTGTTTCAGCCAATTTCTTTTCAACATCACCCATACCATCAGAGTCCTTTGCGATAAGTGTGACTGCACCAATAGGATCTCCGTTTGCAATGATCGGTGCAATACAATAGCCATTCACTTGCTCTGTTGCATCTCCTACTATTTGATACTCGCCTCCTTGAGATTCCAGCAATGTTTTACGTTCATTCATTGCTGTCTCCACAAGTTCACCAATTGCTTTATTATGATATTCTTTTTTTGATCCTCCAGCAACCGCAATATATGTATCACGGTCTGCAATTAATACAGCATGATTTAAACTGTCGTAAAGAGCTTCTGCATACTCCTTTGCAAAATCCCCCAGTTCTGATATCGGAGAGTATTTCTTTAAAATGACTTCTCCATCTCGATCCACAAATATTTCTAATGGATCTCCCTCGCGAATACGTAACGTGCGGCGAATTTCTTTTGGAATTACCACACGACCTAAATCATCAATACGTCTAACAATTCCAGTTGCTTTCATACTTACGCTGCCTCACTTTCCTTGTTGTAATCACGTTGATGCTTGATGCCTATATGCAAGTATTATATAGCTGAATCTTGTCTTTATTATCCAACGAAAGATGATAACTATTCACCATTTGATGAAGAAAATTGAAAGCGTCTTAAAATGACAAGTAATTTTTTATCTTGAAACCCTTGTCAGTTCCTTCCTCCAGTAAGATTTCTTGACTGGAAGTTTTTTGTTTAGATTGGTTTTTTCAACTACTAAAGAAAAGTGAAAGAGCCTATGAACACGAGCGTAGGGCAGTGCAGGAATGACAACAGAAGTCCGCTCTTTGACTTCAGTTGTCACTTCCGAAGTGCCCCGTAGCGAGTAGGCGATGGAGCTAGACAATAAGAAAACTTATACTTTTTAATCTCTCAAAAAAAGGGTGTTGAAAAGAATTCCAACAACCTTTCTTGTTATGCTTATTTTCCGCTGACCATTTTTTCATTTTGAACGTCATCTAGTTTGGTTAACACTTGTTCAATAATAGTAAGATACTTCTTATCCTCTAAGTTTTTTCGTTTTAAATGAATGGTTATCTGATTACCGTTCGCTGATAAATTAAGTTTGTCGGAGATTTTGTTAATCAGAGTAAATAATTTTGATCCATCTATGGCTAATGATGATTCTTCACTCAATGTCATTTTACAGACATTATTTTTTTCGACGATGGATATTACTCCTTCCTGTTTTGCATATTGTTTAATTTTGGATACTAAAAACAGATAGGCAACTTCTTCTGGATAATCTCCGAAACGATCGATCATTTCATTTTGTAAATCAAGTATATCCCTTTGAGAATCGATGCTTTTGAAGCGTTTGTACATATCAATTTTTTGTTTCGAGTCTGGTATATACTGTTCTGGTATATACGCATCCACTTGGATATCCAACTCAAGTTCTGGAGCTGCTGCCTCTTTCTTTTCCTCTGTAGAGCGACCATCTTTTCGTTCATCAATAGCCTCTTTAAGCATTTGAGAATACAGATCAAAGCCAACAGATGCAATAAATCCGTGTTGTTCTGCCCCTAATAAGTTACCGGCTCCACGGATTGAAAGATCACGCATGGCAATTTTAAAACCTGATCCTAGTTCTGTGAATTCCTTTATGGACTGTAATCTCTTTTCTGCCACTTCCGATAAGATCTTATCTCTTTGATGTGTAAAATAGGCATAGGCCACTCGGTTTGATCGACCTACACGTCCACGTAGTTGATAAAGCTGTGACAGACCCATTTTATCTGCATCATTTATAATCAACGTGTTTACATTAGGTATATCTACACCTGTTTCAATGATAGTTGTGGTAACCAAAACATCAGTAGTTCCCTCTAAGAAATCAAGCATCACATTTTCCAGTTCAGATTCAGTCATTTTTCCATGGGCAAAACTAACGTTTGCATCTGGAACGAGCATGGAAATCTTATCAGCCATTGTTTCAATGTCCTCCACCCGATTATAGAGGAAAAAGATTTGGCCACCACGGGCCATTTCCCGTTCAATCGCTTCCCTAACCAACGCTTCGTTGTACTCCACCACATACGTCTGTACTGGAAAACGATTCTCAGGTGGGGTCTCAATGACGGATAAATCACGAACTCCTAACATGGACATATGTAATGTCCTTGGAATCGGAGTTGCCGTTAACGTTAATACATCAACATTAGCTTTAAGGGTTTTTATCTTTTCTTTATGTGTTACTCCAAACCGTTGCTCCTCATCGACTATTAATAGTCCCAGATCTTTAAATTTAATATCTTTTGATAGGATACGATGGGTTCCAACGACAATATCTACTGTTCCACGATTCAAACCATCAATCGTTAGATTTTGTTCCTTTCTCGTTTTAAACCTGCTTAACAGTCCCGTGTTTACTGCAAAATCCTGAAATCTTTCACGAATAGTTTCATAATGCTGTTGTGCCAATATTGTTGTAGGCACTAGGAATGCTACTTGCTTTCCATCCATCACAGCTTTAAAAGCCGCTCGCAATGCCACTTCTGTTTTTCCATAACCAACATCTCCACAGAGAAGACGGTCCATTGGACGATCCATCTCCATATCAATTTTAATTTCCTCAATTGCCCGTATTTGATCTTCTGTTTCTTGATATGCAAAAGACGATTCAAATTCCCTTTGTTCTGTGCCATCTTTTGAAAATGCATGACCAACACTTGCTTCACGTTCTGCATATAGTTTTATAAGATCATCTGCAATATCCTGAACAGAGGATTTAACCTTTTTTGTAACTTTTTTCCACTCATTACCCCCAAGGGCATATAATTTAGGTTCCTTTTCATCCGATCCAACATATTTTTGGACTTGATCAATCTGTTCCACTGGCACATAAAGCTTGTCATTCCCCGCATAAGTAATATGCATATAATCTTTATGAATTCCGGCAACTTCTAACGTCTGAATTCCTAAATATTTCCCTATTCCATGGTTGATATGGACGACCCAATCTCCCACTTTTAATTCAGAATAGTTTTTTATTCTCTCCGCATTGGATAGTTTTTGCCTCCGTTTGGGCTTTCTACTTTTTTTAGTAAATACCTCTTCTTCCGTTATAATAATCATTCTTTGGATAGGCAGTTCAAAACCGGTCATTAATTGACCTGTTACTATTTGAGCCTGGCCACGCACTGGAGGTTTGTCATCTCCTACAATGGCAGAATCAATCTCGTAATCTGAAAGGACTTGCTTCATGCGTTCTGCTCTATCCTTGTCCCCACATACAAATGTTATGGAATAATTTGCATCTTTCCATCGGTCAACTTCACTTTTCAATAAATGAAGTTGACCATGGAAATTTTGCATGGACTTACTTTGAATATTAATGATATTTTTCGGATTGGTAGAAGGCACGTGTCTTAAAAACAAACTTAGGTAAAGTCTAGGTTGACTTGTTTCATTTAATATCTCATCCCACGATTTTGATAACTCCAATTTAGAGACGGTGGCACCTTGAGATAACATAGAGGTTAACCATTCTGCTTCTTCCTTTTCTAAGCTTTTTGCCATTTCCTGAACCCTACTTACTTCATCAATAAAAATAGTACTATTATTTGGCATATAGTCTAGTATTGTATAGCGCTTTTCATAGAAAAGGGAGATATATTTATACAATGAATCGAAAGCCGTTTTTTCTCTTAGCCAGGTAATTTCTTGGCCCACATGCTCTGCCATTTTTTCTCTTACATGATTATCATTGATCGTTTTTAAACTTACACCCAAAGCCTTTTCCAATTTATTTGCACCCTTTTCAAAGTGCTCATCTAATAGAAGAATTTCCCTTGCAGGTCCAATTTGAATATGTTCAACTTGTGATAACGACCGTTGAGTTTCTACATCAAAGAATCGAATGGAATCTATCTCTGTATCAAAAAGCTCAATCCTCAGTGGCTTCTCTTCTGTCAAAGGGTAGATATCAATAATTCCCCCACGGACACTAAATTCACCTGGTGCAGATACCATATCTACTCTATTGAAACCCATAAAAACAAATTGTTTTAGTGTCTCCTCTAAGTTAATATCTTTTTCTAACTCAAAACTTAGCTGACTATTGTCCCATAATTCAACAGGTGTGAGAATGCGACGCACTCCTGCCATCGGAGAAATAATAATGGCATCTTTTTTGGCAACCAATCGATTCAGAGCTTCAATTCTTTGTCCTCTCATTTCCGGACTAGCAACGGCTATTTCTGATGCAATCAATTCATTAACAGGATATAGATAAACATTATCTTCTCCCACTAAAAAAACAAGGTCATCATATATCTTTTGGGCTTGAAATAAATTATGGGTGATTACTAATTGTGAGCGCTTTGTTTTTTTAAAAATAGATGCAAGTAAAAGTGACCTAGCAGAACCAGCTAAGCCTGAAATCATTTGCTCTGATAAGTTTGCTTCTATTCCTTCAACGATGCTTGTCACATCATCCCCTTGAATTATTGAATCCATTAAACCTTTCACGGCGCTCTCCCCTCTTAGAAAATAATCTATTAAAATTTTTATTGTTTTCTAACTACCTTGTCTACGCAGAAAAACGCTTTGGTACAATGCACCAAAGCTTGTCGAATAGCGTCTATTGAAGAAAGGATTCATACGCATGGTAATCTGGGTTCCTTCGAAGCGTATTTTCACATTCTTCGCAAATGACTTTAACTTGTAGATGGCCTTCGGAATCATACTCAATCATGTCCTTTCGTTCTTCCTCGGATAACTGATTGAATCCCAATTGCTGATCATCCGCTTCATAGCTGCTTAAATTTCCGACGTTTTTGCGACAGTGTCTACAAAAATAATGAATTGCCATAATGGTCCTCCCATTCATACTATGCATTCCAACTGTTAAATAGTATGAACAGGTCTTTAATACTCTATTCATTATTGTAACACTAATTATATTGGTTCATTACATTTATAAAAGATGTTTTTGTCCAGCTATCTATAGCATCTAACGACCTCTCAACGGCTTCATCAATAGATATCTGTTCTTCTTTCATAAATCGTCCAAGTACATAATCAGGTACAGCCTGACCTTTAGGTGGCCTGCCAATACCAACTCTGATTCGTTTAAATTCATCCGTTCCTAACTGGCTAATAATTGATTTAATTCCATTATGTCCACCGTGCCCCCCTTTTTCCCGCAATCGGATTGAACCTGGAGGAAGGTCTAAATCATCGTATATAACTAATAGTTCTTCTTTCTCAATTTTAAAATAATTCATCAATGGAACGATAGATTCACCAGATAAATTCATGTATGTAAGGGGTTTTAAAAGAAATAATTTATTATTCCCAATTTTTTTAAAACCGTATATACCTTTAAACTTAGATTGATCTAAATCAATTCCGAACTTTTCTACCGTTCGGTCAATGACTTCAAAGCCAATATTGTGACGTGTTCCATCATACTTTATTCCTGGATTACCTAATCCTACAATGAGTTTCAAATCTAAATCCTCCCTTTCAACAGGGCTAGTCCGCTTAAATAAGTTTCTAAAAATAGTTCTCAACTCCTTGTCACAGCTCGCTTTTAGCTAAGACATGCTTTAATTAGTATACTGTTAGACCGTTTAAAAGAGGTATAACCTAAGTGGCTATACCTCTATTATATATTATTCTTCGTTGTCGCCTGCTTCTCCTTCTTTTTCGCCAACAAGTTCAGGCTCTTTTCCTTCTGGTTCATCTCCAACTTCTGGCTCGTCCGGTTGCTCAGTCGGCGGCAGTACTGAAACAATGGTTTCTTCCGGATCGTTATTAATTTCATATTTTGCCCCTGTAGCCAAATCTTTTACTTGAAGAGTGTCATTTACATCTAATTTAGTTACATCTACTTCAAGTGATTCCGGTATTTCTCCTGGGAGAGCTTTTACAGAAACTTCATACAAAATTTGTTGAAGAACTCCTCCTTCTTTCACTCCAGTTGATTCCCCGATAATTTGAATTGGTACATCAGCATCCAGTTCACTTTTCATATCTATAGCACAGAAGTCCACATGGACGATTTCATTTTTTAGTGGGTTCCGCTGCATTTCATAAATCATAACATCTGTCTTTTTCCCATCCAAATCTAATTTAAAAACACCGGTTTTTCCCTGTTCTCTTACAGTCTTTATAAATTCGACTTCCTCGACAGATATTGGTTCATTCCCAAAAACCTTTCCGTATACGACTCCCGGAATCTTCCCTTCACTTCGAATCTTATTAATTTTAGATTTTCGTAAATCCTCTCTTTTATTAGCACGTAAAACTGCAACCATTTCTATACACCTCATCCTTTTTTTCATTCCTTATAATGGTTTTCCCCAAAAAGAAGAATTTGAAACGTGTATTTTGAACATGCAGTTTAAAAAAACTAAAAAATAGGCGTTAGTATATCTAAATTAAAAGCTATATGGCTAAATTTAATTAAATAATTCACTGACTGACCGCTGTTCGTGAACATGGATTATAGCTTTTCCTAGCAACGGACCAACAGATAACTGAGTGATTTTATCTATTTTCTTTTCCTCACTTAAAGGAATAGAGTTTGTAACAACAAGTTCTTTTATTTTCGAATGTTGAATGCGTTCTATGGCCGGACCTGATAATACCGGATGTGTACAGCACGCATATACTTCTTTTGCACCGTTTTCCACCATTGCATTTGCAGCAAGTGTAACGGTCCCAGCAGTATCGATAATATCATCGATAATAATAGCTGTCTTCCCTTCAATGTTCCCTACAATATTCATTACTTCTGAAACATTAGGCTTCGGTCTTCGCTTATCGATTATGGCAATTGGGGCTTTGAGACGATCCGCCATTTTCCTCGCCCGGACTACTCCACCATGGTCGGGGGACACAATTACAATATCCTGCAGATTTTTTTCCTGAAAGTAATCTGCCAAAATGGGAACTCCAACAAGCTGGTCTACTGGTATATCAAAAAATCCTTGAATTTGTGTTGCATGCAGATCTAGTGTGATTACCCTAGTTGCACCCGCAGTCTCAAGGAGGTTTGCAACTAACTTAGCAGTAATAGGTTCCCTTGAACGTGCTTTGCGGTCCTGTCTTGCGTATCCATAATAGGGTATAACGACATTAATAGTATTTGCAGAGGCACGCTTTAATGCATCAATCATGATTAATAGCTCCATGATATGTTCGTTAGCAGGCTGACAAGTGGACTGAATCACATAGATGTCACATCCCCTGATGCTTTCTTCTATATTTATTTGAACTTCTCCATCACTAAATCTGTCAACGGATGTTTTACCCATTTCCAAACCAATATGATCGGTAATTTCATGTGCTAAATCCTTATTTGAATTTAACGTAAAGACCTTTAAATTATCATCTTTATAATGAACCATTGGTAAATATACCTCCATCTTTTAAACTGTTGACTGAAAGATCAAACAGTTATAACATACTTCTTGAAAAAACTGGATTTACTTCTCTTTATTCAAATAGCCCTCTTTATTTGTCTGCCTCGTCCGGGCAATTGCTAAAGAATCACCTGGAACATTATCTGTAATTGTTGAACCGGCAGCAACATATGCACCCTTCCCGATCGTAACAGGTGCAATTAAATTAGAATTGCATCCAATAAACGCTCCACTTTCAACAGTAGTTAAGTATTTGTTTTTTCCATCATAATTAACAGTAATAGATCCACATCCAACATTAACGTCATCACCAATTATTGCATCACCAAGGTAGCTTAAATGAGATGCCTTACTTCCCTCTCCCATTACCGTTTTTTTCAATTCTACAAAGTTTCCTACACGGACTCTGTTACCTAACTGCGTTTTAGGACGAAGATGTGAAAAAGGTCCAATGGAAACATGATCACCGATTTCGCTGTCGTGAACAACAGACTGTTTAATGGTTGTATCGTCCCCTACTTTACTATTTTCAATCTCAGAATGTGGACCAACAACACAACGCTCCCCTAAAACAGACCCTTTAATGACACAACCAGGATGTATGACACTGTCCCTTCCGATAGATGTATCAAGAGTGATATACGTATTCTCTGGGTCTACTAAAGTTACACCATCTCTCATAAGTTGTTCATTTATTCTCATTTTCATTACACTTTCTGCCATGCTTAGGGCAACTCGATCATTGACTCCAATTGTTTCTGAAAAATCAGGTGTTTGATAGGCAGCAATTACTTCACCCTGTCCCTTGAGTATTTCAATGACATCTGGAAGATAATACTCCCCTTGAACATTATCGTTCCCTACACGTTTTAAAGCTTGAAAAAGTGATTTATTATCAAAACAGTAAGTTCCTGTATTGATTTCCTTCACTTCACGTTCCATATCTGTTGCATCTTTATGTTCCACTATTTTTTCAACATTTCCTTCATTACTTCGAATGATACGGCCATAACCAGTGGGATCGTCAGAGATTGCAGTTAAAACAGTGGCTTTTGCCTGCACTCCTTCGTGTTCTTCAATGAGTGCATTGATTGTATCTTTTGTTAAAAGGGGGGTATCACCACACAAAACGACCGTAGTACCTTCTTCCTCGCTTAGAATGGACTCTGCTTGAATAACCGCATGACCTGTTCCTAACTGGTTTTCTTGTAACACGTACGAAACCTCTTGCCCCAGTTGATCCTTTACCATCTCTGCACCATGACCAACCACAGTAATCGTTTTTTCCACATGACATCCCTTTAGTTGATCAACTACATGCTGAACCATTGGTTTTCCACAAACAGGATGTAATACTTTATATAAATCAGACTTCATTCGTGTACCTTTGCCAGCAGCTAATATGACTGCGAATCGTTTATTCATATATTACCCTCCAAGGCTTATTTTCCATTACGAATATATCCTATATTTAAACTCTTTTCAAGATTAGACCAGTCTAAAATAAAATACTTTTTGTGGAATAGTAATAATATTTGAAAGTAGGGTTGTAGATGAATTTATTTCGGAGTGTTGGGGTTTTACATAAGAAAAGCGCAAGCGATAATGAACACGAGCGTAAGGCAGTGCCTCTTCCTCTAATAGCATTATTGCTCTGAAGTATGTCCGTTCATCGGGCAGAACGCCACGTCCTGTGGCAACTCGAAGCATATTCGAAGGGCAGCATCGCTCGCGTGCTGCCACTGTAGTAAACGCTCGTCGCTGGTGCTAGACAACTTGAGCTAAAGTACAAAATCTTATACATTCTTACCTTTTTAGAAAAACTTTGCTTTTCGCCTAGTGCTAATGGTTAAAGGCTTAGTTTATCATATACTTTAATCCTTATGTGAAGCTAAAAATTCTTAAAGTACAAAAATAAACCTAGCCGACTTCAAAAAAGGCTAGGTTCGATTTAAGATTAGGATGCACCAGCTTCTTCAAATTCCACTTCATCACCAGCACGTTCATATTCAGCCAAAACTGCCGACTGAATTTTTTCACGGGTTTTTGATGAAATCGGATGTGCAATATCCCTGAATTCTCCGTCCGGAGTACGCTTGCTAGGCATAGCCACGAACATGCCATTGTTGCCGTCGATTACTCTTATGTCGTGAACGACAAATTCATCATCGATGGTAATAGATGCGATTGCAAGCATACGACCCTCCGTATTTACACGGCGAAGTCTCACATCTGTTACTTCCATATCTGCCACCACCTTTACCCAAATAAATAAAATCTATTACAACCATTCTACATAGGATTATATAATCCTTCTTTTTTTGAGAAAAAAAGCATAAAAGATTGTTTAAATTCTAATATGTCATCTGATTGTCAATATGTGACAATCAACACGGTGCAATGGAGTGGCAACTAAATTTGATAAACGTCATCAAATAGATTTCCACGTTCAACTTTAATCTCTCTACTTTTGACATTCATTTCTGTTAACTTGGTTAAAGAAACATATTCGTTCACTAGTTTTTCTTCTTCATGAATAGATTCGGTCAAAACTCCCACCCCGGCAACATTGGATTGAAATTCTTGAACAAGGTCCATCATTCCCCGGATAGTACCTCCCGCTTTCATGAAATCATCAATGATGAGAACATTGGAATTTGGCTTCAAGCTTCTCCGGGCCAAGGACATCGTCTGAATCCGTTTTTTTGATCCTGATACATAATTTATGCTGACAATAGAGCCTTCCGTAATCCGGTGCTCATGTCTAACTATACTTACTGGTACATTCAAATGTGCTGCTACTGCATAAGCTAAAGGTATGCCTTTTGTTGCCATTGTCATCACAGCATCCACCTTGGCACTGCGAAACCTGGAAGCAAATATTCTGCCTAGATCTTGTGTAAGCAAAGGGTCACCAATAACATCCATCATATAAATGTAACCCCCAGGGAGTAAACGTTCTGGATCCTCTAATCTTTCACATAATTGATCTATTAAATTTCCTGTTGCATAAATGTCTACCCTTGGGATGAAGGTAACACCTCCAGAAGCTCCCGCTGCCGTTTCTAATGTCCCTACATTTCTTACTTCAAAAACTTCTTTAATAATTGCCAAGTCTTCACTAATGGAAGATTTTGCTGATTTATATGCTTCTGAAAAATAAGTTAATGGAATTTGTTGATGGGGGTGAGACAAGAAATAATTTGTCATATCAACTAAACGACCACTTCTTCGATATTTCATCTTTAACCTCCACGCTAAAATCCGAATATTTTAACTGTAATATATCACTTATGTACGGTTTTAACAAGAAGATTTCAATTTTCACTTCCTAAAAGGCGCACAACATACACTTGTTCCATAAACCCTTTTAAGCCATTGTACAATCTGTAGGCTCTAGATTCGTTTTGAGTTAAAGAAAACACTGTTGGCCCACTTCCACTCATTACCGTTCCGTCTGCACCAAACTGTATCATTCGATTCTTAATCATATGAACGTCTGGGTATAGCTGGAAAGTTACATCCTCCATAACGTTTTGTAGACTATTACAAATTGCCGGAAAATTTTGGTCTTGAATTGCTCTTATCATTCCTGGAGTATCAGGATGGTTTAGTTTATCAATTTTAATACGTTCATAAACATCCTTTGTTGAAACTCCACGGGGAGGTTTTACTAGAATAACCCAACATGGTGGTGGAGCCGGTAAAAATTCCAAATTTTCTCCTCTGCCGGTTGCTATTGCAGTACCGCCATGAACACAAAAAGGAACATCGGATCCTATTTGTAACCCGATTTCCGCTAACTCTTCCACCGATAAATGTAGGTTCCACATTTGATTTAACCCTCGTAAAACGGCTGCAGCATCTGTGCTTCCTCCTGCCAAGCCTGCAGATACGGGGATCTGCTTATCGATAAATATGGAAACACCTTTTTTTATACCAAGACGATCTTTTAGTAACTTGGCAGCCTGGTACGCTAGATTTTTATCATTACAGGGGACATATCCCTTAGTCACATCTACAATAATCCGATCTTCTTCTAATGAATTTAATTGGATTCGATCTGCAAGATCAATTGTAGTCATTATCATTTCCACATCATGATAACCATCTTTTCTTTTTCTTAATACGTCTAATGTTAAATTAATCTTTGCTGGAGCTTTTACATTTATCTGCATTATCTTCACCTGCTTCTTTAATACGCAAAATCTACTCCCGTTATTTTACCATTTGTTGTCATACGATACTAGATATCTTTAATATGAACTTGTTACAACTTGATAAACCCTATATAAATAAAAACTTTTCCTTAACATAATAAAATGCTGAGGTAAAAATTCCCCTCAGCACCTTGTCGCATTATTGTTTGTTGCTGGATAACTGTTGCTCAGCTAGTTCTATGGCACGTTTTACCATGTTCCCAGCATCCCGCGCCCTTATGCCACCCCAACCTTCCCGTTGGACAGTGTCATAGAATCCAAGTTCTTTTGCCAGTTCTTCCTTAAAACGATCTGACATTACTCCTCGTCTTCTGGCCATCGGCAACATCTCCTTCCATTTCATGCGACATGATATAGTATGTCCTTTATCATTTATTATACAAATAAAAAATGTTGGTGTAAGTCGAGGCCACTGAAAGTCAGGGAAGTTTTTCGTTTCGTAGTTTTCATTTAATTTATTTTTTATGTACATAAAGAAACGATTACCCAAAAAAACTCATTTCAGAGTTAATCATTTTTTGAGTAATCGCTCCAAATATAATATATTATACCTTTTCCACAGCTTCCATCTGAACCAAACTGTCTTCGTCTAAAGTGAGTTTTACTGTCTCCGTTAAAATGTCTGTATAGCTATACGAAATACGTTCCACTGCATATTCATCCTGGTCAAGCTTAATGGTAAAAACAGAAGGATACGTTCCTTCCAATAAACCACTACGCTCAATCATTTTCCGTCTACCGCCATTTGCTTGAATCGTAATCCTTTTACCTACATTTTCATCTAGAGACTTTTTAATCTCGATTAATGTTTTAGCCATCCACTACACCTCACTTGTCCTAATTATAACACAAATAGTAATTCACGTCAAACAAAACTAAAATTATAACAATGGTTCACCCTCTGTGTCAATTAATTTTTCCTGTTTTTTAAACATTTTTTAGGTTGCACTAAAATCAGAAAATTATGTAGCTATTTTTTGTATCGATTCCTTATGATCTGCTAATTTTTGATCTTTTTTGACAAATAACAATAGAAGCAACCGAATATTTTTTCGATTGCTCCATTGCATTTATTCTTCTTCAATATATTGAGGCATGCCTCTCCTTAATGCTCCATTTGTTTCGACTCCACCTAACCCTTGTTTCCCTGTTAATGAGGTTTTTAAAATATCCCAAATTCCAACCCGCTCCATAAAAGGTGTTAGACTCACTTTAGAAACCACATATACTGGATCTAGTGCGTGGATATTTATACGATCTGGTGAGCTGGCAAAATTAGCCCCAGCTTTTAGTATCGATTGAAAGTTGGATTGACACGCTCCTGCAAAGATAACAAGGTGATCCATATACGGTATTACTTTTCTGGCCTCTTTTACAGTATCAACAAAGTGACCTGAGTTTCGGTAAGCTTTTAAATCCTTTTCATCGCCCTTGGATTTAGAATAAGAATCATGCCCTGTTACGACTAATATATCCGGTCGAATCATCTCAATTAAAGATGCCACTTGTAATGGCATTTCTTTTTCTTGAAGATGAACACCATAAACCGGTACTCCAAGACGGTCATATACTTGGGTGCATTTTTTTAAATAAACTGGATCACCATCAAGATGAAGGACTTTTCCCGGAACTTCGAAATAGCTGTTCTTTTTTGTATATCCTGACGTAACTTCATATTCACTTCGTTCCCTTATCAGCTTTCGGTCTTGACGGAATAACTGATAGCAGTTTTCTTCTTTTTGTTTTTGTTTTATTTGTATTTTTTTTCTATCTTGTTCTTTAATAATTACTAGATCATTAATTGGAGCATCTGCGACAAGCCGCATGTCCTCACCGCATAATTCTGCTACATCCCCTTCTACATTTTTCACACGAAAAATAATGTCACAATTGTATGAAGCCCTTCCAACAATTTGACCCACTTTAATCCTAGTCATGACAGACGCCTCCTCACACGATAAATTATGCAAAAAGGCCTTTACTTGCTACACAATACCTTTCTTTAGAAGGAGATTACTTAGTATTGCGAATTCCTCCATAGAAAGGGACTCTCCTCTACGCTTGGGGTCCACTTCCCCCTCCATTAAACATGATTCCATATCTTTCTTTGTAAAACTATTTACAAAATGGCTTGAAAGGTTATTTAGTATCGTCTTCCTCCGTTGTGTAAATGATGCCCTAACAACCTCAAAAAAGAAATCTTCATCCATAATATCCACAGGTGGCACTTCTCTCAATGTTAGTTTAAGTATAGCCGAGTCTACATTTGGTTGAGGAACGAAGACCGTCTTCGGAACAATAAAGGCAGTTTCAGCCTTAGCATAGTATTGTGCTGCGATAGACAGCGATCCGTAATCTTTAGTCCCCGGTTTAGCAGCAATCCGTTCAGCTACCTCTTTCTGTATCATGACAACTATTGTTCGAATAGAAAGTTTCTCTTCCAACAATTTCATAAGGATGGGTGTGGTTACGTAGTATGGAAGATTTGCAACAACTGCAAGATCTTGTCCTTTATCAAATTCTGCTTCAATAACTTCCTTTACATTGGATTTAAGAACGTCCTGATGAATGATGTTCACATGTTCATACGGTGATAATGTTTCCTTCAAGATGGGTAAAAGTCTTTGGTCGATTTCAAATGCAACAACCTTTTTTGCCCTCCTGGCAATTTGCTCTGTTAAAGCACCTATCCCGGGACCTATTTCTAAAACTCCAGTATTATCTGTAAGTTCTGCTGTATCCACTATTCGGCGGAGGATATTCGTATCAATGAGAAAATTTTGCCCTAGGCTTTTCTTAAATGAAAAACCGTACTTATCCAAAATTTGTTTCGTTCTTTTCGGTGTAGCGATGTCTTTTTCATTCATCATTTTCTAACTCCCTACTTATCTGGTGTAAAGCATTCTCAAACTCCGATTTAGTAATTTGGAATTGAATTAATCGTTTCCACAACTGTTTACCATTTGTGTATCCTATTTTTAAAATATCCCCTAGTTTTTCCCTTTTCTCTTTCGCCCCTGTACCAGCAATTAATCCCGCTGAGTATAAATCATCCTTTGTAATCTCTGATGGGAATTCCTCCATTATTGACACCTTCACATTATGTAATGCTTTTAAAATCTCTTCTTTTGATGCGTGCTCCACACCTACTTTCTTTTTACGTATATCAATAGCTGCAGATTTCGGAAGAAATGCATGTTTACAACCTGGTACAGCATCTTCAATTTTTTTTCTTATTTTCTCCCCAGGATAATCAGGATCCGTAAAAATAATTACCCCTCTTCTCTCTTTCGCTAGTCTCACTTGTGAAATCACTTCCTCATGTACTGCTGAGCCATTTGTTTCGATTGTATCGCACGGAATAATTGCTTTTAATACATTTGTATCACTTTTTCCTTCTACAACAATGATCTCCTTGATTGGATTCATTATATTATCCTTCCTCACCGTAATTTTTTTATCATTTTTGTAAAAATCATGAAACATTTTTAATCTTAGTACGTCTAATATATTGAGTAATTAATTTTAGTTTAACTGTCACATAACCATCATATTATCATATTATAAGAAAAGCGTAAGCGCCTAAGATCACTTACAAAGTGCCCCGCAGCGAGTAGGCGGTGGAGCTAGACAATAAGAAAAGCGCAAGCGCCTATGGTCACGAGCGTAGGGCAGTGCAGGAATGACAACTAGAAGTCCGCTCTTTGACTTCGGTTGGCACTTCCGAAGTGCCCCGCAGCGATTAAGAAGCAACTGAAAAAGTTTAAAACCACTTTTTCAGTTCCTTTTATTTGTATGGCAATGGCTGCGCTC
>NZ_JAHQCS010000017.1 GCF_019042215.1 Evansella tamaricis | reverse complement strand
TCGGAGCATTTGCTCGCAGAGGAAGAGACAGTAGTCGTAAATTTCGCTAAAAATCATCCTATTTAAAAAATCAACATTAGCCTTTAACATAGCCATTCCAAAAATAGAGGAAGGGTGTCAAAAACCCTTCCTCTGTTTGAAATGAATTATTTAGACATATGACAATGTATGTCTCTTACTTATCTTTTTATTAGTGTAATTTCTACCCCATTCGATTTTGTCACTTTCAATTCGTCCCCTTCACGTACTATGTTCCATCGCTGATCACTGAAGGAAATTTCAATGCTTGCATCCGTTTCTTCTCTAATTGTAAAGCCATAGCCGAAACCTGATTGACGATTATAAATCATTCCTCCGAATTCATCAAAAGTAATTTCATAGTACAATTCCTCGGGATAATGTTGCCAAACGCCTATAATATTTTTCACATAAGAAGCTTCTAATATTTGGCTATTCTCATCCAGCACTTCCTGCACATCAGATGATATTCCTTCCACAAATGACTCCAATAGTACCGTTAGTGGCCCCATATTCTGATATTCATACAATGGATATTTCCTACTTATATCCCTGTCCCTCTTTGTCAGGAAAGGTTCAACTCCACCAAAATGAGTGACATATCCAGGGAGATCATCGACTGATAACCGTTTTTTACTTAATATCCATCGATCTTCGCTATCCGTAGAAATTTGAAACGCTTGATTTCCCTGATTCCCTTCTCGTGATGGAGTAAGGGCATTCACCTGTTTATCCCGTTCCGTCTCACCTGTTACTCCATGATTCAAGTAAGTATTAACTGTAAAACTATTCACCCATTTATACTTATCTACTAACAGGTTCATTTCAATGACTTTATTCAGAATCGCAGTGCGAACCGTCTCCACATCGGTACTCGATCCCACATAATCCAAATACGTGAACACTTCGTTTCTATAATCGAAAGAATTAAACACGGTTCCTATCAGTATGTCATTGTCCGAAAGGGTTTGGAGCGTTTCTTCCAGATGGGCTACCTGCCTGTCCGTAGCTTCCTGATCACGGTGGCCAAACCGTTCATCTTCAAAGTTAAGATTCAGCGGAAAAACCTCTTCATCAGAAGATCTCACATACGTTTTAGTCACATTTCCAATCATAATCTCGATCGTATCCGTTCCACTCCTCTTTACCAAGATGGAAAAAGGATCGTGTTCTTCCCAATGTAACGACGTATCAATTTCTAACTCCAAAGCGGTACCATTCTCACTATACCTCACAAAATGCAAATAGAGGCGTTCATGATTATCAGAAAAAGCGATGTCTCCTCTTCCATTTTCATAAAAGTAGATGCCCAAACCATCCCGTTCTCCCATCCAAACTCCGGCAATATCTTCAGGAGTGGTTGGGGTAGTTTCCCAGTCCACTGTATCCCCATTTTCCACTTCATCTTCCAAAGTATCCGATTCTTCTTCCAACTTTTCCCTATCACCTGCCAAAACCTCTTCTACTCCTTGCTGTGGAAGGGTTTCTGCTTCCTTTACCGCTTCCTCTTTTTGACCGCAACCCACAATGACATTTGCAAAGAATATTACCAGACAAATTAGATAAATATATTTCCTGTGATTCATAAGGTTCACCTTTCTTTATGGAATATTTGAAAAACTCTATAGTTCATGACGAATAGAATCCAATTCAGCATCTAGGGAATTTTATAGTTCATACCAAAAAAACACCCTAACAATCAAATCAGGCTGTTTTTAGATAATGTCATTTGGCTCTTCCTTTCTTACCTGCTAAAAAGGAACATCTGCCGTTTGCTTTTGTATGAGAATCCAATCCACTAATCACTTTTTTAAAGTGAGCGTGATGATTTTATTTTTAACGGATATGATTTTGCTGATCTTGCTGATCCATGAAGTCGTTCATTTGGCGATCAGATTCTTCCATAAACCTCCTGTTTTCTTCCATTAATATCTGTTGCTGATGGAGTCTTTGCATCTGCTGTTGACTCTTCTTCAATGGATTTATATTCAGGTAGTTCTCTTGATACTTATGCTCCCTTTTAAGGCTCTCATTATTATAGTAATCAGACCCACGGTCATTACTTACCATTTTTATAATAATCCCAAAAACAGCAATAACAATAATTATCGGCAGAAAACCACTCATTCAAAAATCCCTCCATCACTATCAATTTCCCTGTTCAGAAGATTACCAAAAACTCTGATTCTTACAGAATACTATATCATAAGGATTAGTAAAATAGCACTAGTATTTTTATGCTCACTAGTATTTTCTATTCCTTCACTATCACCATATTTCGCCCTGCCTTTTTTGCCTTATATAATGCCTTGTCCGCATCCACGAGCAAATTGTCTGGATCTGCTGTTGTAGTCGGATAATTGGCAACACCTACGGAAACCGTAATGTGAATGATGGTGCCGTCTGATAATTCAAATGAAGTTCCCTCAATGATTGTCCTAAGTTTCTCGCCTACATTAGCGGCATTTTCCAATGGTAAATCCAACAATATCACAGAGAATTCCTCTCCACCGTTTCGTGAAACAATATCATAGGACCTCGTATTACTTTTCAGTAATTCTCCTAGTTTTTTTAGTACAATATCCCCTTCAGGATGACCGTATGTATCATTTACTTTCTTAAAATGATCGATATCAATGAATAAAACCGAAAGTTGCTCTCCCTTATTAATTGCATTAGTCAAAATCACTCCATACATGGAATTAAAGCTTCTATAGTTATTAAGACCCGTTAAGTAATCCACGATAGCCTCCTCTTTATACTTTTTTAAAAGCATATTGGAGGTTCGCAAGTACTCAATTAAATAGAAAGAAGTATATCCGGCAATATAAGTAAGAATCCAATAAATGATTTCCAAAGTCAAAAGTTGATCATAGCCCCTCAGTACAATATTGGCCATAATCGTAATATGCAAATTACAAAAAGTCACCAGAAAAAATACTTTCCAACCTTTAGGGAGTTTTGATGTGGAAATAACTCCAATACAAATACCAACAGCGATAGTTACAAGAACCGCAAAGTAAGTCACAGAACCGGCTCCTAAAAATAGCACCAATAACTAGGATGATCGTGGTAATAATTGTTGGTACCGCACCGCCATAATAAGCTACAATTGCCAGTGGAATAAATCGGAAGTCCACAACCATTTCTCCGATGGGCATACTAAACTCCAAAAGAATGATGCCTAACGTCCCGGCCATTACCCCTGCAAGAACTTTCGTTTTCATAGATGAGGATCGATTTAAAGGGTTATTCTTTGAAATTTGGCTATATACAAACAATAAAGATATTAATATAGAAAGATTAACAAACAACTCTTTTCCAATGTCCATACACTTTCATCCTAACCCAATAATTTTGAAAGGGGAAAGGTAATCTCCAATTCAACATCAGTAAACTCTCGACTCTCTTAAGAGACAATATATGACAAATTTCCCGTTATTACGATAGTACTTTAGAATTAGGAATTTGTATAGAGATGACCCATCATTTTCTTCAGAAAAAAATAGTTTAGTATAAGATCATGAGTGTACCTACCTGTGAAGCACTATAAAAACTATACTGTTTACTGAAGAAATTTAACACCATGGCTAAATCTGTTGAAGGGACCTAGAAACAAGTGTTACTGTTAACTCTATGTTAAAAAGTGAACAAATTTGTTT
The DNA here is from genome assembly GCF_019042215.1 of Evansella tamaricis. Lineage (GTDB taxonomy): Bacteria > Bacillota > Bacilli > Bacillales > Salisediminibacteriaceae > Evansella > Evansella tamaricis. The sequence goes on along the minus strand of NZ_JAHQCS010000017.1, from coordinate 2,328 downwards.
TGTATCCGCTTAACAACATGATGTCAGTCTTTTTTCAAAGGAACAGGCAGGATTTTTCCAGCTAATCCATTAGGAACTGCAGACATAATAGAACTTAGGAGATGACAACGATGAGCAACATACCTGCACAACCTGCAAACCCTCGAATTGGAATGAGGGAAAAAATTGGCTACGCTTCCGGTGATTTAGCCAGTAACTTAATCTATCAAACAACCTCTATTTATTTGCTATTCTTTTATACAAATATTTATGGTATTTCACCTGGTGCTGCAGCAACGATGTTTCTTGTTGTACGGTTAATAGATGCCATCACAGACCCAATGGTAGGGTCATTGGTAGACAAAACCAATACAAGATTTGGCCGGTTCCGTCCGTACCTTCTCGTTTGGGCCATACCATTTGCAGGTTTAGCATTTCTATGCTTTACGACACCTGATTTTTCCGAGGGCGGTAAGCTCATCTATGCTTACATTACCTATGTCGGACTTTCTATCGTTTATACGTTTGTCAATGTTCCATATGCCGCCTTAACACCTGCGATTACGAATAATAATAATGAAATCGTTAGCCTCACTTCCGTACGAATGATTTTTGCAAACTTAGGTGGTGTGATCGTTGCCTACTTTATACCGTTTCTATCCAACTATTTTGGGGAATTCGCCAGTCCAACTCGAAGCTGGCAAATGACAATGGGAATCATCGGTATAGTCGGTGCATTACTATTGTTATTCTGTTTTTTCAGTACTAAGGAACGAGTTAAACCGATTAATAATGAAAAAGTAAAATTCACAGATATCTTTGAGCAATTTAGAAAAAATCGTCCATTAGTCGTTTTAAGCATTTTCTTTGTCCTAATCTTTGGAGTAAACTCCATCAGTAACTCCATTGGGGTCTATTTTGTAACCTATAATCTAGGGCGCGAAGATCTCGTGGGATTATATACAGTATTAGGATCCTTACCAGCCTTTCTGTGTATCCCTTTAATACCAACCATTAATAGAAAAATAGGGAAAAAGGCACTTTTGAATATATCTCTACTACTGAGTATTATCGGGACCTTATCCCTGTTGCTGATTCCACCGACTATGATCGAACTCATTTTGGTTTCCCGCGTGGTAACAGCAATTGGAACATTAACAGCCGGTGCCTTCATGTGGGCGCTAATTCCAGAAACAGTTGAGTATGGGGAATACGTTACAGGCAAACGCTTGAGCGGATTAATCTATTCCATGATTGGATTCTTCTTCAAATGTGGTATGGCGTTAGGTGGAGCTGTTCCCGGACTCGTATTATCCCAGTCGGGATTTGTGGCAAACCAGGCTCAATCTTCCACTTCCTTAACAGGTATTTTAATCGCTACTGCAGTAATACCGGCTATCATTCTGATTGCGGCAATGGTAAATATCAATTTCTATAGTATTGATGAGAAGAAACGCTCTGAAATTCAAGCTGCCTTGAAGGAACGTGCAGCGTAAAAACAATCGTATTATGAAGCAACTGGAAGATGCCAAGGATGAGGATCCTTGGCCTTTTTCTTATTAGCTGGTTTGTTTAGTACATGTGCGACCTCTACAACACATACTCTCCTTCCAAACATTTACGTAAATGAAAAAAAGAATAAGAGCAAAATATAAAAAATATTCATAACAACAGCAAAAATGGTAGCCAATATATTCATGATGAATGCTGCTAAAACAATGACAGGCACTTTATCATTCTGCGCCTTTGCTATTTTCCTTTGATTATTGGAAATGACCCACCCTGCAATACCGACCACAATGGCCAATGGAAATAATACTAGTAGTAGAAATCCGGAAAAGGTTAGAAATACGGTGACAACACTTAATATATAAGCTATTACTAGTCTCTTAGTAGAGATCATAGGATAACCATTCTCTTCCATCATCAAATGTCCCCCATTCACATATATAACATAAGAATTTTTTGTAATTTAAAAATATCATAGGATCTCTATTAACACCACTTAAACCAATCTAGTGTATAGTAGGTTAATCAATTCACTGCCTAAAAGTATACTATCATTAAGAAAAGCGCAAGCGCCTATGGTCACGAGCGTAGGGCAGTGCCTCTTCCTCTACAAGCATCGCTCTGGAGTATATCCGTCCATCGGGCAGGACGCCACGTCCTGTGGCATGCCCGATATTAGGACGTCCTGTCCGTTGAGGCAACTCGAAGCTAACTCGAAGGGTCAGCATCGCTCGCGTGCTGCCACTGAAGTAAACGCTCGTTGGACAGCGAATTCGAAGAAGTAGTAGAAGTCCGCTCTTTGACTTCGGTTGTCACTTCCGAAGTGCCCCGCAGCGAGTA
>NZ_JAHQCS010000016.1 GCF_019042215.1 Evansella tamaricis | reverse complement strand
CCTCGGAGCATTTGCTCGCAGAGGAAGAGACAGTAGTCGTAAATTTCGCTAAAAATCATCCTATTAAAAAATCAACATTAGCCTTTAACATAGCCTTAATAAAAAAAGTGAAGGCTAACCAATTATCCATTATGGACAATTAGCTTTCCTTCACTCACATATACTCCGTTTTCCAGATGGAATGGAATCTTTAGAAGAACCAGTGGAAACTGTTAAAGTATTTTGTTACTAATCCTGGGAAGAATCCCAAGAAAAGTGTTACGGTAACCGCTACTGTGACCATCACTGACAGGCTAAGTGGCGGATTTAATACTTCATCATTCTCGTTCGGTTCATTCATGTACATTTGTTTAATGATACCGAAGTAATAGAAGAAACTTACGATACTAGTGGCAATCATAATGACTGCAAGCCAGATCATTCCTCCCGTTACGGCACCGATAAAGATGTACACTTTACCGAAGAACCCGGCAGTAATCGGCAGACCAGCCAAGGATACTAAGAAGACGGTCATGGCGATCGCCATAAACGGTGAACGGTAATACAGGCCATTGAAACTTGAGATATCTTCTTTGCCGGCACTCTCTGTTACGAGGGTGATTACGGCAAATGCCCCTAATGTCATCATCACATAGGCAATACCGTAAAATGCGATGATACTCATGGTGATGTCTGGAGTAAGTGTCGTAGCAAGGGGTACTACTAAGTAACCTGCTTGCGCTATACCAGAGTACGCCATCAGTCGTTTCACATTTTTCTGTGTAAGGGCAATGAAGTTTCCGATAATCATCGTTAATGCTGCGAAAATCGCCAGTAGGAAGCTCCATTCATCAAAAATACTTCCGAAGGCAATGATAAACATACGTAATACTAGGCCGAATGCAGCCAGTTTAGATACTACTGACAAGAAGGCAGTCACTGGTGTAGGTGAACCTTCGTACACGTCAGGTGCCCACATATGGAATGGAACAATGGAAATCTTAAATCCGAAACCGACGAGCATAAACAAGAGGCTCATCATGATGATAAAAGGATATTGGTCATATAGAGCACCGAGATCCCGTCCGATTTCTAGAATACCTGTCGTTCCAGTGAGACCATAAAGGAATGACATTCCATACAGGATAAAGGCGGATGCCACCCCACCGAGGATAACGTACTTGATCGCTGCCTCTGTGGATTTTTTGTTCCGCTTTTTAAATCCAGCAAGACAGTAGGATGAAATACTGAGTAATTCCAGACCAACAAATAATGTAATCAAGTCTGCAGAGGAAACCATAATCATGGCTCCTAATGTGGCAAAGAGTAATAAGGAATAAAATTCCCCTTGATACACATCACTATTTTTCTCTAAGTAGTGCATACTAATGGTAATTACAAATGCCACACCAACTAAAATGATTAGTTTGAAAATCATCGCAAATTTATCGACGATGAATACTTGGGCGATGTTACCACTGACATTGTTTGTTAAAACAACAAGGATAGCCGTAATCAATAATGATATAATGCTTAATCGGCCAAGGAATGGCTTACTTCCCTTTATCCCAGTCATAAAATCGATTGTGAAAATCAAAAGTGCCAAGCATAATAATACGATTTCCGGAGTCATTAAAGACCAGTTGGCATCAAAAGCTGACAGCATGTCTTTAACCCCCTATCTTCGACAAGATGTCGAGTACTGTAATGTTAATGACGTCGCTTAGGATATTCGGGTATACCCCGATGAGAATGCTGAATCCTAATAGACCGATCATTGGAATGTATTCCAATGGACGGGCGTCCGGCAGCCCGCTGTATTTTTCATCCATCGGTCCGAACGTGGTTCGTTGCATTGCCCACAAGAGGTAAGCTGCTGTAAGAATAATACCAATTCCTGCAATAACACCAATGGTTTTTGCGGCAGGAAGGATTTCAGCAGATGCTCCAAAGACACCGATGAAAGCAAGTAATTCACTGACAAATCCTGATAATCCAGGAAGTCCCACAGAAGCCATTGCTGCTGCTAATGTAAAACCAGCTAGAACTGGAACGGATTTGGAAAGCCCACCAAGCTCGGAAATCGTTCTTGTTTTTGTACGTTCATAAATCGCTCCGACCATGAAGAAGAGAAGGGCGGAAATAAAACCATGGGAGACGAGTTGGAAGATAGCTCCTTGCATTCCCGATGCAGTGAAAGATGCAATTCCAACGAGCACGATTCCCATGTGACTGATACTTGAAAAGGCCACAAGTCGTTTTAAATCGGTTTGAACAAGGGCAAGTAATGCACCATAGATGATGTTTACCACCCCGAGAATGGCGATTAATAAGGCGAATCGTGTTGCCTGATCCGGGAAAATACCCACACCGATACGGATTAATCCGTAACCACCCATTTTTAAGAGAACACCGGCAAGGATCATACTTGCTGCTGTTGGCGCCTCCACGTGAGCGTTAGGCAACCACGTATGGAATGGAAAGACCGGTAATTTTACAGCAAAGGCCACGAATAGTGCTAAGAACAGGGCAGCACGGACACCAGAAGTAAGTACTTCAGGATTTGCAGGATTTGCGAAAACTTCAGCAAGCTGAATCATACTAAAGGTCGCTTCTCCACTTGCCTGAGCCCCTTTGAAAAACATTACGATAAACGTGATGAACATCACGGCACTACCTAAGCCGGTATATACTAAGAACTTAAAGGAAGCATACACCTTTTCCTTTCCTCCCCAGATACCAATGATAAAGAACATTGGAATGAGGGTTAATTCAAAGAATAGGAAGAATAGGAACATGTCAAGTGCCACAAAGACACCAAGCATACCAGTTAGTAGAACCATCGTCCAGATATAGAATTCTTTCACCCGATTTTCAATGGAGAAAGAAGCGAAAATCGCAAGTGCTGTTACAACAGTTGTTAAAACTAGAAGTGGCATCGATAACCCATCAATACCTATTTCATAGTTAAGTTGTAAAAAGCCAATGTCAATCCACTGAACTAGTTGGGCAAATTGCAGTCCAGATGCCCCACGGTCAAAATTAGCCCAAACGATGAGGGATATAAGCAATGCAACAAGTGACGTTGCCGTTGCTATTGAACGGATGACATTTTTATTTTCATTTGGAATAGTGAAGATCAACAGCGCTCCGGCTAATGGTAAGAAGACGAGCAATGTGAGTATGTTTGCGATCATCCGAAATACCCCCTTAGCACGAAGGCTACTGCGATTACGGCAATTCCTCCGATAAGTGTTACAAGTCCATAAGTCTGCAACTGGCCATCATGGCGTTTCGCGAAGGTACGGCCAGATAAACGCGTTGCCCGACCCACGAAGTTGACGATTCCATCTACGACGCCTTTGTCCACTTCCCAGAAGAATTTTCCAATAGCGACAGTCGGTTGAACAAATACCTTTTGGTATAATTCATCCATGTAGTATTTATTAAGTAAAAGTTTGTGTACAGCAGGTACTTTGGAACGGATTGCTTCGGAAGAGATAACTTTTTTCCCGTACATTAAGTACGCAAGCCCAATCCCAACAACAGCAATACCGATGGAAAGTCCCACTAACCACATTTCCCCGTGAGCTTGATATCCCACATTGAGGCCCTGCAACAAGAAGTCTTCCAAATAAAATCCAAATGGTGTATTCACAAATCCAGCAACAATTGCCAAAAATGCCAGTACAGCAAGTGGAACCGTCATGAGTTTGGAGTTCTCCCCATGTGGTTCATGATCTCCTCTAAATTCTCCCGTAAAGGCTTTGAAGAAGAGACGGAACATATAAAACGCTGTCATCAGAGCAGTAATCACAGCAAGGATGAAGAGGAACATATCCCCATTTGACCAAACCGCTGCTAAAATGACTTCTTTACTCCAGAATCCTGCTAACGGCGGTACCCCTGCAATGGCAAGCGCCCCAATTAAGAAGGTAATGGAAGTCCATTTCATACGTCCCCATAATCCACCCATCTTTCGGATGTCCTGACGGTGATGCAATGCAAAGATTACACTTCCGGCACCTAAGAATAGAAGGGCTTTGAAGAAGGCGTGCGTTGTGAGATGGAATAATCCTGCAACGTATCCCCCTGTCCCTAATGCTAGCATCATAAATCCTAATTGGCTGACGGTGGAATAAGCTAGTATTCGTTTTATATCTGTGTTTACAAGGGCGATCGTCCCTGCGAAAAATGCAGTGATTGCTCCTGTATAAGCAACGATCGTCATGGCTGTCGATGATACTAAGAATAATGGATACATCACTCCAACTAAGTAAACCCCGGCAGCAACCATTGTTGCAGCATGGATTAAGGCTGAAACTGGAGTTGGACCTTCCATCGCATCCGGTAACCAGACATGGAGCGGGAATTGTGCTGATTTACCAACAGCTCCAAGGAAGATACATATTGCAATGATAGTGACCATTGTGTCATTTACAAGTCCTGCTTCCACTGCGCTGAAGATCGCACCGTATTCGAAGCTTCCAGTAGCGTTGAACAGGAGTACAAGACCTATTAAAAGCCCCACGTCCCCGATTCTAGTGGTTAAAAACGCCTTTTTTGCCGCTGCTGCCGCTTCCGGCTTGAAATACCAGAATCCCACTAACAGGAAGGAACAAAGACCGACCAGCTCCCAGAAGATAAATAGCTGTAAGATATTCGGCGAGAGAATAAGGCCGAGCATGGAAAATGAAAATAGTCCTAAGTATGAGTAAAACACATTAATTCGTTTGTCTTCGTGCATGTATTCTCTGGAGAAGATGTGTACGAGTAAACTCACGACCGTCACGACAATCAGCATCATAGCGTTCAGGGGGGTTACTTCATAACCCATCGTGATCGTACTGTCTCCAAATGTGATCCAATTCAATGTAAATGTATAGGTTTCTCCACCAATCCGTTCAACTAAAACGATTACTGATAAGATGAACGACAGGGCCATAGCTGTTATTCCCACATAGGAGGATTTCTCCTTCAAGGCGTTTCCGAAGAATAACAGGATGATGAAGGCGATAAGCGGAAAAACCGGGATTAACCAGGCATTTTGTATCATACCATCACCTTTTCCTCAATTAATCTCTTGTAAGATGGTTTTGGTGTCTAGCTCCGTCACCTACCATCTCAACAAGTCTTGTTTGATAGCGTCAATGGATTCTCGGTTACGGTATAATGCGATCAATATCGCTAAACCGACTGCTGCTTCTGCGGCAGCGAGAGTTATGACGAACAGTGTGAAAACTTGGCCTGTAATATTGGCAAATGGCCCGATACTGGAGAAAGCAATTAAATTGATGTTGACTGAATTCAACATTAATTCAATACAGACAAGGACGATGACGAGATGTCTTCTTGTCAACACTCCGTACAGTCCGATGCAAAACAAAATGGCACCAAGGGCTAAAAATAACTCAACAGGGACCATATTATTCCGCCTCCTTCCGCGCTAGGACAATCGCTCCAATAAGTGCTGCCAATAGAAGAATACCAGCGGCTTGGAGGGCAATAACATAATGTCCGTAAACTTGAATTCCAATTGCTTCCGCAGATCCTATGAATTGCTCATCGCTCGGCTGGAGATTCATTCCTAAAATTCCATAAAGCATGAAACCAAGGAGAGTTCCCACACCGATGAAGCTTAGGACCTTATGAATTTTCTTCCGTTCCGGACCGAATCCTACCGATTTGTGATCTGTCATCATCATACCGAAGATGAACAGGATCGAAAGGGCGCCAACGTATACCATAATCTGAATGATCCCAATAAATTCTGCTCTTAACAGAAAGTAAAGTCCTGCGATAGCAAAGAAACAGAACGCCATGGAGAGGACTCGATGGGAGATCTTTTTAAGGATGATCACCATCACGGCACAAGCGATAGCAATGATTGCTAGAATGAGAAAGAAGACTAGTTGAGTGTTTAGTTCGATCACTTCACTTCACCTCTTCTTCCTGCTTCTGGTGCCGGTTCAGACTCCTCGTAATATCCATAAGCATGGTTATTCGTGAGCCATTCAATATCCTTGAAATGGGTTGAGCGGTTGAAAGAACTCAAGTTATCGTATCGGGCTGTCATAACGATGGCATCCGTAGGACAAACCTCTGTACAGAAGTCACAAAGAATACAGCCTTGAAAATCGATGTTATACGTATCAATAATTTTTTTCTTCGGATTTTCTTCGCTCTTTTTACCAGTCAATGTGATAACATCTGTGGGGCATACTTTGACGCACAGGTCACAGACGATACACTTGTCTGGGAAAAAACGATGAATACCACGAAAACGTTCCGGCATAGCTACTTTTTCTTCAGGGTATTGGATTGTCACTTTCCTCTTCCTGAAATAGTTCAGTGTAATACCGAATCCTTTTAGTAATCGAAACATTTTATCACCCCATCCACACTTTAATGATCGCCGTTATCACAATGTTCAATAATGCTAACGGGATGAGCACTTTCCAACCGAAGCCCATCAAGTGGTCCACACGGGCACGCGGTAATGTGGCGCGCAGCCAGAACCAGAAGAACATAAATAAACACATTTTTAACAAGAACCAGACGATTCCTGGCAAGAAGGCCGGTCCTAACCAGCCACCGAGGAATAATGTTGTGGCCAGTGCAGAAATAGCAATGGCATAAACGTACTCGGCCAGCATAAAGAATGCGAACCGGAATCCTGAGAATTCCGTATGATACCCTGAGACAAGTTCTGATTCCGCCTCAGGCAAATCGAATGGCGAACGGTTCAATTCCGCAATTGCTGAGATCATATATACAATGAAAGCCAAGAATTGAGGAATAATCAGCCACATGCCAATTTCCTGTTGATAGAATACAATATCTCTAAAGTTTAAAGAACCTACTAAGATAACAACACCGATGATGGATAGTACAAGTGGAATCTCATAACTGATTACTTGTGCTACTCCACGGATTGCACCAAGTAAGGAATATTTATTATTAGAACTCCATCCACCCATTAAAACCCCAAGTGTGGTGATGGAAGAGATTCCGATGAAATATAAAACTCCAATGTTCAAATCTGCACCATAAATGTTTTCGCTCCAGGCGATGGTAGCAAAGATGGCAAAAGAGGGTACAAACGCAATAACTGGTGCTAAAATAAATACTTTCTTGTCGGCAGCAGTTGGAATAATATCCTCTTTCATTAATAGTTTCATAACATCTGCAATTGTTTGTAATAATCCCCATGGTCCATGTCTGTTTGGACCTGGACGGACTTGCATGTATCCTATTACTTTACGCTCAAATAGAATGGCATAAGTTACAGCACCTAAAAGAGCGCCCAATAATATAACTGCATATAGAATAATCCAAATCAGATCCATCATTATGCATCAACCTCCCCGAGTACAACATCGAGACTACCGAAGATGGCAACCAGGTTTTGTATGTTTTCCCCGACGAGCATATCCTGTAATATGGATACATTTACAAAGGAAGGGCGGCGAAGTTTCACTCGATAAGGTTTGGTTTTTGCGTTACTTACCACATAAACACCAATTTCCCCTTTCGAAGCTTCCGCACGGGTATACGCTTCCCCTGCAGGAGGTTTAATCATCATAATCCTGGCACCTTTTTTATGAATGATGTCCCCTTCTGATGGAATTTGTTCACATGCCTGCTCAATAATTTTAAGAGATTCGTGCATTTCGGCAATTCTTACTTTGTAACGGGCGAATACGTCCCCTTCTTCTCTTGTTGGGACATCAAAATCAAAGCGGTCATAAATGGAATACGGCTCCGTTTTTCTAAGGTCCACATTCACGCCGCTTCCCCTTGCTATTGGTCCGCTAAGTCCCCAATTGATAACTTGATCTTTTGTGAGTTTACCGACACCAATGGTACGTGCCCGGAAAATTTCATTACCTGTAACAAGTCGATCATATTCCGCTATATTTTCCCTTAACTCTTTTACAGATTCCTTTACTTTCTCAATCCATCCGTCTGGTGCATCCCACTTTACGCCGCCAATCCGCATGTAGTTAAATGTCATCCTGGCACCACTAATTTCATTCAGCCGGTCTAAACATATATCACGATCACGGAAAGCGTATAGGAACGGGCTTAATGCACCGATGTCCAATAAGTATGTTCCCCACCATACAAGGTGACTGGCAATTCGGTTTAGTTCCATCGTAATAACCCGAAGGTACTCGGCACGTTCTGGAATCTCCCAATCTAGTAACTTTTCCACCCCTGCACAATAAATGTAGTTATTGGTCATGGCATTTAAGTAATCCAGTCTATCTGTATATGGTATAAACTGTGTATAAATGAAGTTCTCTGCTAGTTTTTCAGATCCTCGATGCAAGTATCCCATTACAGGTTCAGCCTTTGTGATTGTTTCCCCATTCACATGGAGTTTTAATCGGAATACACCGTGTGTACTGGGATGTTGCGGACCCATATTTAAGACCATTTCTTCCGTTTTAATCGACATTCAAGTAGCACCCCCTTTAGTCCAAACCTAGCGCTTTCTTGTCAGTAATGTAATCCTTCCTTAGTGGGTGACCTTCCCAGTCATCCTGAAGGAGAATTCTTCGCAAATTCCAGTGTCCAGGAAAATCAATTCCAAATAAGTCATACGTTTCCCGTTCCATATAATCCGCTGCTTTCCATAGTGGTTCCACAGAAACAACGGAAGGATTATCACGAGGTGTTTTGACTTTCACATATAAGTAGTGGTCCTTCGTCGTAGAATAAAAGTTATAGATCACTTCCATATGTTCTTCATAGTCAACACCTGTAACACAGGAAAGGAAATCAAATTGTAACTCTTCATCATCGCGGAACATTTTTGCAAGTTCTAACGTCCACTTTTTACTGTCGAGAATAATCATTGGTCTGCCAAAGTTAAGATCCGCAGGTTTTTCCACCTTTGGCTCTGGCTTCTTTCTTCTTGCAGGCTTTTCTTCTTCCTCCGGTTCTTCTGCCGGCGGCTCCGGTTCTTCAAAGGCAAGAACCTCTTCCCCAAGGAAACCATGAACTTTTTCCACGACCAAATCTAACACTTCTTGGCTCATTGATCCGTCACCTTCTCTCCTTTTGCTTCTTTACGAATCTTTTCTCGAAGCAAATCTACACCATCAAGTAAGGCAGGTGGCGTTGGAGGGCACCCTGGAACATACACGTCAACTGGTACAATTTTGTCTACACCATTTAACACGCTGTAAGCTTCTTTGTATGGTCCACCGCAGGTTGCACAGGATCCCATGGAAATCACCCATTTTGGTTCCGGCATTTGATCATATAGAGTTCTTAAAACTGGTGCCATTTTTGCAGTCACTGTCCCTGCAACGATCATGACATCTGAATGACGTGGAGATGCACGGAATATGACACCAAACCGGTCAAAGTCGTAACGTGCTGCCCCAGTACCCATCATTTCGATGGCGCAACAGGCAAGACCAAATGTCAGTGGCCATAGGGATCTTGTTCTGGACCACGCCTTTAATTGTTCTACTTTTGTAAAAAAGACACTTCTGTTGATGTCCTGCATGACGCGAGGATCATACTGTTCCGATTCTTGAAAACCTTTTAGTTCCATTCTAGCACCTTCTTTTTCCAAGAATATGCAAGTCCTAACCCAAGGATAGCAATAAATATCAATCCTCCGTTAAGACCTACCCAGCCCAGCTCGCCTAGAGCCATGGCCCACGGGTATAAGAAAACGGTTTCAACGTCAAAAATGACGAATTCAAGCGCAACTATGTAGTACGCCACGTGAAACCTTACTTGAGCATCTCCCTCCGGTTCGATCCCACTTTCATAGGTTGAAAGTTTTCGATCGTACGGATTATTCGGCCTGAGCAAACGGCCAAACGTGAGCGCCCCGACTGGAAGTGCAACCCCTAAAAGCATAAATACGATTACATAAATATAGTTGGTAAAATAAACTCCCAGCTCCATATGTTCACTCCCCTCCATATTAATTAAACTGGTGAAGCTTTGTGAAAACGTAACTCAAGTCAAATTATAACAAAGTGGTGACATTAATTCTATATTATTCTAAATTCTCTGATTACTATGTTAAAAACTATACATATAGTGTTTAGTGTAGGGTAGTCATTTTTTATTGTGAATTAAAGTTGATTTAGTGGGGTTTTATAGTTAAATGTATATTTGATTTATTTATAATTATTATTAATTAATATAAATATTATTTATTTTAATTTTTCGGGTGTTATGGTGATAAAAAGACTCTGTTTTATGTTGTTGGTAAAATATACCACCTGCTGTGTTGGCAGTTAGAAATTTCATATATAATTACCGTTTATGTTATCGTTGTCCTCTCTTTATACTTATAACTTTCCTTAGTAGATTATTCACTCCCTTTTCTATGTAACAGTTTTTTGTGGGTGACCATAACAGATGCCTGATCCCGCTTCTCGGAATGTGCACCAGAATCCCCTCTTTCGTTAACATTTACACTAGTCGTTTCGTTTCGATTCCCTTCCCCCACTTCCACAAGAAATTTCACTATAAGTGGCGTAAATACCGCTCTGGATCCTCCAAAAAGGATTTCGTTAACCGGACATGTTCCACTTCCTGATAATCAACCAGTTTCATCTCCCCATTATCCAAACAAAAGATTTCTGCATCAGGAAGTGCCATCAAAATCGGAGAATGAGTAGCGATGATAAATTGGGAGTTCTCCTTAACCATTTCCATGAGCATCGAAATTAATGACAGTTGCTTTAACGGGGAAAGGGGTGCTTCCGGCTCATCTAATAGGTATAACCCATTTGGGCGAAACCGGGACTGAAACAAATCCAGGAAACTTTCCCCATGTGACCGGAACTCAAGACCATCTCCGTAAAGATTCTTCAAATCATACAGAGTACTAGCATACGGCAACACTTCGAGACTAAACTTGTCCCGGGACTTGATCTCTTTGATTTTCTCCTGTGATTCCCGCTTAATCTCCGCCAAACGCTTCGTGTAGTTCAGGAAATCATCCGCCCTTAGGAAAAATCCAGTTCTCGTCTTAATACGCCATGATAACTTCAACTTTTTCCCGAGATCCCCAGCAGGCTTAAGATCAGCATCATCATCAAGATGTTCTCCGCCGATTAATATACTGCCTATATTCATTGCCAATGCTTCTAACAAGGTTGATTTTCCACTTCCATTTTCCCCTACTAAGATCGTAATCGGCTTCCTCAGATTGAACCCCTTAAAATTCTTTATCAGTGGTAGGTTAAATGGATACGCTTCCTCTATGATTTCTGACCGTAACGTCACCGATTTTAAATGATACACTTGCCTCTCCCCCCTATATCAACCATCATAACTACCGTAAAGTATACATCAAAACGAAACGGCATGTGCCAGGCAACTGTTATCTGCCGTTCCTCCCCCAAAGCTCCACATCATTCGACAAAGTGTCCCCTTTTATTCTAAAACTTATCTCTCATTTTTTGAATTTTATAAATTTAATACTATTCCAATCTAGACAGTAACTGTAAACTACGGTAGTAGTGTGAAAAACGAGTAATTTAATGGATTGGCCAGAAAGGAAGGGAAAATGTGATTAAAAAGATTACCATATTTTTTAGCTCCATCTTTCTCCTGCTGTTACTCTCAGGATGTATGGATGCCATCGAAGGAATTGTAGACTTATTAGATGAAGGGGAAGAGACTGGTATAGAAGAATCGGATACGGAATCGGAGGAATCAGAAGAACCAGACACGGCATCAGAGGATAGTAGTGATGTAGCCATGGATGAAAACGGAGACGAAGAAACTACAGAAGAAAACGGACTAAGTGATATCCTTGCTAATGTTGGTGTGGAAGTGGTATCTTCCCAGGAAGAACTGGAACATGATTTATTGCTCTTATTTGAAGCCATGTTTGAACATGCAAACAATAGTTGGTCCAGTTATCTCGAAGAATTAGCATATGCTGTGTATATTCAAACAGATGTGGATGTAATGCACGAAAGATTTATTACTGCTGTAACCCTCCAGATGGAATCCATTAACGGGATTCAGTTTTCCACCGAGGAAGTCTCTTTTGTACGTGATCAATTTTACAAGTCGATGGAATCCCATTACAATGCTGTCAGAGAAGTGGAAGACCAATTTGGTAACATAAGCAATCAGGATGAGTTTTTAAGCAGGTTTGAAGAATTGACTAAAGACGGCAATCATGAGTATTCTCTTGGGGCCCATCAGCTCGTAAAGATCGGAGAAGCCACGGACAACTTATTTAGTGATGCGGAAATCCGTGACTTCCAAAGGGAAGTGGAACTTCATCTAGATGAGGAAAAACTGTAGAGAAAAGTCTGGAAAGTCTGGTATCCCCCTACTTCAAGGGGAAAACCAGACTTTTTTCAATACTTCCATAGGTATCTCTAGAAAATGGGGGAGAATATTATAAAAACGTCGTAATAATCCAGGTAATGAACCTATAACCTATTATAGCAATCAGGAAAAGATAAGCTATTTTTACTACTAGTCGATACAAGTTACTGGAATTTTCCCCTAGGTCTGCATAGAAGATGAACGTTATTGCAAAAGCGATATACAGAAAACTGGGGTTAAAAATAGAATAAATGCTAAATCCAATACCAAATAACAAGGAGCCTGTTTTAATTATTTTATCTTGATTCATTTTTTCCACTTCCCCTAAACGATTCGTCCCTCTCCTCTCCAGTCTACCTCACCATTTCATTTCCTGTACAGCAATATTCTTTCACTGCAGTCCGCTTCCTTTTGTAAATCGTATAAGAGTTAGGGGCATACTTCTCATGCCTTTTACTATACTTAAATGAGAGGACAAGTATAAGAATATATGGATTAACCACTTTAAAACTCCGAGGTGATGTAATTGTCCACCGTAACTAATCACAGAAGAATAAATAGAACTGCGAGTGGAGAGATCAACCGGAAAGCGGTCATCTCTTTCATTCTTGGGTTACTCTCCATCCTTTTGTCATTGATAGCACTAATCGGACTCCCTGTTGCCGTCATCGGTCTCCTAATTGGCGGAGTGAGTCTATTAGAAATAAGGGGCTCAAATCAAGGGGGCAAATACTTGGCTATCGGAGGTATCATCTTCTGCATACTATCGATTATTCTCCCAATGATTCTTATCATCCTTGCTTATCTTTCCTACATGAGCCCAACATAACTCATACAGGAAAACTTTTTAACTAAGAAAAGCTCTGGAGCTAGACAACTTGGCCGAAGGTGCATAAACATATACATTATCTATAAATAAAACCACCCCAATTTGGGATGGCCTGAAAAATTATATTTGTTTATTTTATGCTAGCTTACAGTGTGGAAAAATTGGTTACTCTTGCTCCCTTATTGTTCCTGGAGGGCTGTTACAGAAACGCTCTGTTTCTTATCCGGTTCATCTAACGGATGAATTGTTGCTGTTCCAATGGTTTGATCCACGTGTTCAATGTATACTTCTTTTCCATTATGTGTCACTGTGGCCATCTCTTTCTGGGACGAAATTTCCTGTGCTCTTTTTGCATCCATTCTAGCATACCTCCCTCTTCCTAAGAATGTAACAGGTATACTATTTACAAATATCATTATATTTATACTTTTGAATAAGTTTCACGATTATTTTTTTTCGGTGGAACAGCAGTCTTCCCCTTTTTCTACCTCTTTGATTTGTACATTACAACAGGAGTCGTTCTTTTTGTCTTGTTCCTTTTTGATTCCACTTAACCATTTTTTCAACATCCCATTCACCTCCTTTCGAAGTGTAGTTAACCATTTAACAAAATCCCTCTACTAACTTGGTCCCTGACAGTTACTATTTTTTCCTAGACGAAGTAGAAGATAAAGCCTGAGATCGTAGACATGGACAGGACGGATAGGACGAAGGCGATGATGAGCTGTTTCCGAAAGATGGATTTGAGCAGGACAAGTTCTGGGAGGCTTGCTCCTGCTGAGCTTATCATCATTGCCATGACTGGGCCTAGGGCCATGCCGTTCATGATCAGGATTTGGGAGATCGGGATCATGCTGGATAGCCGGATGTATAATGGGATCCCTATGATTGCGGCAATTGGGATGAGCCACCAAGCATCTCCGCCGAAATGTGCGCTGATGAATTCTGCTGGTACTAGGCCATTGATGATGGCTCCGATTGCTGCTCCGATCATTAAGTATGGGTAGACGCTTTTCATCAGTGTCCATGTTTCTTGCCAAGCGGCTTTCCATGAAAAACGTTTTGTCTGCTGTTCGTATCCGGTCATGACGACTTGTTTAACGGAGCGTTCGAATCCGAATTTTTCAAGGAGTAGTCCAATTGTTAAGGAAAGGGTTGCTGTTATGACGATATATATGATTGTTACTTTCCATCCCATGATGACGGTCATGATGGTGAGGATGGTTGGGTCGAGTACTGGTGACGCGAATAAAAACACCATTACTACTCCGAACCGCACTTGATTTTTCAGAAGGTTTACGATTACTGGTATGGTTGAGCAGGAGCAGAATGGTGTAATGAAGGCAAATAGTAGTGCGATGAATCCTGCTACGATTGGGTTTGATTTTTGGAGCAGTTTTTCCACTTTGCTGTACGGTATGTAGGATTGAACTAGGTTTAAGAGGAATGACACTCCAATAAAAAGAATGGTTAGTTTTAGGATAATTGCGAAAAAGCTGTTGATTGTTTCGATAATCATTTTGATCTCCACCTTTGGATTTTTGTTAGTTTGTTATTATTAGTTTGTTTTTGTTAGTTTGTTTTTTATTAATCAAAATATTTTGATGTATTGATCGTGCTGGGTAATCTGGTCGCTCGCGCTAAAGTGATCTGTTGTTGATGTTTCTTTTAATGTTAATGTTTCTTTAATCAAATATTTTTGATTAATTACATCATACATCCTAATTTGCGGAAATGCAATAGGTTAAATCAATTTTTTTTGATTTAATTTCTGTGTGTGATTTTTGTACCATTTTGTCCATTTAGTTAATAATTTCTAAAATAAGTGTCATTTCGTTGTGGATTATGTATTATGTAATTACTTTCACCTTATTTTTCGCAAAGGAAGTGGGCTATGGTTACAATTATTAAACCACGCAGTAAACCATTGGAATTGATTATGATGGAGTATTTAAGTTATCGAATGGAATTTAGTCAAAGTCAGAAGCGGCATTTGTACAGACTTAATTCGGGTTATGAAGGCGAAGTCAGGCTGGATCAATGGTATGACAATTGTCCCGATCACTGGCTTGTATTGAATGATTTGTGGTTAAAAAACAGTACTGAGTCTTACTTTCAAATTGATAGTTTACTCATTACTCCAAGAACTGCATTTGTTCTTGATGCTAAAAACAACTATGGTGAGCATCATTTGCTTGATGACCGCTGGTATAGGTGCAGCGATAGTAAAGAATGGACCACGAACCCCCTTACACAGCAAAAACGTTGTGAAACCTCTTTTCGCCAAATTCTTCAAAATTCAGGAACATCTTTCCCAATAGTATCAAAATTAGTTTTTGTAAATCAAGAATTCACCTTGTATAACACTCCTCAAGGACTACCACTTTTATTGCCAACTCAAATAAAATCATTTTTTGAAAACATGAAAATGAATGATCCTGGGCCCGCCAAGCCTACTCAGAATCAGATTAAACTTGCAAATTATATTTGTACTGTTCATATGGATAAATCACCTTATTCCAATTTGCCGGGGTATGATTTTGAGGGCTTGAAGAAGGGGTTGTTATGTGAAAACTGTAAGTCATTTTTGGCGCCACCGGTCGAGAGTTGTAGATCTATAGTTTGTCATAGATGTGGACATAATGAGGAAGTTAAGAGTTGTATCTTAAGGGCAATTGAAGAATTGGTGTTACTATTTCCTGATGAAGAGTTGACCACTGATAGAGTTTATCAATGGTGTAAGGTTATTAATTGTAAAAGGAGAATTAGTAGGTTGTTGGGGGAGAAACTTAAACGTGTAGGATACGGATATACTGCATGTTATTTGTTCTAAGTGGGTTTTTGGTATATTACAGTTAGTTGTTGGCTTTAACTTCATTTTTACGTACATTATTTATTTTACATCTGATTGAGTATGGACTTTTGATAGGGTCTGACGTTTCTATTGTCGATTCCTCCCTTAGGATGCGACATTAGGTTGGAGATCTGCTGCTCTTTTGTCGCTTCCTCCTTGAGGATGCGACATTAGGGAGGGGATCTGTTGCTCTTTTGTCGCTTCCTCCTTCAGGATGCGACATTAGGGAGGGGAGCGGCATCCCTTTTGTCGCTTCCTCCCTTTAGGATGCGACATTAGATAGGGGAGCGGCATCTCTTTTGTCGCTTCCTCCTCCAGGTTGCGACATTAGGGAGGGGAGCGGCATCTCTTTTGTCACTTCCTCCTCCAGGTTGCGACATTAGGGAGGGGAGCGGCATCTCTTTTGTCACTTCCTCCTTGAGGATGCGACATTTGGTCGGTACTCAACCTCTCTTTTGTCGCTTCCTCCCCTAAGGATGCGACATTTGGTCGGTACTCAACCTCTCTTTTGTCGCTTCCTCCCCTAAGGATGCGACATTAGATAGGGGAGCGGCATCTCTTTTGTCGCTTCCTCCTTTAGGATGCGACATTAGGTCGGTACTCAACCTCTCTTTTGTCGCTTCCTCCCTTAGGATGCGACATTAGATTGCGACATGCCATCCCTTTTGTCGTTTCCTCCCTTAAGGATGCGACATTTGCTAGGGGAGCGGCATCTCTTTTGTCGCTTCCTCCCCTAAGGATGCGACATTAGATAGGGGAGCGGCATCTCTTTTGTCGCTTCCTCCTTGAGGATGCGACATTAG
>NZ_JAHQCS010000015.1 GCF_019042215.1 Evansella tamaricis | reverse complement strand
AAGACACTGCGAAGAATGAGCAGATGTCGCACTTGTGCCAGTGGTGAAAGGGAGTGAATTTCGCAAAAATCAACATTGAACGATAACAGAGCCTTAAAAAAAGTACCTCAAATAGGTACTTTTAAGAGAAAAACAGAAATGGATAATTGGTTACATTAAAAATTAATATGACAGTATTTTTTTAGGATTGGTTGATTCAATAAATGGTGCAACTGCTTCCGGGGGTAATGCCTTACTATAAAGAAACCCTTGCATTTCATCACATTTTCTATTACATAAAAAGGATACCATGTCGATTGTTTCTACCCCTTCTGCAATAACCCTCAAGTTCATATTATGCGCCAATTGAATAATAGAAGTAACGATTGCCTGATCATTCGCGTTGTTCAAAAGTTCTTTAATAAATGATTGATCAATTTTTAGTGTATCAATTGGAAATCTTCTTAAATAACTTAAGGATGAATAACCTGTTCCAAAATCATCAATCGATATACGAATACCTAATCCTTTTAAACGTTCAAGTGTTCTTAAGCATTCTTCCTGATTATACATCAAATCATTTTCTGTGATTTCTAAGTCTAAAAGTTCTGGAGGCAATCCTGTTTTTTTAAGATTATACTTTACTTTACTGACAAAATCAGGACGCTGAAATTGAATCGGCGATATATTTACGCTAATGCGCAAAGGTTTTCCTTCATCATTCCATTTTTTAGCTTGAATCATGGCTTCTTCTAATACCCAATCACCTATTGAAACGATTAAACCAGTCTCTTCCGCTAAGGGAATAAATAACGCAGGTGATATAACTCCAAGTTCCTTATCCTTCCAACGTATTAGTGCTTCCACACCTATTACTTCTTGTTGAAGTAAATCAATTTGAGGTTGGTAGTTTAATTCAAAGTGTTTCCTTTCCGTTGCGATCCTTAACCGTTTTTCCAATAAAAGTCTCTCATCATGAACCGTTCGGATGGAGGAATGGAACCATTGAATATTATTTTTCCCCTGTTCTTTTGCATACTGCATTGCCATCTCTGCTTGATGGACCACTTCTCCATACGTTTTTCCCATTTCCGGGAAGATGGATATACCTATACTGGCAGTGATAAACAATTCATTTCCCCTTACTTGGAACGGACTTTGAAACAGATCTAGTATTTCTTGAGCTAATTGATGTGCTTCCCTTTTCGAACTTGGTTTATCCAATAATAAGGCAAATTCATCCCCACCGTAACGATAGACATGAAGATTTTCATATTGAAGATTAATCAGCGATTGACCGATGACTTGAATTAATTTATCACCAGTAAAATGCCCCAATGTGTCGTTATAAAACTTAAATCTGTCTAAATCAATAAAAAACAAAACAAACAGGTGATGATCAGAAGAGAAGCTAATCCGCTCGCTGACATCCCTCTCAAAGCGATCACGGTTTGGTAATCCTGTTAGATTATCCACGGCTGTAATTTCTTTAATAACTTTCTCTGCTTGTTTTAATCTCGTTATATCTTTATGTAAAAGCAAGATTGCCTGAAATTTTCCAACTTCTTCTTCCATTAATAAAGGATGAATTGTCACGCCCAAAATAAGAGGATTTCCATTCTTCGTACGATACACAGATTCTCTATAGGAAGTATCAGTTAGATTTTTTTGATTTAAAAGCTCTCTTTTTTCCTGACTCCTACTGTTAGTTTGTAATGAGGAGTAATCTATTCCAAGTAAATCTTCTTTCGTATAATGTATTGCTTCACAAAATGACTTACTAACATAAGCAATTTTACCATCTGAGTTGGTTATCACCAATAGAGAGGTCTCTTCTATCGCCTGCTTTAAAGAGAAGATTAGATTTATATAGGAATGATCCTGTATTTGTCCTTGGTTTCCATCCAACAATTCATCTATCCATAAATCAGAAAACCACTTTGGTAAGTCAAAATCATTTTTAAGATCTTCCATTGAATGCTTTTCCTTCTCCATCCTTTCCCTCCTCTTCCATAACGATTTATATACGAAAAAAACCGACCAAAAAAAAGGTCGGTTGCACTACTAGCTCCTACATGTCAAAGTGCCCAGATGAAGACATGCTTTCTTCGCATCCACGTAATATAAATTCTTAATAGATTCATTGTATTATTAACCAAAAAGAAATATCAAGAATTTTAACACAATTTAACAAAAATTTTAATGTTAACCATACTACTCCTATGGTTACATTATATTTCACCTAAAAATTCAAAGTAAAATTAATTGGAATTTATATTTATGACTAGTTAAAAAAGTTTTCTAAAAAGTAATAATTTCTTCACAACCTCGCCATATCCGTTTTAAGTTTTTCTTATGACAGATTTTATAATAATGGTATAAGAAAGGTGAGGTGAGGTGAGAGAAATGGACGTGAAGCTTTTAATTAATCAGAATATTAATGGAAGAATCGTTGAAAAGCGCCTATTGGAAGTGTTAGAGGACATGGGTTTAAAAGCTGAAGTTGAAATATTACTAAATGATGCAGAACAGCCAGAGGGCATTTTCTTTACTCCTACTCTCATTGTTAACAATCAAGTTGTTTCAAGCGGAAAGGTTTTATCGAAAGAAGAAATGTCCCAATTTTTTATGTGATTGTTAGTTTTCCATAAAACAGGGTACTTTAGTTAAAAAGAACCTTAAGGGGGATAATTATATGGAAAGAACAGAACTTAATCAGGGAAATTTGCAATCCATTGGTTATGATGAAATGACTAGAGAATTACATGTTCACTTTAAAAGTGGCGAACTAACGATTTATTATGAAGTACCAAAACAAGATTACGTTGGTTTCTTATCTAGTACAAATTTTAGTGATTTTTTTCAGGAACGAGTCGAGCCGAGGTTTCCTTCCAAGACGATTGAAAAATAAGTAAGAGAGGAAGTTTTTATTGGCAACATATATAAAAACTTCCTCTTTTATTTTCAAGATTAGTTGATAATGCACTTATAGAAAAAAATGGTGGTAGAAAAGGGAAGACTTCGTTAAAATAGTGTAAGGAGTGGATTGTCCATTCAACAAACACACGAAAATAGAAGGAGGGGCTTGAAATGAAGATTGGAGTACCTAAAGAAATAAAAAACAATGAAAACCGAATTGCTCTTACTCCTGCAGGTGTACTTACTTTACACCAAGCAGGCCACGATATTTTTGTGGAAAAGGATGCGGGAATAGGAAGCGGTTTTAGCAACGATGCTTACATAGAAGCTGGTGCCATTATACTTGATGAAGCAAAAGACGTTTGGGATTCAGCAGAAATGGTGATGAAAGTGAAAGAGCCTCTTCCAAATGAATATGTTTTCTTTCGTGAAGGGTTAGTACTTTTTACATACTTACATTTAGCAGCTGTCCCTGAACTTGCTGCAGCCTTGACAGAAAAAAAGGTTATTGCAGTTGCCTATGAAACAGTAGAAGTAAATCGTACACTACCTCTCTTAACGCCAATGAGTGAGGTTGCTGGAAGAATGGCATCCCAAATCGGGGCTCAATTCTTAGAAAAACCTAAGGGCGGAAGTGGAATATTATTATCTGGAGTCCCAGGTGTGAAACGTGGAAAAGTAACGATTATTGGTGGTGGTGTCGTTGGTACGAACGCAGCAAAAATAGCCATGGGTCTTGGGGCTGATGTAACCATAATTGATTTAAATCCTGATCGGTTACGTCAGTTAGATGATATCTTTGGAGCGGAGATTAATACTTTGATGAGTAATCCCCTAAATCTAGCTAATGCTGTAAAGGAATCTGATCTCGTCATTGGTGCCGTCTTAATCCCTGGTGCAAAAGCTCCTAAACTTGTGACAGAAGAAATGATTAAGGAAATGATGCCCGGTTCTGTGATTGTGGATGTTGCCATCGATCAAGGAGGCATTTTTGAAACCGTGGATCGAATTACAACACATGATGATCCAACCTATGTAAAACATGGAGTTGTCCATTATGCTGTAGCTAATATGCCAGGTGCTGTTCCAAGGACGTCCACGATTGCATTAACAAATGTAACCGTACCTTATGCTCTACAAATTGCAAATAAGGGAATTACCCGTGCACTTAGGGAAAACCCGGCACTTGTTAAAGGTGTTAACACAGCAAACGGATTTATATCGTATGAAGCTGTTGCAAGAGATCTTGAATATGAATATAAATCTGTTGAGGACTGTCTTCTCAGTTAATTAGAAACGTGGACGGTCTTCCTCCTCCTAGAAGGCGTGCTCGCGGTGAGCGACCACCTTTAGTCTTTCGAGTACTATATCATAGAACACAAAAAGAACGAGGGAGTCTCCGAAAGTTATACTTTGGGGGACACCTCGTTCTTTTTATTATTGTTCCTCAAACCATTCATGTATCCGCTTGACTTGGGTCAATTGTTCAAGCTCTGTTGGATGGGGGTGTTCATTAATATAGACTGCCTGCATTCCCATTAATAATGCCGGTGCAATCTCATTGATGAAATTATCACCTATGGAAACTGTCTCTTCTGGTTGAACACCATATTTTTCAATTAACTCATTAAAAAAATTATCCGTATTAGATGGCTTTTGAGCAGAAGTAATGACTTCATGAAACAATCCTGTCAGATCCAATTCCTTTAATAGCCTTCCCACATCGTCTTCATCACTGTTTGTCATCAAAACGATATTGGTCTGATCTTTTAATTTTTTCAAGAAAGGTTTCAATCCTGGAATTGGAGTTAATTCAAACTCTTCCGTAACCATGTATTCCTTTGTTTCCAGATAACGTCGGTAACAGTTTTCCACCCCATGGTGTTTCGCACAGGCAAAGGGAAGCCACCAGCCGTCTCCAATTGCTACGATATTTTCAAAATCAAACGTAACAGTCTTCATTCCATAACTTAAAGTATCTAAATTCTTTTTTGTTCCAGCCCAATCAACTGCCTCTATTACTTTCAGTGTCATTGGATCAATGGTTAATATTAAGTCGTTATTCACATCATAGGCTTTTCCAATATGTAATGGATGATTTCCATTTTTCATGCTTTCATAATCAGCCCAATATTCAGTAAGTACTTCTTCCTTCACATCCAACGCTAACCTTTTTGCATAATAATCGAAATGATCTGTTCCTTCATATAAAGTTCCATCTAGATCAAAAATATATAATTTTGCTAACACTCATATCCACGTCCTTTTTAAAATATATCAAAGATGTTGTGACCTTCCACTTATTCTACCATCAACAGACACAATGAAACAATATGGGCAAATGTAACAACTGAAATTATAAAAACATATGTCGAAAAGTCAATTGTGAATGAAATATGAATCGAATATTAATATCCGTTAACATATCTTGTCGTTTGTAAAGCTTCTGTAAGAATGACGTAAATTCTATAGTATTCTATCAGACTATCATGCATAATCACACATGTAGTCAAACTACAAACTAAAAAACAGTAAGGGGTAGATTTTCAGATGAAAAAGATTTTTACGGTTCTATTTTCATCCGTTCTTGCGCTTTCTCTAGTAGCATGTGGTGCTGGTGAAGAGGATGACACAACAGATGTAGCGGATGGTGCTGATGATACTTCAGCAGAAGACACTACAGAAGACACTGGAACAGAAGACGAAGAGGAAGAAGAAGTAGCTGAAGACGAAATTACTAAATTAACTATGGGATTTGTTCCGTCACAGGATGCGGCGAATATTGCTACAACTGTTGAACCTTTAGCACAACGTTTATCTGAAATTTTAGGTGTAGAAGTAGATGCTCAAGTTATGACAGACTACACTGGATTAGTTGAAGGTATGAGAACTCAACAGATCGACATCGGTTTCTTACCTCCATTTGGTTTCGTTCAAGCTGAAGAACGTGCTGGAGTTGAAGTTATTCTAAAAGCTATTCGTCATGGTGATGATTCTTACCGTGCACAATTTACAGTGGCTGCTGACTCTGAAATTGACTCTATTGAAGATTTAATCAATAACGAAGGTTATGTTTGGGCTTACGGTGACCCTACTTCCACTTCAGGGTTCTTATTCCCAGGTAACTTGTTCCTTCAAGCTGGTGTAGAAGACCTCGATTCTCACTTTACTCACATTACAGTTGGTGGACATGATAACTCCTTAATCGCTGTTATTGATGGTCAAGCTGATTTTGCAACTACATTTGAAGATGCTCGTGAAGTAATCCTTGATGACTATCCAGATGCAATGGACATGAAGGTAATTGGTTTCACTGATCCTATTCCAAACGACACTATTTCCCTTCGCTCTGAATTAAGTGACGAGTGGAAAACAAAAATCAAAGAAGCTTTCTTGAGCTTTAATGATGATGAAGCAATGATGGAAGTAATGAATGAAGTATACAGCTGGACAGGTATTGCTGAAGCAAAATCTGAGGATTATGATATTGTCCGAGACACTTACGCAGCATTTGAAGAGATGCTTAACTAATAAAATATCATTACAGGGAAAAGCTTGTGCTTTTCCCTTATTCTATGAAAAAGAGGGAAGATCAACATGATAGAATTTCGAAATGTTTCATTAACCTATCCAAATGGTCACCAAGGACTTAAAAACATCGACCTAAAAATAAACGAAGGTGAATTTGTCGTCATTGTAGGCTTGTCAGGTGCAGGAAAATCCACCTTAATTCGAAGTATTAATCAGATGGTGAAGCCTACACAAGGAGAATTATTCATTGACGGGGAGAATACGTTAAAATTCTCTGATCGGAAACTACGAAAATTTCGTCGGAATATTGGCATGATTTTTCAAAACTATAATTTAGTCAAGCGATCTTCCGTTTTGCGTAATGTTTTAGCAGGACGTTTAGGGCATACAGGTACGCTTCGCAGTATCTTATCTCTTTTTCCACAAGATGATGTCCAATTAGCGCTACATAGTCTTGAACGTGTAGGAATCGCAGAGAAAGCTTATATTCGTGCAGATCAGTTAAGTGGTGGTCAACAACAACGGGTTAGTATTGCAAGGGCTCTAACACAAAAACCAAAGTTAATTCTAGCAGATGAGCCAGTAGCAAGTCTCGATCCACCTACAGCACATGCGGTTATGAAGGACTTACAGCGAATTAACAAAGAAGATTCCATTACGATGGTAGTAAACCTCCATGCGATTGATTTATCAATGCAATACGCCGAAAGGATTATTGGTCTTCGAAATGGAGAAGTCGTTTTTGATGGGCCGGCCAGTTCTGTAAGCGAAAAGACATTTGAGGATATTTATGGTCGCCCGATCAAAGAAGACGACTTGGTTGGTGAAGTCTCCAATGGATAAGTCAAAAAGAATTCCGATTATTCCCGCAAGACAAAAGTTGTTTTTTGCAGTTATCATCGCAATAGTCATTGGATTATATTATCTGGCATCCATTGTTACATCATCATCTCCAATTCGTTTAGTAGATGGGATTCCGCATATTTTCAGCTTTGTATTCGATGACCTTATTCCACCAAATTGGAGTTACTATAACCGTGTGCTTCCTCCCCTTTTGGAAACTTGGAATATCGCATTTTTAAGTACAACGGTAGCCGTTATTTTTTGTTTGCCAATTAGCTTTTTGGCAGCAGGAAATATCAACAAAAAGACTTGGCTTTATCAAATCGTACGTCTAGCACTGAATGTATTACGTACCATCCCTGATATGATTTTAGCAGTTATATTCGTTGCAATGGTTGGTATAGGGGCTCTTGCTGGGGTTTATGCGCTGTTTTTCTTCTCCTTAGGTATATTAGTGAAACTAATCAGTGAAACCGTTGAGGCGATTGATCCAGGTCCACTGGAAGCCATCCGAGCAACTGGAGGGAACATTTTTCAAATCATTTGGTTTGGGGCAATGCCGCAAATACTTCCGCAATATGTTTCTTACAGTTTATATGTGCTAGAGATCAATGTCCGTGCGTCACTTGTTCTCGGTTTCGTAGGTGCTGGAGGAATCGGTTTAATACTTCGTCAGCAAATGTCCATGTTCAATTATGGAAATATTGCAATGATTATTTTCATCACCTTCATTGCAGTGACGATCATTGACACAGTAAGTACGAGCTTAAGAAAGAGGTTAGTCTAATGTCACAGGTAGATATCAATCATATGAAAAATCCTAAACGTGCCAAGTATTGGTGGACGTTTGTCGCAGTGACAGCGTTTATGACCATTTTATATTATGTTGCCTTTACTGAAACAAAACTTTCGGCCACTCGTTCCATCTGGGAATCGGGTTCATTATTGAAAAGGTTTTTCTGGGATCCATTGTTTATGCCGGAAGTACATGAGAAAATACCCGACTTTTTCGGATATATGATGGAAACGGTAGCAATCGCTTATGCTGGAACACTTATGGGGGCAATTCTTGCTATACCAGTTGGATTTTTGGCTGCACAAAATATTGGAGGTTCATTTTCATTTATTGGAAAGGGAATCTTAAACGCTGTCCGTGCTTTCCCTGAAATTCTATTTGCAATTATTTTTGTAGCGGCTGTTGGCATGGGTCCATATGCCGGCGTATTAGCTATTTCCATTAATTCCATTGGAATGTTGGGGAAATTATATTCGGAGGTTATTGAATCCATTGATATGGAAATTATCTCCACCTTAAAAGCAACTGGTGCCAGTAAATTACAAGTATTGGTTTATGGAGTTATACCACAAGTTATTCCTGAATTCAGTTCATATGCCCTTTACCGATATGAGATTGATGTGAGATCCTCTTCCGTCCTAGGGATTGTCGGTGCTGGTGGTATTGGGGCACCACTTATTTTAGCTGCTAATCAGCGTAATTTTGAAGAAGTTGGAATGATGTTATTTATCATTGTAATAACAGTTACAGTCATAGATCTTATCAGTACTAATATTCGCAAGCGTTTAGTATAAGAAAAGCGCAATCGCCTAAGCTCACGAGCGTAGGGCAGTGGAGGAATGACAACCTGAAGTCCGCTCTTTGACTTCAGGTGTCACTTCCGAAGTGCCCCGCAGCGATTAAGAAGCAACTGAAAAAGTTTAAAACCACTTTTTCAGTTCCTTTTATTTGTATGGCAATGGCTGCG
>NZ_JAHQCS010000002.1 GCF_019042215.1 Evansella tamaricis | reverse complement strand
ATGCTTTTTAAAGATTGCGACGGCTACGCTCATTGCTTAGGGACTGTAAAAGTGGAAAAGCACCACTTTTTCAGTTCCCATGCGAGTAGGCGCTGAAGCTAGACAATGCCCGAAGCTGCTAAAACTTATATAACCTATCAAAAAAGGTGCCACACGATTTTATCTCGCTGGCACCATACTTTTTATCCTTTTGGTCTAAATACAAGTGATGCAAGAAAACTAAAAATAATTGCAGCTGAAACCCCCGCACTCGTTACTTCAAAGATACCTGTAATTATTCCAACAAGACCGCTCCGTTCCGCTTCCGCAAGTGCACCATGAACTAATGCATTTCCAAAACTTGTAATCGGGATCGTAGCCCCAGCACCTGCAAAATCAATTAATGGTTCGTATAAACCAAGTCCATCTAAAACTGCCCCAGAAACGACCAATGTACTCATTGTATGTGCAGGAGTTAGCTTAAATATGTCCATTAATACTTGTCCAATTACACATATGATTCCACCAACAATAAAGGCCCAAAAAAACATCATGATCAAACACCTCCTAAAGTTACATTAGCCTTTCATGTCATTTTCGAGTTTCTTTAATTTCTTCTCTAATTCCTTTTCTGAAATAGTTCTTTCATATACTCTTTTCTTTATTTTGGCGAGGTCCATATCAATTTTTCGATCTGTTGATACGTGTACCGTTGAATCCTGATCAATGGATTTTGCCTTATTAAATGCTTCTTTCCTAATTCGTTCTAAGAAAAGGCGATCAAAGCCGCTTACTCTTAAAGTCATGAAAACATCTTTATCTAAGGAGACTGAGTGGACATGATCAACTTCATCCATAAAGCTTACTTTGCGTGCCATTTTCTCTGCCAGTTCTTGAGAAATTACCGGATTATGTGATTCCATTTCCAGTGCCCTTAATTCACCTTGATGATTATTACATCCTGTCAAAACAAGTGTGATAATAAGAAACAAGTATATTGCCGACTTTCTCAATAACATCATATTTTTCACTCACTCCTTCCCATTAAATTAGTATTGAATAGATTTGTAAATTTATGTAGTATTCAAATTAAAAGTAACTATTAATAAGATGTTTCTAAGAAGGCTTTTTTATCCTAAAAGGTATAAGAAAAGCGCAAGCGCCTTTGGTCACGAACGTAGGGCAGTGGAGGAATGACAACTAGAAGTCCGCTCTTTGACTTCGGTTGTCACTTCCGAAGTGCCCCGTAGCGAGTAGGCGCTGGAGCTAGA
>NZ_JAHQCS010000014.1 GCF_019042215.1 Evansella tamaricis | reverse complement strand
CGCCACGTCCTGTGGCATGCCCGATATTAGGACGTCCTGTCCGTCGAGGCAACTCGAAGCATATTCGTGAAGATTTCCTCGTTGAATAGCTTTTTGGCTTCCCTGTGCTCCTGCGATTACTCGTCGCAAGGCAGCAAGGATGCAACTCAAGTAG
Organism: Evansella tamaricis; assembly: GCF_019042215.1. Taxonomy (GTDB): domain Bacteria; phylum Bacillota; class Bacilli; order Bacillales; family Salisediminibacteriaceae; genus Evansella; species Evansella tamaricis. The sequence goes on along the minus strand of NZ_JAHQCS010000014.1, from coordinate 12,342 downwards.
CAGCCTTCCTGAAGTGATCCGAGCCCGTAGGCGCTGGAGCTAGACAATGCCCGAAGGTGCAAAAACTTATCTTTCTTATCTTTCAAAAAAATACACTCCTTCTTGGAAGGAGTGCATTTTTTTATCCTTAACCTAATGTACCCGATGAACTATATCCCACATATAGTACCAGAATCAAGGCAATGACAAATTGAACCCAGAAGATAACTTTCCCTTTCCCATCTAACGTTCCTTTAGCCATTCGATTTGAGATGAATTCCATCACAAAGATTAACCAAAATGCAAGGAGACCTTTAACAACAGTTAGCCAATAAAACTGTTTAATAATAATCAGAAAAAGACCTGTTCCACCAACTAGCAAATAAAATAAACGTAGTGTCATTTGTAGAATCTTTCCTGCTTTTGCTTTACCACTTCCAATAAAAATTACAGTTAATGCAAATAGAACGATGGTTACGAACCAAAACAGTGCATGAGAATGTAAGAATGTTGAATAATAGGCAGACACTTTTTTTCCTCCTTTTTAAAGCGTGATACAACCTCTGATTAGTATACCGAAAACAAATTCCTTCCGTAAACTTTTTTGCCTTCTTTTATGTAATACAGCTACCATTTACTATTTTTATCCCACTTTTATACTTTCAAACCTTCCTAAGAAGAAAAAGACCCTCAGCTATTTAACCTGGGTCTTAAGATTAGTTGGTGGCTGACTATCTTGTACATCCTTCATCATGTAACCAATATGCCTCACCGTTCGAATATATACCGGGGTTCGTTTATTTGTTTCAATTTTATTTCGTATCCGGCTGATAAAAACATCAATGATTCGTTCATCAATTTCCTCATCTCCTGATAGTTCCTGAATCAGCTGTGCACGTGTTAATACTTTCCCTTTATTCATGAATAAATAGTAAAAAAGTTCATATTCTTTCCTTGTAAAATCAATAGGTACTTCATTCTTATATACGATAAAATGATCAGGATCGATAATTAAATCCCCATTTCGCAACATATCCTTTTTCAAATATTCATATGGGGTGTAACTCCCACCTTGCTGAGAACAACAAAGAGTTCCCCTGCGTAAAATAGATTTTGCCCTGGCAACCACTTCTTTTACTCTAATTGGTTTAACGATATAGTCATCTGCCCCCAGTTCCAATCCTAAAACGGCTTCCAGTTCGTCTCTCTCCGAAGACAACAGAATAATAGGGGTCCAATCATTGTGATTATGTCTCAGTTCCCTGCAAAAATCTAATCCACTCATCAGAGGCAAGTCTAACTCTGATACAATGATATCAGGAGAGACAATATTTAATTTCTTTATTGCAGTCTCAGCACTTTCTAGAGTATATGTGTTAAATCCGCTATTTTTAAATGCCTGCTCCAGCCTGTCTTTCCCTTCTAAAGGCTTAGTTATGATGAGAACAGATTGAGCCACTTTACCCTCCTCCCCGTGAATACAATCACTTTTTTGCTACATCCTGTTAATTTAAATCGAATCGTTTTCCATTCACTTCATAAATGATCCACTCTGCAATATTTGTGCAATAATCAGCAATTCTCTCAATGTATCTGGAAATAAAAGCCATTTGTGTTACCTGTTCCGTAATTCCCGTTTCCACTGCAACTACTTCAAAGATCGATTGAATAAATTTACCGTAAGCACTATCCACATCATCATCCATTGCTGCAATTTTTTGCGCTTCCAGTACGTTGGAATCGCGGTAGGCTATTAACACCGCTTTAATCATTATCTTTGCTTTAGATGCCATAGATAGCAGTTCTTCTTCAAATTTCTCCAAATTAATTCTATCATTTAATCGAAGAGCAGATTTTGCCATATCAACGGATAGATCACCCATTCGTTCTAAGTCACTCGATACTTTCAAACTAACAATAATCTTCCTTAAGTCAGAAGCTACTGGCTGTTGTTTAGCTATCATTAAAGTAGCTTTATCATTGATGGCCAATTCCAAATCATTAATGTTTTTATCATTATCAATAATATCATCTAGCTTCGCATATTGTTTCTTGCGAATAGCTTCAATTGTTTCATCAAAGGCGCGTTCCACCATGGCTCCTAAACGCATGATTTCTCCTTTTAATTCAGAAAGTTCACTGACAAATTGTCCTCGAATAGTCATTTTCCCCATTCTCCTCTGTTAACCGAAACGGCCGGTGATATAATCTTCTGTACGTTTATCTGATGGTGTAGAAAAAATAATGTCCGTATCATCATATTCAATGACTTCCCCATTTAAGAAAAACGCAGTCTTATCAGAGATACGTGCTGCCTGCTGCATATTATGTGTCACAATGATGATAGAATAGTTTTCTTTTAATTCTTTTATTAATTCTTCTACTTTAAGAGTGGATTTAGGGTCTAGGGCAGAAGTTGGTTCATCCATAAGAAGGACATCAGGTTCAATAGCTAAACAACGTGCGATACAAAGTCGCTGCTGTTGTCCGCCTGATAGTCCATAAGCATTTTCTTGGAGACGGTCTTTCACTTCGTCCCATATTGCTGCTCCACGTAGGCTTTTTTCTACTATTTCTTTTAAAATTTTCTTGTCTTTAATTCCATGAATTCTAGGTCCATAGGCAATATTATCAAATATTGATTTTGGAAATGGATTTGGCTTTTGGAACACCATCCCTACTCGTGTCCTTAACTCTTCAACCCGATAATTCTTATCAAATATATTTTTATCACGATATAAGATTTCCCCTGAAATAGAAACATCTTGAACTAGTTCAACCATTCGGTTCAATGTTTTAATATAAGTTGATTTTCCACAACCTGATGGTCCTATGATTGCAGTAACTTCATTTTCATGCATTGGTAAGTTAATATTTTTTAGTGCATGATTATCCCCATACCAAAGATTTAGATTTTTAGTATCATAAACAACTGATTTATTTACATGATCCTTCGTTTCTTTTTTTACTGGTACTTCGGTAGACATTGATAAAGAAGACATTGGATTTCCCTCCAGATTAATATCGTTTTTGGAACTTATTACGAATAATGATCGCAACGGAATTCATTAAGAACAAAACAGCCAGTAAAACGATAATGGTTGCAGCGGCCATACTTGCATACTCATCAACTAAAACAGAATCAATTGTCCAATAATAAATTTGCATCGGCAATACAGTGAAATTATCTGTAATACTACTTGGAATCGGTACGATTAAAGCAGGTATTCCGATTGCAACTAATGGTGCTGTTTCCCCAATTGCACGTGACAATGCTAAAATAACACCTGTCAAAATCCCAGCTATCGATGCAGGGAGTACAATGTTCTTAATTGTCTGCCATTTGGTTGCCCCCATGCCATAAGAAGCTTCTCTCAGGTAACTTGGAACAGCACGAATCGCCTCTTGACTTGCTACAACAACAATTGGTAAAACTAGTAAAGCCATGGTTAATCCACCAGCTATAATACTAGGTCCAAAACCAAACATTCGAACAAAAATAGTTAAACCTAGCAATCCAAATACTATCGAAGGTACACCAGCCAAATTCGTTATATTCGTTTGTATGAATGAATGAAATTTACCTTTTTTTGCATATTCTTCTAAATAGATGGCAGTTCCGATACCTAAAACCATCGTTACAGGACCTACAATAAACATGAGCCATACTGTTCCTGTGATTGCTCCAATAATACCTGCACGTTCTGGTAATGTAGATAATCTATTCGTTAGAAAATCCATACTTAGCCATCCAAGTCCATCTGAAAAAATTTGATACATCAGGAAAGCTAATATTACTAACCCAAACATGGTTGATGCAAAAAACAAATATTTCACCACATTATTGATTAAAAGTCTCGCAGTCATTCTTCTATTAACTTTTGCAAGGTTCATATATTGTTTTTGTGTCGTCTTTTCATTTGAATTCAAAGCTAATTCTTTCATCTTAATATGCCTCCCTGTATTTGCGAGAGATATATCCTGCAAACATATTCATTATTAACGTAAAAAAGAAGAGTGCGAATGCAACTGCATACAAGCTATAATAGGCTGTTGTTCCTGCTCCCGCATCACCACTTGTTACCTCAACAATATAAGCTGTCATTGTTTGCATGGATTGAGTGATATCGAAAGTAAGATTTTTAGAGCTACCACTGGCAATGGTTACAATCATGGTCTCACCGATTGCCCTAGATATTCCAAGTACAAAAGAAGCAATAATTCCCGAAATTGCAGCAGGGATAACAACACGCATTGTTACTTCTAACTTTGTTGCTCCAAGCGCTAAAGCTCCTTCACGCATTGCTTTTGGAACGGAATTCATTGCGTCCTCAGATAAAGAAGCTACAAGTGGGATAATCATTATTCCCATTACTATACCTGGACTAAGTGCATTCGTTGCTTGCAGTGCTGGAATAAACTCTCTTAAAAGTGGGGTAACAAATGTGAATGCAAAGAAACCATAAACGATTGTTGGTATCCCTGCTAAAACTTCAATGACTGGTTTTACTGCTTTTCTCACATTAACCGAAGCATATTCACTAAGGTAGATAGCGGTAGTTAAACCAATTGGTATGGCTACTAACATCGCAACTAAAGATATTAAAACGGTTCCCGATAATAATGGCAAAATACTAAAACTTGGTTCAACACGACTTAAAGGTTTCATTTCCGTGTTTGTAAAAAATTCGATTATTGAAACATCCCTGAAAAATAAAAATGTTTCATATAATAAGGTCGATACTATTCCCACCGTTGTTAATATAGATATTGAAGCTAGAGCAAATAGGAGAAACGGAACTGTCTTCTCTACTCCCATCTTCAGCTTATTTTTATTGTTATCTTTACGTATCAGGTCTTTAATACTCACAGTTTTCTGCATGAAAAACTGCTCCTCTCCATCATCCAATGCTATTTATCGAAAAATATAAACAGTTGTTCATAATTGATTTTCAAGAAAATGAGAAGTAAAAAACTACTTCTCATTTCCCTTTAATTGAGTGGTATTACTTTAGGTTTTGAACAAATTCAAGTGCTTCAGCTAGTTCTTCATCAGGAAGTGGAGCAAATCCAGTTTCTCCAGCAAAATCAGCAGCACCAGTACTGAAAATATACTCAGCAAAAGCCTTTACTTGTGGTTTTTCTTTAGCAGCGTCTAAGTTAAGGTTAGTAAATACTGGTCTTGTGAAATTTGCATATGGTCCATCTTCTCCAATTGTTTCTAAAGATGGAGCTACTGGGCCGTTACCAAAGTCAATGGAAACTGCTTTAAGCTTGTCGTCATTGTTTACATAATAACCAAATCCAAAGAATGCAATTCCATTTTTATCATCAGAAACTAAACTTACTAGAGTAGAATATTCTTGCTGTAAGTTAATTCCAGCTACAAGATCTTGCTTCTCAATAATTACATCTACAAAGAACTCATACGTTCCATGGTTTTCGTTTGGTCCATAAAAGTTGATTTCTTCTGCAGGCCATTCTGGACGGATATCAGACCATAATACTTTATCATCATCTTTAATGTTTCCAGTTACAAACATTGTTTTTACTTCTTCTTCTGTCAATTCTGTTGCCCAATCGTTCTCAGGGTTAATAACAAGTGTTAAACCGTCAAGAGCTACTTTAAATTCTTTCGATTCAATTTCGTTTGCATCTAATTCAGCCACTTCTTCGTCTTTAATTGGACGAGATGCATTTGAAAAGTCTGTTTCACCCACAACATACTTTTGCATACCAGCGCTTGTTCCAGCACGACCAACTTCGACACTCACATCTTCGATAGTCATGAACTCATCTGCAATACGAGACATCAATGGATAAACCGTTCCAGAACCATCAATGGATACTGATCCAGATAATTCTCCAGCGTCAGCTGAATTATCATCTGATCCACAAGCTGCTGTAAAAACTGTTAATGCTGCAATTGATAAAGCTACTAAATATTTCTTCACTCGTAATTTCCTCCCTAATATGTGTTTCATAATTTGATAGAGTAGTAATCAATTTCCCTATCACAATTGCTAGTATAGAAGATGAATATTAAGGGCAATTGAATTGCGTGTAAATGTTTGTAAATACTTTGTAAAGAAATTGTGCGGGTATTGTCGAAAAAAGTGCGGGACATGGTCCCGCACTTTTTTGTGAACGTTTAGTAATTTGTTCAACTAGCCTAGTCTTGATGTTACCCCTCCTATTCGGAGGTCCACACCATGCCTCCTCTAGCATGTGATATCTTTCCGGAATAATACTTGCAAGATTCTGTTATTAATTGCTGGTGATTTCCAAAGTGCGGGAGGTGGGAGAGCAGGAGATATTTCACATTACTTTTGTATCCTAGAATACCCGATTCTTTACTGTTCATGTGTCCAAATGGTTTAGCATCTTGTCCTTCATAAAAACTTGATTCGGTTATGAGAAGGTCCACATTTTTTAGGAAAGGAATTAGCGATTCATCATAAGCAGTATCACCAGTGTAAGCAATGATTGATCCGTCCTGTGAGTGTGCTTTTACTGCAAAGCATGGCACAGGGTGGTTTGTGGGATGAAATGTGAACTGTAGTGAGCCAATCGTGAAGGGCATTCCGTTCTTTTCTGCATGATAAGCGAATGCCTCTGCAAACGGCTTTTTACTAAGCTGCTGAAATGCCTCGGCATCTTTATCATGAGCAAAAATATGTAATGGTCGATCTGTTTTTCCCAAGTTCATATCCACAATTCGGCTATACGTTAACACACCAAGATCAGCAATGTGGTCATGGTGATAATGGGTAATAATGACCGCATCTATTTCCGCCAGTTCAATGTAGTTTTGCAATTGGGCAACTGCTCCACTCCCACAGTCCAGAAGAATATTCGTATTTTCATCCTGCAATAGGTAGCAGGACGTGGCTTCATTTTTTTCAGGATATGCACCCCAGTAACCGATTACAGTGAGTTTCAACTTGTTTCCTCCTCTAATTTAAGTAATGAAATCATAAAGGTCTCCAATCCTTGGTTGAATCTACTCCCTTAAGATTATAGTATGAAGATAACATGTTACAATTATTTAGGAAAGAAGGGATTATATGGACCAGAGGATATTTTGGATAAGGGCAGTAGGTGCAATTGTGTTCATACTGATTTATGTTTCTTTGTCCGGTTGTCTCCCTTTTAGCAATGATAACGTCTCTAATCACGAACCAATGTATCAAGAAGGGCGAATAGTAGAAATAGAGGCTAGGATATTGGTCGTAAGTGATATTTCAAAGGAAGAAGCTATCGAATTTGATGAAAGTAGCATTTTATCCAATGAAGTAGGAACAAATGCTACTTGGTTCTCCGTAGACGATGTGGAACAGTATTCAGAAGGGCAACTAGTTCGAGTTTACTATAGGGGAATGGATGAAAGTTATCCTGGTCAATCTGAAGCAACTAAGATTGAAAACCTTGAAGAATAGATAATTGAAAGTTCACAAAATTGTGCGGGACCAGGTCCCGCACAATTTTGTGAAAAAGAAAAAATCCCAATGTTGTCAAAGGACAGCATTGGGATTAACTTTTAAACTTATGCTTCTTGAGCTACTGGATATACGCTAACTTGTTTCTTGTCACGTCCAACGCGCTCAAATTTAACAACTCCGTCTACTTTCGCAAACAAAGTGTCGTCTCCACCTCTACCAACGTTTACTCCTGGATAGATCTTTGTTCCACGTTGACGTACTAGGATAGATCCGCCTGTAACTTCTTGTCCGTCGCCACGTTTTGTACCTAGGCGTTTCGAAATAGAGTCACGACCGTTCTTTGTACTACCTACACCTTTTTTACTAGCAAAAAATTGAAGGTCCAATTTTAAAAACATGGTCTTCACCTCCTGATCACGATTTAATTCGTATAAACTGTCCGTATTGTTCCTCTAACGTTTTTAACGAAAAGAACAAGCCTTCTAGTAATAATTGTACTTTCTCATAAGTGCCCGACTCGAGTTTTTCAGGAACACGGCAGCGGAGAAAGCCTCCGTCTCCCTTCATTTCCACATCTAAACGAACATCACATATCTCTGCGATGGCATTGACTACACCAAAAGATACAGCCGATGCTCCCGCACAAACTAAGTCTTTCCCATGGGGGCCAGCTTCTGCGTGTCCTTCCATTGTAAAAGAATGAATGGAGTTGTCATCATTCCGATTAAAAACAACGTGTATCATAGGAACACCTTACGCGTTAATTTTTTCAATGGTTACTTTTGTGTATGGTTGACGATGTCCTTGCTTACGACGATAGTTTTTCTTGGCTTTGTATTTATAAACGATCATTTTCTTAGCTCGACCTTGTTTATCAACTTTACCAGAAACAGTCGCACCTTCTACGTATGGAGCTCCAACTTTTGTTTCGTCTCCACCGACAAGGATGACACGTTCAAATGTAACAGAGTCTCCTTCTTCTGCATCCAATTTCTCGATGTAGATTTCTTGGCCTTCTGTTACTTTAACTTGTTTACCACCAGTTTCAATAATAGCGTACACGACGGCACCTCCTTTAATACTCAGACTCGCCATGACGGGTGAATCGAAAAGCCAGATAGCTTAACCTATTCTTAAAAACCCGATCTGTGCGGTTATAGCTCTTTGGAGGATTCCAAACAACTAACAAAGGCTATCTTACCATAGTTCAACAAATGGTGTCAATATAAGGTTTTCCACCTATGACAAACATTACTCACTAGCGTTGGAATTGGTCATTCGGCGCATCCAGATTTCTTTTATTTCTGCTTTTGACCCCATCATCCGAATCGCATGCTGGTTGACCGCTCCAAGATCATTTAATGTGGGAAGAACATAAATAGTCTTCTCCAATTCCCTTTCCAGTTTAGACAACTCCGTCATGCCATGGTGACTATTCTTTTTTAATAACTCCAGTGCAAGTGTCTCCGAAACGTCCAATAACATGGCCTCGTCCTCACTGAATTTTACTGCTTGAAGATCACGCTTTAAAGATCCTATTACTAAACGTCGATTTGGAACTCGTCCACTACCACTACAGACCTTACATGGTTCTAGAACAACCTCATCAAATGGTTTTCTTGTCTTTTTTCTTGTCATTTCTAACAAACCAAAATTTGTAAATCCACCTACATTGGTAAGAATTCGATCTTGTTTCAATGCTTTCTTTAACGTAGATAAGATGATGGATTGATGTTCTTCCTCCTTCATATCAATAAAATCAATTAAAATAATTCCACCAATATCCCTTAACCGCAGTTGTTCAGCAACCATGTAAGCTGCTTCCATATTAGTTTTTAATACTGTGTCCTGAAGACTTTCTTTACCAGTATATTTACCGGTGTTCACATCAATAACGGTCATCGCTTCCGTTCGGTCGATGATTAAAAAGCCCCCGTTTTTAAGCCACACTTGACGTTTTAAGGATTTCTCAAAATGTTTTTCAAGGTTATAGGCATGAAAAATATTTTCCTTTCCTTGATACAATTGAATTAGATCCTGATTCTTTTCTCCTGTTAAATAAATCAAGCTCTGATAATCTTTACGATTATCCACAACAGCTTCCGACTCCCCGTCGCTAAGAAAGTCTCGAACAACTCTGTACAGAATAGACGATTGATCATATAGTACAGTTGGGCTAACGGGACTGTTCTTTCCATTTGCAGCTTTTATCATCTCTGCATATTGTGCCCTTAAGCGGAGAAACTCGTTGTAGACCTCGGATTCCTCCAAGTTCTCCGCCACCGTGCGGATAATAATCCCTTCTTCATTTGTAAGCCATTTTTTTGCACGCTCTCTCCAATTTTCTCGTATAAGATCAGAAGACATTTTTTTTGAAACGGCTACATAATTGGCATAAGGCATATACACCATGAACTCTCCAGGTAAAGTTATCATTTCGGTTAACCGGGCACCTTTCGTCCCGGTTGCTTCTTTCGTAATCTGAACTAAAATGGATTGTCCTTTTGTTATAAGCGAATTGATGGCAGGAACGTTATTCTGAGACTGTTCTGTCTCTTTAAATGGTTGAAACGCCACTAATTCCTTTTTATATAAAAAACCATTTTTCTCAGTGCCAATATCTACGAAAGCAGCGTCCATCCCCCTTATGATATCTGTCACCTTACCTAAAATAATATTTCCCGATCGTGAAATGTCATCTTCATCCTCTAATAACCATTCCACCACATTGCCATCTTCGAGTACAGCAGCACGTTTATCGTCAGACAAGGTATTTATAATAACTTTTCGCAACGTAAGAACTCCAATCTTTGCATCTTTTGACATAATTATATATAGAAGTCCATCACACTGGCAAGGTATCTAGAATCATATAATATAATAAAGGGATTGTTTTAATTAGAAGCAGAACAACCTTCCCCCATTAAAACAATCCCCTAAATTAATTTCCAGATTGGCAGTAACCGCTTCTCCTCGTTAAAAAAAGCTTCTAATACTTGATGTTCTTCTAATTCAATCCCATTTTTTCCAAAAACAAAATAATGATACCTTTGTCTATTCACTTGTTTCATGGCATCGGCGACGGAAATTTTTGGAGAAACATGGACATGTACTCCTTTACCACTCCATTTTTGTATTCTCCTTTTCCGTTCCAACAAAAAACGCAGAAACATGAAGTGCCTCTGTTTCCACTCTAAATAATGATGAAGCCATAAAAAAGCAATTATTACCAGTAAGTTTAGATGAAATGGCATATAGGTTAACGAAAAAACAGTTAGAATAATCAGCAAAGAAAGGGAAGTATAAAAATTCAGATGATAAGCTTTATGAAACGCATAAAAATAGGATTGAATTGAAAATAACAATTTTCCCCCATCTAACGGTAAAATGGGAAGTAAATTAAACAATAAAATAGTAAGATTATGAAAGAGAAAAATGTTGTGATCCCCTTCATTCCAGATTGGGGTTAATAGTAAAAGGTAACTTCCCCCAATTAACCAAAGATGTTGTAAAGGTCCAAAGAGGACAACCAACACTTCTTCTTTAACTGGCCTGTTTCCGTACTCCTCTGTTTCTGCCATTCCCCCAAAAGGTAGAAGTGTGATTTTTTTTATCCGCCACTGGAAATGATGTGCCATGACACTATGTCCCATTTCGTGGACGAAAACGATAAAAAACAACATCACAATTTCCTTAAAGAAACCAGTTAAAGCGCCAATCCCTAGGATTGCCCAGAAGATTGGATGTATATGAACTTTTCTCAGTATCTCAATCAATGGTAATCACTTCAACAGGATCGATAAAATTGTCACCATCTTTTAGGGCAAAATAATACACACCTATATCTTCTTTTTCCTCGTGATGTGAAACTGTTCCGATAATATCCCCTGGTTCCACAAATTCATGAAGTTGCACAGAAACATGGTCTAACATTCCGTACCACGATTCAATGCCATCATAATGTCTAATAACGACTACCTTCCCCCACTCCCCTGCTTCGTCTTCTCCCATAAATCTCACTGTACCACCACGAATTGCTTCCACTTGTTTTTCCCTATCTGTCTCTACATAAATACCTCGTCCATTTTGCTGAAATGATTCACGAATCGTACCGGATGCTGGTAATGCGTAAACATCCATTTGATCGTTATCTTCTGTATCACCTGGGGCGACAACACTCATATCTGGAGGAAGAAGGGCGAGTGGACGGCCAAAGGCATCTTCATACCATCCGGCAACAGTTCCGAACTGGAAGTCCTCTTGAAAGGAATGATGCACGAAGTTCCGAGGCCCTTCTAGAAAGGAAGAGTTCGTTTGAAAAAGAATGCCTACAACGAAGAAGAGACAGACACTTGCTAAGATTTGCATGATAAATCGGTCTCTACTAAATAATGGTTCCCCTTTCTCCTCTGAAACTCCACGTCTTCCATCCAATTGATAGAGGGTATCTTCCCTTTCTTCATCATGTCTTACTTGATATGGATAAATATCTGGTCCTCGATCACGTTCTCGAATAACACTTCGTGTTGGTGTGAGTTTTCTGCTTTTACGCTTGGCTTCCATCTTTCTTTTAAGCTTGTCTACTCGATTTTTCATAAACCTTCCCTTCCTATCCACATAGTCTTTGTTCATATGTATGACTTGTCCAGTGAATATATGCAGAAGAGATGGTTTAAATAAGAAAAGCGTAAGCGCCTATGAACACGAGCGTAGGGCAGTGGAGGAATGACAATCGAAGTCCGCTCTTTGACTTCGGTTGTCACTTCCGAAGTGCCCCGCAGCGATTAAGAAGTAACTGAAAAAGTTTAAAACCACTTTTTCAGTTACTTTTATTTGTATGGCAATGGCTGCGCTCGTCGCTCGCCTGATAGGAGAAAACCACTCCTATCAAGCTTTTTAAAGATTGCGACGGCTACGCTCA
>NZ_JAHQCS010000013.1 GCF_019042215.1 Evansella tamaricis | reverse complement strand
AGGAAATCTTCACGAATATGCTTCGAGTTGCCTCGACGGACAGGACGTCCTAATATCGGGCATGCCACAGGACGTGGCGTTCTGCCCGATGGACGAATACGCATCCTAGAAAAGCTAGAAGAGGAAGAGGCAGTTACTTTCGCCCGTGACCAAGGCGCTTGCGCTTTTCTTGTTGAATCAAAACGGGAAAACTTGAGCAGTATTTTGGACTTCTAACGTTTTTTTTCATAGGATAGACTTGGGAAAGACAAAAAATAAAATAGTACATTTCGCTAAGGGAGATGAAAAGAAATCATGGGCGATGAAAAAATTTATGATGTGGTAATCATTGGAGCGGGTCCAGCCGGTATGACTGCTGCTGTCTATACATCCCGCGCAAATTTATCGACGGTGATGATAGAGCGGGGTATTCCTGGAGGACAAATGGCAAATACGGAAGATGTGGAAAACTATCCTGGATACGATAGTATTTTAGGGCCCGATCTTTCCAATAAAATGTTCGAACATTCCAGAAAGTTTGGAGCGGAGTATGCGTACGGTGATGTGAAAGAAATCATCGACGGGAAAGAATATAAGCGTATTGTTACTGGAAATGGAGAATACAAAGCAAGGGCTGTTATCATTACAACTGGAGCCAAATACAAGCATCTCGGTGTCCCTGGGGAGCAGGAATTGAGCGGGAAAGGGGTATCTTATTGTGCTGTGTGTGATGGCGCCTTTTTCCGGGAGAAAGAACTTGTTGTTGTTGGCGGTGGAGATTCTGCAGTAGAGGAAGCAGTTTACCTCACAAGATTTGCCAGTAAAGTAACAATTGTACACCGGCGGGATGAGTTACGTGCCCAAAAGATTCTTCAGGACAGGGCCTTTGCAAACGAGAAGATAGAGTTCATTTGGAGCCATGTGGTGAAGGAGATTAATGAAAAGGACGGAAAAGTGGGCAGTGTAACGTTAGTTAATACTAAAGATGGTTCTGAAAAAGAGTTTAAAACAGACGGTGTCTTTGTATATATTGGAATGTTGCCAATTAACGAACCTTTCCTCAATCTTGGTATTACCAATGCAGATGGCTATGTGGAAACGAATGACGAAATGGAAACAAAACTTCCGGGAATATTTGCTGCTGGGGATATCCGAGAAAAAACATTGCGTCAAATTGTTACTGCCACAGGGGATGGCAGTATTGCTGGTCAAAATTCGCAGCATTATATTGAGAACCTCCTAGAAGAATTAAATGAGGTAAAATAAACAAAAGGAAATAGGACGCTTGAGAGGGGTTGGAGGTATTAATTGACTCGTTTCAAGTGTTTCTTTTTCCTTTTTGGATCTTTTCGCATAGATTGTTGTTTTTGCAACAAAAATTTTGCTTGGATACACTACAGACGGACGCTTTCACCACAGGCACAAGTGTGACAACTGCTCATTCTTCGCAGTGTCTTCTTTGCAGCGGGCACGGCCTCAAAGAGGGTTACTTCGTCGAATCCACTGCGGTTTGTTTCGACGGATACACTACAAAGCTTTACTAGTAGAGGAAGAAACAGCCTCGTTCGGGAACAAGTTGCTCCAACTTCTGACCGAAACCCTTCTCGACCTTCTAGTTCGGGAACAAGTTGCTCCAACTTCTGACCGAAATCCGTCTCGTCTTCCTCGTTGGGTCAGAAGTTGCTCCAACTTCTGACCGAAACCCTTCTCGACCTTCTAGTTCGGGAACAAGTTGCTCCAACTTCTGACCGAAATTCTTCTCAGCCACCCTCGATGAAAACCGTGTCCGGGGACTTCACCTCGCGCTCCTGTCTCTTCTCCTAAAAGCATTGCTCTGTAGCTTATCCGTCCATCGGGCAAAACGTCACGTCCTGTGACATGCCAATATTAGGACTACAAATGACAATTTAATGATGTACAAAAACGCTTGGTTAAGCATGTACATTTTTGATTACCCATGTATATTACAACTTTACATGGAGTGGCGGG
>NZ_JAHQCS010000012.1 GCF_019042215.1 Evansella tamaricis | reverse complement strand
GACGAGCGCAGCCATTGCCATACAAATAAAAGGAACTGAAAAAGTGGTTTTAAACTTTTTCAGTTCCTTCTTAATCGCTGCGGGGCACTTCGGAAATGACAACGGAAGTCAACGAGCGGACTTCTGTTGTCATTCCTCCACTGCCCTACGCTCGTGATCATAGGCGCTTGCGCTTTTCTTTGTCTAGCTCCAGCGCCTACTCGCTGCGGGGCACTTCGGAAATGACAACGGAAGTCAAATAGCGGACTTCTGTTGTCATTCCTCCACTGCCCTACGCTCGTGATCATAGGCGCTTGCGCTTTTCTTATTCCAGTCCTTTTCACTTATCTTGTTTATGAATTGCTTTCATTTACATAACAGTTTTGTTACGAACGAATATACATACAAATAAAATGATACTATGAAAGGGAATGGACATTGACTGGATGAAAGGAAGTTAGGTGACTAGAATGAAAACAGCAAGTATCATGTTATTCATAATCCCATTATGTTTTATACTGATTGGATGCCAATCACAAGAAGTGAAAAGCACTCACGATTCCATCCCGTCTTTTTCTGATGAGGGTTTTCATTCCAGTCCAATGACATTTCTATTTTCAAACGATGAGAGAATAGAAGATGAAAATAGTTACTATGATGCCTTATTAAATTTTAAAAGAAGGTATCCAGACTGTCTGGATACCGTTAAAATTGTTTCAACTAGCGAAAAAGAATTAGCAGAGTACTATAATATTATGGTATACCCCACACTCATTGTTGTTGATGAAGTAGGTGTTCTCATTCGAATTGAAGGGTATAAAGAGATGCCAGAAATTGTTGGTGTATTAGAAGCAACACTAGTTCCGGAAGAAGAAGCCTCTTAAAATACCAAGATAATTCATGAGATAGACAGAGATAAGAAAATAAACACTTCTATATTAAAAAAGGTATCCAAATAGGATACCTTTTTTGTTACTTTACAATATGAATTGGCATACCTAAGGCAACTTCTGCTGTTTCCATCGTAATTTCTCCGAGAGATGGATGAGCATGAATCGTTAACGCAATATCTTCTGCAGTCATGCCAGCTTCAATTGCAACACAAGCTTCAGAAATCATATCCGAAGCATTTGCTCCCGCAATTTGAACACCTAATACTAAACCATCTTCTTTGCGTGTCACCATCTTCATGAAGCCTTCTGTTTCATTTAGAGATAACGCCCGCCCGTTAGCTGCAAATGGGAATTTAGATACAACCACGTCATAGCCCTCTTCTTTTGCTTCCGCTTCATTAAGACCTACAGTTGCCAGCTCTGGACCGGAAAACACAACTGCAGGGATCGCAGTGTAATCAATTTCCGAAGGATGTCCTGAGATAGCCTCTGCAGCAACCTTTGCTTCATAAGATGCTTTATGTGCTAATTGTGGACCAGGAGCGATGTCTCCTATTGCATAAATGTTTTTAACAGATGTACGGCATTGCTTGTCAACCTTCACAATTCCTTTTTCATCTATTTCAACACCTGCTTGCTCTAATCCAAGCTCTTCCGTATTTGGACGGCGTCCAACTGTAACAAGAAGGATATCCCCTTCAAACTCTTCTTCTTTTCCTTTAATTTCTGCTTTGACCTTCACACCATCTTTAGATTCTTCCATGGATTGTGCAAACGCCTCCGTTTTAATCGTTACACCCATTTTTTTCAGGCGTCTGGCTACTAGCTGACTCATTTGCTTTTCAAAACCAGGAAGGATAGATTTTGTACCTTCAAGGATCGTTACTTCTGAGCCAAGGTCCGCATAAGCAGAACCTAATTCCACACCGATGTAGCCTCCACCGATTACAATTAATTTCTTCGGAACCTCTTTAAGTCCAAGAGCACCTGTTGATGAAACAACTCGCTCACTGAACTTAAATGCTGGTAGTTCAATTGGACGGGATCCTGTTGCAACAATACAATTATTAAATTTGTATGTTTGGGAAGACTTTTCATCCATGATTCTTACTGTGGAGTCGTCCACAAAGTAAGCTTCTCCCTTAACTATATCAACTTTATTTCCTTTTAAAAGCCCTTCAACTCCGCCTGTTAATTTATCAACAACAGACTGTTTCCACTTTTGTACTTTAGAAAAATCAAGGTTCACTTCTCCTACAGTGATTCCCATATCTTCCGAATGGTTTGCCCTGTGAAAACGGTGACCTGCTTCAATCAATGCTTTCGAAGGAATACAACCAACGTTTAAACAAACTCCACCAAGATTTCCTCTTTCAACAACAGTAACTTTTTGTCCTAGTTGGGCGGCCCGAATTGCTGCAACATATCCCCCCGGACCTGAACCTATGACAAGTGTATCTACTTCTACCGGAAAATCTCCTACTACCATTTGTTTAGCCCTCCATTACAATTAATTGTGGATCATTCAACAAACGCTTAATATGGTTTAACGCATGTTGTGCTGTTGCTCCATCAATGATACGATGGTCAAAGCTTAATGATAAGGCAAGTACTGGTGCCACAACCACTTCCCCATCTCGAACAACTGCTTTTTCTTGGATTCGTCCTAATCCTAAAATGGCCACTTCTGGGTGGTTAATAACAGGTGTAAACCACTGACCTCCTGCAGAACCAATATTCGTAATCGTACAAGAAGCGCCCTTCATTTCATCAGAACCTAATGTACCTTCACGTGCTTTTGTTGCTAATTGATTAATCTCATCAGAGATAGAGAAAATGGATTTACGATCTGTATCTTTTACTACAGGAACTAATAAGCCTTTCTCAGTGTCTGCAGCAATACCAATATTATAGTAATGCTTATGAACGATTTCATCTGTAGAATCATCTAATGATGTATTTAACATTGGGTATTCTCGTAAAGCAGAAGTCAATGCTTTCACAACGTATGGTAAGTAAGTAAGCTTAATACCTTTTTGTGCTCCGACCTCTTTAAACTTCTTACGATGGGCAACAAGATCTGTTACTTCAATTTCATCCATTAACGTTACGTGAGGAGCAGTATGCTTGGAATTAACCATTGCACGTGATATTGCTTTACGAATTCCTGACATTTTTTCTCGAGTTTCAAGCTCAGCATTTGTCCCTTTATATGGGGTTACAGATTTTTTCTCTGCAGGTGCTGTTGGTTGTGCAGAGACTTCTTGTGATTGGTCTGTTTCGCCTGAAGTTTGTGTAGAATCTGTACCTGTATCTCCAGATAAGAATTTATCTACATCCTCTTTTACAACTCGACCATTTTTCCCACTTCCGTTAACTTTAGCAATCGTTACGCCCTTTTCACGGGCATATTTACGAACAGAAGGCATGGCTATGACACGACGGTTCTCATCTACCTCTTCTTCAAGGTTGGCCGCAGGTTCAGTCGCCTTTTCTGATTTTGCCTGATCTTCTGTAGCTGGTGCTGTTTCCTCTTCCTCGTGGTCACCATGTGCAGAAGGAGGTTGAACAGCATCAGTTTCAAAAGTAATGATTACCGTTCCGACTGTTGTTACGACACCTTCTTCAATGTGGATCTTAGCAACTTTGCCGTCCACGGGAGATGGGATTTCAACTACAGCCTTATCGTTTTGAACCTCGCATAAAACGTCATCTTCCTTAACTTCCTGACCTTCTTTTACTTCCCATTTCACAATCTCACCTTCGTGGATTCCTTCACCTATGTCAGGCATTTTAAACTCATATGCCACGATTAACGCCTCCATTTCAATTCAATTATAATCATCCATATAGCAAGGAGGACTGAAAAGATATTCTATTCAGTCAATGCATTTTATTAGAAGTTAATGACCTGTTTTGCCTTTTCAGCAATGTCTTTGTAGCTTGGAAGCCAAGCGTCTTCAGCAGAAGCAAATGGGAAAATCGTATCTGGTGCTGTTACACGTAAAACTGGTGCCTCAAGACTTAAAATAGCACGCTCATTAATCTCTGCCACGACATGAGCAGAAACCCCAGCCTGTTTTTGAGCTTCTTGCACGACGATGGCACGATTCGTTTTTTCAACTGAATCTATAATTGTTTCTATATCTAACGGACTTACTGTTTGTAAGTCAATAACTTCCGCTTCGATTCCCTCTTTTGCTAACTCTTCTGCTGCCTTTAAAGACGAGTGAACCATTGCACCGTAAGTAATGATAGAAATATCTTTTCCTTCTCGCTTAATGTCCGCTTTCCCCAATGGAATCGTATACTCCTCTTCAGGGACTTCTTCACGGAATGAACGATATAGTTTCATATGCTCAAGGAATACTACCGGATCATTGTCACGAATGGCAGATATTAATAATCCCTTTGCATCGTATGGAGTAGAAGGAATAACCACTTTTAGTCCAGGAGTTTGTGCCATTAACCCTTCTAAACTGTCCGCATGTAATTCTGGTGTTTTAACCCCACCACCGAACGGAGATCGAATAGTAACTGGCGAATGATAAACTCCACCTGAACGATAACGCATTCTTGCCATTTGTGCTGCTACTGAATCAAACACTTCAAAAACAAAACCGAAGAATTGGATTTCCATTACTGGTCGGAATCCAGTTAGCCCTAAACCAATTGCCAGACCACCGATACCAGATTCAGCTAGTGGTGTATCAAATACACGGTCTTCCCCGAATTCTTTTTGTAACCCCTCTGTTGCCCGGAAAACACCACCATTTTGCCCAACGTCTTCCCCGAATACAAGAACATCTTCGTTATTCTTCAATTCGTTTCGCATTGCATCAGTTATCGCTTGGATCATTGTCATTTGCGCCATAGCTTACTTCGACTCCTTTTCTTTATACTCTTCCATTTGCTCCTTTAAGTTGTGCGGAAGTTCTTCTCCCATGAAACCGATAAGATCCGTCACTTTTTGTTTTGGAGCACTGTCAGCTTTTTTAATCGCTTCTTTAATATCTTCTTTCGCCTGTTCAACTACTTTGTTTTCTTCTTCTTCACTCCATAAGTTCTTACCTTCTAAAAACTTGCGGAAACGGACTAATGGATCTTTCTTTTCCCACTCATCGTCTAACTCAGATGTGCGATAGCGTGTTGGATCATCCCCAGCCATGGTGTGAGGACCATAACGATATGTTAATGTTTCAATTAGTGTTGGACCATTTCCAGCAAGACCACGCTCACGCGCTTCTTTCGTTGCCACATAAACAGCTAAGACGTCCATTCCGTCTACTTGAACACCATGAATTCCCGCAGCAACTGCTTTTTGAGCAATGGTTTTTGCAGCAGATTGTTTTTCAACAGGTACTGAAATTGCAAAACGATTATTCTGAACGACAAAGATGGCAGGAGAATTATAAGCTCCGGCAAAGTTCAATCCTTCATAGAAGTCCCCTTGAGACGCACCACCATCACCAGTATAGGTGATTGCTACTGCATCTTTTTTCTTTCGCTTAAGCCCCATTGCTACACCAGCATTTTGAATAATTTGAGCACCGATAATAATTTGAGGCATTAAAACATTTACACCTTCAGGCATTTGCCCACCTTGGTAATGACCTCTTGACCAAAGGAAAGCCTGCTCTAGAGGAACACCATGGAACACAATTTGTGGAATATCACGATAACCTGGTAGAATCCAATCTTGTTTTTCCAATGCAAAATGGGATCCGAGCATGGATGCTTCTTGGCCCGCAACAGGTGCATAGAACCCGAGTCTTCCTTGGCGGTTTAAAGAAATAGCACGTTGGTCCCAAATTCGCGTATAAACCATTCGTGTCATTAATTCTTTTAACTCTTCATCTTTGAGCTTTGGCATTGCTTTCTTATTTACAATTTCTCCCTCTTCATTCAGGATTTGAAACGTTTTGAATTGACTTTCAATGTTTTGCAATTCCTTTGTTTTTTCCATGAATCAATTCACCTCTTCCTTTCTTATCGCGATAGGCTGTAAGTATAATTTTAAAAACAAAATTCATCTGTCTATTTCACCAATGTTTAGGTTACCCATCTCCATTAAAACCATGTGAAATTAAGCTTAGAATCCTTGTTTCTAATTGTCCTATACCCATCTGTTAGTTCCATTAATCATTCGAGACGATCCATCTGTGTTATTCTATTTTTTTAAAAAATAGTACAATTAAAACCACGTGACTAAGTTTACATGAAACATTTACTAATAGTCAATCACTTTAACTTGATTTTACGGTTTTTTATTATAAATGCGTTGTTAACCTACTTGCACCCAAAAATACATCTGTTACATATCAATTTTTATTCTGTTATATACCATTCTCTTGTTTTTTCATCATTAAGAAGACAAAAAAACACCACGACGTCATGTCGTAGTGTTCCATGGATAAAAGTTATTCAAAAACTACATTCAATTCTGCCATTTCATAAAATGACCGCTTAGATTCATTAAATTCATTTGTATGGTCATTGAATTGCTGATTAAGGTCGTTAATCACTTGATACGCTTCATTTACTAAGTCATGCTGATCTTGTAAATCTTCAATCGTTGTATCTTCATGGTAATACATTGAATACAATTCAATATCCAGATCAATTGTAAGAAGGTACTGAGAGAATAATTCTTGATAAGTTTCAAAACGGTTTTCCATAACCTCGATCATTGCTTGTCCTTGCGCTTTCACTTCTTCATCCTCAATCTCATCTAGATATTCGATTGATAATTGGAACTCATCGTATGCTGTTTCAATAATCGCTTTTTCTTCTTCCATAATGGATCGTCTTTCTTCAGCAGATTCAATAGCAGTTTGGGCAATTTCTTCTAATTCTGCCAGATCAGAAATATCCCTAAGTTGTTCATACAATTCTAACTCATAATTTTCAGCTTCTGTCAAAGGCCCTTGCTTGTCTTCGACAGCTTTTTCAATCTGTACCGCTTCCTCCAAATGATCATACATTAATTCTACATGATTCACCTGTTCTTCACTACATCCTGCGGCAAATAAAGAAAGCATGAAGGCAGTACAGACTAAGTATAATTTTTTCAACATTCTTCCCCCCTAAGTACAAACAATAAAACCATTACTTTAAAAACTAACTTACTTTCAAACATTTGACAAGAGTTCTTTTTCACAACAAATAAAAAAAGAATCATTGGGTAAATATCCACTCCAACATTAGACATATGCATAGCATAATAATATACCGCATAAAGGAGGCATTGCCATGTACAATTACGGTGGTTACTGTAATCCTTGCTCACCTAGTTATGGAATACCTGTCCAAAGCTACGGTGCACCTGCATACAGCTACGGGACCCCTTCATATGGTGCATATTATGCTGCTGGAGCGTTAGCCTTACTAGTAATCCTTTTGATACTTCTTGTTATCGTAGGAGCAGGAACAATAGGTACTAGAAGATACTAACTAGGCAGTGTTTTGAAACGAGGGTAAGAAAAACTCTCGTTTCTTCTTTCCTAATACATTATAATATAGGATAGTGAAAGAACATAAGTAGAAATATTTCCCTTGTGTAAATTATTTTATCATGAATATTTTACCTTGGAGAAAAGAATATATAACAGTAATTGTTTGGAAGGAGAATGTTTCATGCTTACGATGAAAGATGTTATTCGAGAAGGACATCCCACTTTACGGCTAAAAGCTAAAGAAGTGCCACTTCCCCCATCTCAGGAAGATAAGGAGATACTCTCAAAAATGATGGAGTTTCTCGTACATAGTCAAGATCCGGAAACAGCTGAAAAATATGATCTGCGTCCTGGGGTTGGTCTTGCGGCACCACAAATAAATGTTAGTAAACAAATGATCGCTATTAGAACAACAGATCATAAGGAAAATCTCATTGAGATGGGGTTGTTTAATCCTAAAATCATTAGTCAATCTGCAGAAACCACTTATTTAGAGAACGGAGAAGGTTGTTTATCAGTAGACAGAGAAGTTTCTGGAATTGTACCTCGTTATGCTCGAATTAAAGTAACAGGAACAACTTTAGATGGAGATACCGTCACTTTAAGATTAAAAGGGTTTCCGGCTATCGTTTTCCAACACGAAATAGATCACTTAAACGGTATCATGTTTTATGATCGAATTGAAGAAACGGATGATCCTTATAAAGTACCTCTTCCACCAAAGGAAGTTATTAAACGGAACGAAATGGAAGATCCCCTCTCTTAATGGGGATCTTTTTGTTTAGAACAATGAATAGTTACACATCTGTATGTACTACTCTTTAAGGAGACCAACTTTTACTAGTCCGTTATATAAACCGTCCTCTTCCACATGACCAGTCACATATTTTGCCACATCTTTTGCCTCTGTTACTGCGTTTCCCATCGCTACTCCATAGCCAACATATTCGAGCATTTCAATATCGTTTAATCCATCACCAAACGCAAACGTGTTTTCTCGGGGAATATTCACTACTCTTAACAATGCTTCAATCCCTTTTGCTTTTGAACCACCGAGGGGTAAAACATCAATCGCATTTTGATGCCAGCGGACATAGTCAAAATGCTTTTTTTCATAGTACCACTGTGCTTTTTCCTGCTCAATAAATAAAAGAGCTTGGAATACATCGTTTTCATGGTGAAAAGTTTCATGATGTGGTGGGTGTTCGAAATTCATTGTACCAATACAATCCTGTATATAGTGATGGTTCGGATGATTAGCATAGATATGATTTTGATTTAAAAAGACCATCGGTTCTCCCTTTGTTTTCGCAACCTGTTCAAACTCTATTAGATGTTTGCGATCTAATGGATTAGAAAATAGTGTTTCTCCTTCAAATACAACGTAGGATCCATTAAAACTAACATACGAAAAAAGATCAAGTTCATTGAGAATATGCTTAAACCAAGTTGGTCCCCTACCAGTTGCAATCGCAACATGAATTCCCTGATCTTTCATTTTTTTTATTGCATATTTCGTAGACGGAGGAATTTGATTCTGTCCATTTAAAATCGTTCCGTCAATATCTAAAAAAACCATTTTTTCATTCATTATTATCAACCTCATTTTTATAAAACTGCACTATCCATAGTATATCTGCCCTATCAAACTTACTGGATACTTTCTTTTTTGTCAAAGGATTCCCAAGCTTTTCCTTACTATGTTTGGAGAGAATTACAAATACTATCGTTAAAAAGGAACGTCAGTCTTGAATTCAACGAAAGGAGGGTTTAAAATGTTGAAAAGGTGGAGAGAACGAATATTAAAAAGATGTAGGGATTTACTCCCGAAAAAATTATATGCATAATGGTATTAATCCTTCTTTCTACACCAAAGGAAAGAAGGATTATCCTTTGGCTTATAATTTCTGTATAATTAAGAACGGTTGTTTATTCTTTACATTTTAATTTGGGGATTAATACATAGGAGAGATAATGGGAGTTATGATAATACCAAATTAACTAATCCTATAGTATAAATAAATATAAGATAAATTAAGGAGAGGATTTACATGATTTTTAAAGTATTTTATCAACAGTCCACGGCAGAAATTCCTGTTCGGGAAAAAACAGATGCAATGTATGTGGAAGCGGATTCGGAAGAGGACGTTCGGAAAAAGTTAATTGGGACGCAGTATAACATTGAATTTATCACACCACTTGAAGGAAAAGCACTCGAGTATGAACAACAAGACGAAAAATTTAAATTGGAGAATGTATAATTATGAAAGCAAAAAATCATCAAGCAGCAGTATTCGCCCTCGGAGGTTTGGGTGAAGTAGGGAAAAATATGTACGGGGTTCAGTTCCAAGATGAAATCATTATCATCGATGCCGGAATAAAGTTTCCAGAAGACGAGCTATTAGGAATTGATTACGTAATTCCTGATTATACGTACTTAGTAAAAAACCAAGATAAGATCAAAGGTCTTTTTATCACACATGGACACGAAGACCATATTGGCGGGGTTCCATATTTACTTCGTGAAATTAATATTCCTATCTATGGGGGTAAATTGGCATTAGGTCTTATTCGTAACAAGTTAGAAGAGCACGGATTATTACGGGGAGCGGATCTTCGAGAAATTCATGAAGACGAAATTGTCAAATTTCAAAAGACATCGATTTCGTTTTTTAGAACGACTCACAGTATTCCTGACTCTTATGGTGTTGTCGTAAAGACTCCCGCAGGAAATATCGTCCACACTGGGGATTTTAAGTTTGATTTCACCCCTGTTGGCGACCCAGCGAATTTAACTAAAATGGCTAAAATAGGTGATGAAGGCGTTCTGTGTTTATTATCAGATAGTACAAATTCTGAAGTGCCTGGATTTACGATGTCAGAACGAAAAGTCGGAGAAAGTATCGATCAAATCTTCCGCTCAGTAGAAGGACGAATTATATTTGCAACGTTCGCTTCTAATATTTATCGATTACAACAAGCTGTTGAATCCGCCGTTAAATACAGAAGGAAGATTGCCGTTTTCGGTCGTAGTATGGAATCAGCTATAAACATTGGTCTTGAATTAGGCTATATAAAAGCACCCAAAAGTACATTTATTGATGCTTCACAATTAAACAAGATTCCTGCAGAACAAGTGGCAATCCTTTGTACAGGAAGTCAGGGTGAACCAATGGCTGCTCTATCAAGAATCGCCCATGGTACCCATAGACAAATTCAAATTATTCCTGGCGATACAGTTGTTTTTTCCTCTTCACCTATCCCAGGAAATACATTGAGTGTCAGCAAGATCATCAACCAGCTTTTCCGTGCAGGTGCCGATGTTATTCATGGGTCACTAAACGATATTCACACCTCTGGTCACGGTGGACAAGAAGAGCAAAAATTAATGCTCCGCTTAATTAAACCAAAGTATTTCATGCCAATCCATGGTGAATTCCGAATGCAGAAAATGCATGGAAAATTAGCTGAAGATTGTGGTGTTGCAAAAGAGAATATCTTCTTAATGGATAATGGAGACGTGCTCGCATTAGATAAAACAGAAGGAAGTCTTGTTGGGAAAATCCCTTCCGGTTCAGTTTATGTTGATGGAAACGGTATCGGTGATATTGGTAATATCGTACTTAGGGATAGAAGAATCCTTTCCGAAGAAGGGCTTGTGGTAGTGGTGGTCAGTCTTAACATGAAAGAATTTAAAGTTGCTGCAGGTCCTGACATCATTTCACGAGGTTTCGTCTATATGCGTGAGTCCGGTGACCTTATCAACGAAGCGCAAACAAAACTGGCTGATCATTTAAATGGGCTTATGGAACGGAAAACCTCCCAGTGGAGTGAAATTAAAAACGAAATTACAGACATGCTCGGACCGTTTCTATATGAGAAAACAAAACGTAAGCCAATGATTTTACCTATTATTATGGAAATTTAATTTTACTGAGTGTAATGCTTGAAAAAAAAGATCTACCGGGGTTCAACAATACCTCTGTAGATCTTTTCTCTTAATCCTCTTCATTAAATAATGCGTGTTCTAAGCGGGTAAGGTCCTTATCAGCACCAATTACAATCAACACGTCCCCAATCTGTAATGATTCATTTGCTGATGGAGAAACATTTATTTCATCTCCCCGTTTAACCGCCATGATGTTACACCCATATTTCGCACGGACATTTAATTCTATTAATGACTTCCCGCTTACTGAAGTACCTGCCATTAATTCTACAATACTATATTCATCAGATAGCTCCAAGTAGTCTAAAACATTTTTCGAAACGATATTGTGGGCAATTCGAACACCCATATCACGCTCTGGGTGAACTACTCTGTGGGCTCCTATTTTATTCAAGACTTTCTCGTGATAATCATTTTGAGCCTTTACTGTAATATGCTTTACCCCCTCCTCCACTAATAATAATGTCGTTAAAATACTGGATTGAATATTATCCCCAATAGCTACAATGACGTGATCGAAATTACGGATTCCCAAGCTTTTTAAGGTGTTTTCGTCAGTGGAATCTGCAACAACAGCATGGGTAACAACATTAGCAAATTTGTTCACTTTATCCTCATTCGTATCAATGGCGAGAACTTCCATGCCTTGTTTCCTAAGTGATTGACAAATACTTCCCCCAAATCTACCTAAACCAATTACAGCAAATTGTTTTCTCATCGTTTCCCTTATCCCCCGTATAATGACGTCTTTTCCTTAAGTTCATCATACAAATGTTTTTATTTTTGGACAATAGATTAAACCTATAAAGATTTTTTAGCTACCACTTTATATAAACAAATGCTCATTTATATATTCATGTTGATTGTAGTGAAGGTCGCTCGCTTTCACCACAGGCACAAAGTTATAAGTAGAGGTAGAGACATTTCTATCACCTTTCGCTACACTATATCAAAAAATCAACATCATCCTTTAACAAAGCCTAAACAAATAAATGTTATTGTTCAGACAAAATAAAAACTGACCCTAAAGGATTTTACCTCTAGGATCAGACAGATTAACATGTTCCTTATTCTTTTATTCCTAAAACTCGGTTAACACGTTTTGTCAGCATTTTCATACCGCCCCCGCCAGCTTGGAAGTGGCGTAACTGACCTTCTTCATCAAAGACATAGTAACTTGGAACATATTGATTTTCAAATGCATCAGTCAATTTATGCTCGCTATCCACATAGATTGGCTGGGAGATATCATGCTCTGCTGCTACCTTTTTAATTTCTTCCAAATCCAAATCTTTTTCAGATCGTGGCATATGGACAGCAATGACATTTAATTTATCTTTATATTGGTCGCGGAACTCATTCACATTTGGCATGGCATCTTTACAAAGGCCACAACTGATCGACCAAAAATGAATTAACGTAGGCTTATCCCCCACTAAATTTTCACGGGTAACTTCTCCATTTAACCATTCTGTTGCACCGTCAAGTTCCGGCATAGGCGCTCTTAATTTCATGAAATCCACCTCATTAATAATATAATTTAAGAAAGGACCTAACAAAATGGTTTGCTAGGCCCCAGAAAGTCGGTATTATACGTTAAGAGTTTCTTGACCCGGTTTCCAGTTTGCAGGGCAAAGGCCACCAGTCTGTAACGCTTGAAGGACACGTAGTGTTTCATCCACATCACGGCCAATATTATTGTGGTTAACAACAGAATACATTAATTCCCCTTCTGGACTGATGATGAACAAACCACGTAATGCAATACCTTCATCTTCCACTAAAACTCCATAGTCACGAGAAACGGAATGATTTGTATCAGCAGCTAACGGGTATTTTAAATCACCAAGACCATTATCATCACGATTTGTGTTAATCCATGCTTTATGTGTGTGGATTGTATCTGTAGACACCCCGATGATTTCTGCATCAAGATCTTCAAATTCATCATAACGATCACTTAAAGAAGTGATTTCCGTAGGACAAACAAATGTGAAATCCATTGGGTAGAAAAATAATACTGTCCACTTATCCTGCTTCATCGTTTCTTCGAGACTAACTTTTCCAAACTCTTTGTTAGGTAGTACAGCATCCATTTCGAATCGTGGAGCCTGCTTTGCAACCATACGCTTATCTGACATTATGTAGCCCTCCTAAAATTATCATGCTCAAATGCTCATTATTTAACAATTGTTATTATAGAGTAGATATTTGATATCAGTCAACATTTAAGAGCAAATAATGACATATTTCTAATAAATAATTTGCCCTTTTTTATCTGATTTTAAACATCTTTGTAATGAACAACTTTATTATAACCAACTTTGGTTTTATTCAAAATTAATTTGCTCAATCACTTTAGTTTTCTCAAAAGAATGGGTATGGTAAACTCTATAAACGAAGCAGAAAGGGAAAGGAAGGGATTATGATATGAATGTTAATGAATGGGTTGGAGCAATAGACTGGGCTACACTTATGACACAAGCTCTGCTCTTGGCTTTGCAGGTTATTGTTATCTTAATTGCCTTCTCCATTATTAAAGGTATTGGAAAAAGGATTATCACCAGTTCTTTTGAACGGATGACTTCTCAGCGAAATATGTCACCTGGAAGAGCAAAAACATTAGAGAAATTGGCACTCAATGCGTTTACATACGTATTATGGTTTATTCTAGCTACAATTGTTATCGGAATTTTTGATTACGATGTTACTGCTTTAATCGCAGGTGCTGGTATCATCGGGTTAGCCATCGGCTTTGGTGCACAAGGGCTTGTAAGTGATATTGTAACGGGATTCTTTATTCTTCTTGAAAAACAAATTGAAGTGGAAGAGTATATTACAGTGGCCGGTATCGATGGTATTGTCGAGGAAGTTGGCTTACGTACCACAAAAATACGTGGCTTTGATGGAACAGTTCATTTTATTCCAAACCGTGAGATAGGCAGTGTAAGTAATCATTCCCGTTCTAATATGCGTGCACTTGTTGATATAAGCATTGCTTATGATGAAAATATTGACCAAGCCATAGTTGTTCTTCAAGAAGCTTGTGATAATGTAGCAGCCCGTCTCGAAACCATTAAAGAAGGACCAAATGTCGTCGGTGTCCAAACACTTGGAGATAGTGATGTGGTGATTCGAATCGTGGCAAAGACAGCTAATATGGAACAATGGGCAGTAGAGAGAGAACTTCGTAAAGCAATGAAAGAGGCACTAGACAAAAATAATATTGAAATTCCTTTTCCACATCAAGTTTATATACAAAAGCAATAATTAGATTAACAGCGGATGTTTTATAATTCTTCCATATACAGGAATCTTAGTCTTATACAGATCAAAAATGCTCAGTGACCATTCCTTTAGGTACTGAGCATTTCTTCTATCAAATGTCCTTATTGTGGTGATTGGTTTACCCGTGATTCCACTTGCTCACAGATCTGCTCTGCATTTAATCCTTGTGCGCTGATTACAGATCCTTTCGTTACCGTATCCTGCATCCCCATCATATTTTCATCCTGTCCTGTGATAACACAGCAATCACAATCTGCCGCATCTTGCTCTTGTTGTAATTGAACTACCTGATGTCCCCTTGCCTCTAATGCTTGTTGAACATCTGTTAATGATTGTTCCACACCGATTTTAGCCATATCAGTAATCCTCCTTTAACATAGTACAGTTATAAGATGACCAAAATTTTGTATGCTATGCGTAAATTTTTCCAAAAGATGTGAACATCTTTAATTTATATAGAATTACCAAGGCTAAAGAAAGGTTGTATCTAGACATAAATAGAAAACTATACTTTCTGCTTATTATAGAAGAAAAAGCGCTCGAACTAGCCAATGCCCGAAGGTGTAAAAATATAATATAAGCGAAAAAACGTGATGAAAAATGTTTCACAGCCTTCGAGTCCCGCCGTGAAACATTCTTTCATCACGCACATTAATTATAAACGCAGTGACCTAAATCACTTACGCCCCCTTTACATAATCAATTAAAAGTCGGATTGCACAGTCGATGGCGTCTTCATTGGGATTTAATTTAGAGGAATGCAAGCCATGTTCACTCCCTACTCCAAGCCAGAACATGAACCCGGGAATCTCCTCAAGGAAGTATCCAAAATCCTCTCCTGTCATAGCCTTCTCACTTTCAAAGAATTTCACATAATCTAATTCTTTCACGAAGTCAATGAACGCCGACGTTTCAGCCTCCGAATTGAAAACCTGGCAATAATTTGCTCCATAGTCTATGGACAACTCACAATCAAAACTGGATTCAATTCCCTTTACCATCCCCTCAATCCGCTCTTTGACTAGATGCATAGAATCGATAGTTAACGTACGAATTGTACCTTCAATGCGAGCATTCTCCGCAATAATGTTTTGCTTCGTCCCACCTGCGATTTTCCCGATCGTTACTACTGCAGAATCGAGAGGAGAAACATTCCGTGAAACAATAGTTTGCAACTGAGTAACTAAATAACTTGCCGCAATTACCATATCATTTGCCTGATGAGGATAGGCTGCATGTCCACCTTTTCCCTTTAAATCAATAAACAATTCACTTGTATTTGCAAAAAGGAACCCCGTTTTTGTCCCAACGGTTCCAACAGGAAGTTCTGGAGCGATATGTAAGGCCACCATCCTGTCTGGCTTCCACGATTTAAATTCTTCCGATTCCAGCATCGGTTTAGCCCCACCTGGACCTTCCTCTGCAGGTTGAAACACAAACAACAAGTTATCCTTCGGTTGGTGTCCAGAAAAATAGGTTAAAACACCGAGAGCAATACTCATGTGAAGATCATGACCGCAAGCATGCATCATGCCTGGATGCTCCGATATAAACGGTAAAGCAGTTTCTTCCTCAATCGGTAGGCCATCGATGTCCGTCCGATACCCAATTGTCCTAGTTGGGGAAGAACCACCCAACCGAACTAGAATCCCAGTGCGCCAAGTCTTCCACTCTAGCCAATCCTTATTAGGTAGTTCCTCAATGTAATTCAGTAAATAGCGCTGCGTTTTTACTTCCTGGAACCCAAGTTCAGGGATTTGGTGTAAGTCCTTACGAATTTTTATAAATGGTTCAGTATTAAACGCCAATGTATCTTTACCGCTCACCATTTTTACTCCTCATTAAGCTTGCGAAGTTCCTGCTTTATTTCTGTTTTACCTTTCGTCTTCTCATCAATTTCCTTGATTACCCGTGCTGGTGTCCCCGCAACAACGGTATTTGGAGGAACATCTTCTGTTACAATTGCTCCAGCAGCAACAACGGCACCTGCACCAACAGTCACTCCTTCCAAAATAACTGCATTTGCACCAACAACTACACCATCTTCAACGATAACCGGTTTTGCAGAAGGTGGTTCAATTACTCCAGCAAGGACTGACCCTGCACCGATATGACAATTCTTTCCGACAGTTGCCCTTCCACCTAAGACCACGTTCATGTCAATCATTGTTCCTTCCCCTACAACAGAACCGATGTTAATGGAAGCCCCCATCATGATGACCGCGTTATCCCCGATTTCCACTTGATCACGAATGATGGCCCCCGGTTCAATCCGCGCTTTGATATTTTTCATATCTAATAAAGGAATCGCTGAGTTACGACGGTCATTTTCCACCACATAATCCTCGATTTTTGCTTCATTTTCACTAATAGCAGCCTGAATGTCTTTCCATTCTCCAAATAATACACCTGTATTTCCTTGAATAAAGGATTTTGTGTCTGCACCAAAATCAATACCTTCTAACTCCCCTTTTATATGTACCTTGACAGGTGTTGATTTTACACTGTTAGAAATAAAGCTGATAATTTCATTTGCATCCATCATTTTCATTGTTATATCCTCCTAAATAGTAATAAAATACATACTTATCATAGACATTACCCTCTGAAATTGCAATGAATTTGTAGATAAGCCCTTTCACTAGTTTGGACCATAGTCTCTGGCGATATGAGGAAAAGGACACAACTGAAGAGGAAATTTTTTTGTTTGAAATGGACTTTGTTAAAAGCTAATGTTAATTTCCCTTAAAAAAACCGAGGAGGTTTTCCCCACTCGGTTTTAATCTAGGAATAATGAATCTTCCATCAGCCAAATATAAAACGGGGAATCCCCTGCTTTAATCCGCTCAATCATCACATCATATTGATTCCAATCGTAAATCTCCATCCATATACCATCCATTTCATTCTCACCAGCAAATTTTAAGTTTTCTTCCAATACTTCCTCTTCAGCCTTCCACCGTACTTCATCAAGAGCCTCACCTGGATAAGCCATCGCATTGATTTGATCTGTATCGGGGTTAACAAAGTAAGTTAAGGTGTCATAGCTGTAGTAATATCCTCCGTTATACATCCCTTCATCCAACGGAACCCCCATTTCTGAAAATAATTCTTCCTTTTGGCTTCCGATTCGGACATCATTTTGGAAAAACAGTTCTTCCAAATAGCTAGGGACTGGGTTATCATCCTGATCTATTTCTTCTTCCCCGACAGGTACAGGATTTTTATTTTCTGTTTCATTGTTTTCCCTGTCTACTAATGCTAAATGTCCGTCCGTGTCGTGAGAAGCATAGGTAAGGGACCAATAAGTTGTCACCGAAAATATTACGATAAATATAATAATCCATTTTGATTGTACTTTCATGAACGATCCCTCCCTTTTCTCTCTATGTTTCCCTCGTAATTCTTTTGATAATCTACCACTTTCTAGTAAAGTATATGTTTAATAGAAGGAAAATTGACTATTAAATAAAAATTAATGTATAAAATCCACATTCCAGAGAAAAATACAATTATGGGATGTAGCGTTTTAACGCAACGGCAAAGCCTTCCTTCGAGGTTTACCCTTACAGGTGAAAATCCTGTACATCCCGCCACAACTACATTCCCTTAATATAATAGACGTACCAACACTTAAAAGGTTTCAATTTTCCCATTAGAAAAACAACTCACACATCAAGTGCGAGTTGTTTTTCTTTACTTGTTTACCTTGTGGATTAAATCCTTTAGTTCATCACCATTAAATCCAACTACTATATTCCCCTCAAAATGAGTAGTTGGCGTTCCCAAGACTTTTAAATCCTTCCATTCTTTAAAGAATTGGTGATTCTCTGAGATGTTTTTTTCCTGGAATGGAATGTTATGTTTTGTTAAATAGGAAAGTACGAGTTCACAATAGGAACATCCACTGCTTGTAAATACCGTAACCATCTATCGATCTCCCTTATGTTTCGTATTTTTTCTTTATCCACCATTTACACCCAATTACTTTTTAAAATTATCTATAGTATTATCAAGGCTTGACTCCATCTTTTCAATTTCTTGTTTCTCCATATAAATACTTCTGCTCGGGAAGGCTACGGATACCCCTTCCTCTTCTAATACTTCCATAATTTTCAAATTAATATCTTCCCTTACTTTTAGGAATTCAACCCAAGCAGTTGTTTTTGTGAAAAAGTAGAGGAAAATATCTAAACTGCTTGAATTAAAGGCATTAAAGCGAACCATTATTAGTTCTTGGTGTATGTCTTCATGATTCCTCAGCATCGAGTCGATCCGTTTGACACACCGTTCCACTTTCTCTTTCGGAGTAGAATAGGTCACCCCTAAATTAAAAGTGATTTGTCTTTTCCCCATTTGTGACCAGTTAGTAATTGGCTGATTTGCTAATGTGGAATTAGGAACAGTAACTAATGCTTGGGCAAATGTCCGTATTTTAGTACTTCGGAAAGTAATATCTTCCACAGTTCCTTCCACACTTGGAGTACTAATCCAATCACCGATTGTAAAAGGCTTTTCCGTTATGATAACTACTCCCCCAAAGAAGTTACCTATGGAATCCTGCGCAGCAAGCGCGAAAGCCAATCCCCCCAAACCTAATCCTGCTACAAATCCATTGACATCATACTCCCACTCACTGGCAATGATACTGATCGCCATGGCAATGATGGCAAATCGAACGAGTTTTGAAACAAATGGTAGAAGAATATCATCAAATTCAATATCTAGCCGCTGTCCTATCTTCACAAAAATAGTGGAGGTGGTTGCAGAAAGATTATATAGTCCCCATGCAATTAACACAATGTTAAATGTCCTTAATAGCCTTAACAATTGAAGATCATATTTTTCAGGAAATGGTAAATATCTAAAAGCCACATAAAATCCTATAAAGACAAAAAACACTCTCAATGGTTTTTCAAAAGCGAGCAGTATATTAGTCATAATCTCTGTTGGTGCTTTCCTTGAAAAACGCAAAATAATCTTATATAAATATGTAATAAATATTTTTCGAAAAACCAAAAACAATATAATAATTCCTATAGCAATTCCAATTTCTTCCCAACCGATGGTTTCTTCTCCAATATTCCACGTCAAATTCCAATCAAAATCCATGTAAAGGTTCCTTTCTCTTTATAAAACTTGCTTCTATTCATCAAATTTAAAGAAAATCGGGTTTAATTCTCACCCTATTTTAATCTTAACTTGAAATAAGACAAGTGTAAATGTAATAGTGATTTATCCTAAATAGAACTTCATTAAAGTGGTAACCATCTCCATTAATTTAATTGGGATTGTGTTTATAAACTTTTCCCTGTGATAATAGTGAGAAGTTTTTTAATTTTATAAAATTGTCAAACTTTTTTATTGATAGCGGTTTCATTCCTTTCAAAGAAGTGGTTTAATATTACTAAGGGAGTTTCAAGTATTAATTTGATATTACTTTGTGGGGGTGACATTATTGTTGTATGCCGTGGATTTAAATAATGTTTTAAAGCGTTTTTTAAACGGGAATGAAATGACAGTATTATATGATAATATGAATTTTCGTGTTTCTGAGGGGGAACTTGTTGTCATTTCAGGAAAAAGACTATCTGGGAAGTCCACTCTCTTGCGAATGATAGCAGCCATGACACCACCGAATAAAGGGACTGTAGAGGTTTTTGGTCAGAATTTATTGAATATTAAGAAACGTCCAGAATGGCGATTGCAAAACATTGGATTTATCACAAACGAAGGGTGTTTAATACCTTATTTAACCGCAAAACAGAACTTACTAATTGGTATCCCGACAGATGACCGGAACTTTGCAAGAAAAGAGCGGGAAGCAGAACAGATTTTATCGGAGTTAGGGTTTTCAGAGGAAACAATGAATGACTCTTATGAGGCATTGACATCTAAAGAGCAGCTGCTCGCTACGATCGGCCGAATATTCATGACGAGCCCGAAGTTAATCTTGGCGGATGAACCTACGAAAGAGTTATCAGGTAAAGAAGGTCAAGATGTACTGCATAAACTATTTTCATTTGCTAAAAAGCAAGGTTCTACAGTTATCATCACTAGTAACGACGAATCTATCATCGAAAAAGCAGATACCTGTTTTCTCCTTGAAAACTGTAAACTCCAAGAAAAGAAAACACAAATTCAATGATCAACTGAATGGAAATATTTTATCGGCCAACTTGACAGGGGATTCCCCGAAGTTGGCCGATTAATGTTGGTTTACCCCTGCCATTATCGCTAATATTGTTAATATCGTATAAACGATAACAACACCTGCCGAGGCAATTAAAAGAATGATGATAATCCATTTTTGAAGTTTTTCAGACACCTATTTCCCCTCACTTCCTCCTATAAAATCATTTTGTTCTAAAGTTTTTCACTTTAACCCTTATAATCCTAAGTCGGAGCTTCTTAAATCATTCGCGTAGAAATTTTTTTCACTTATTAAGGTAGCCGCCTACTCCATTATTATCCAAATATCATACGTTATTAGTGTGAACACAATTGTGCGAGGTGATATGTAATGAGTAAAGATAAAGATCGTTCTTTACAGTCATTCAGTGAGAAGCCTTTTGGTGAGCTATTGCAATCCATCGACTCCTTTTTTCAGGATGCATTTCGGCAATTACAATTACAAGGACCGGGCTTCATTACGACCTATCAATATGAAACAAACGATGAATATATCATAGAAGCAGAACTTCCAGGAGTAAAAAAGGATCAAATTTCTTTAGATTGTTATCATAACTTCATTAAAATCTCTGTCCGCTCAGATGAAATTGTGGAAGAACAAGATGATCGTAGTCAGACCATTAAGAAGCATAGCAGATTTCAACGGGCCGAACGGGTTGTTCAACTCCCATTCACTGTTAATGAATCAGAAATAAAAGCATCTTTAAATAATGGTGTACTCCAGATTCGGATTCCAAACAAACGGAAACGTATTACAATTGATTAGATTAGATGAAGGAGGTATTTCTATGTATTATCCCCCTTATTACAGTGGGCCTTCTTACCCTCCTGTACAATACGGGGCGTATCCTCCACAACACGGCCAAATGTATTGGCAGACACAACCACAACCGCAGCAGACACAACCGGCACAACCACAAGGACAGCAACAAGATCAACGGCCGGTTGAACAAGAAAATCAGTCACAATCACAGCAGCAACCACAACAACAACCAAACCAGCAGCCTAATCAGCAACAGCATCAGCCATTTCCACAACATTATCCTGGAGGATTTGGGGGACCAGGGTATCCACACCCTTACGCAAGACCAGGCTCAGGATTTTTATCAGCTTTCAAAACAAAGGACGGGAAGTTTGATTTTGAAAAAGCATCCACTACATTAGATCAAGTCGTTCATTTAGGAAATCAAATTAGTCCTATCGTTAAACAGGTTGGAGGTTTTTTCAAAAAATAGTTTATTGAGAAAACGGGCTTAGGAGTTTGCCCGTTTTTTTCGTAATTATTACATTTCCCCTAATTTAATCTGCTTAACCGTTTTCAAATGTATCATGCCACTATATGTTAAAATAGTCTGTGAGAAAAAGGAGGGCTATTTTATGAATGATGTTATTAATACAATTCTTAACCACCGCTCTATTCGTAAGTTTCAGGATGTCCCGCTTTCTAGGGACCAAATTATCACGATTGTGGAATCTGCGCAGATGGCGTCTACCTCCAGTTATATACAGTCTTATACGATTATCGGTGTCAAGAATCCGGCAACAAAGTCAAGACTTCGTGAATTTTCAGGAAACCAATCTTACGTGGAAAATAACGGTCATTTCTTCGTATTTTGTGCCGACCTTCAGAGGCATAAACTTGCAGGTGACATGGAGAATGTGGATGTTTTGGCATCACTTGAAACCACTGAAAAATTTATGGTCAGTCTGATTGACGCATCCCTTGCAGCTCAAAATGCTGCTCTTGCCGCTGAATCCATGGGCCTCGGAATTTGCTATATAGGTGGAATACGAAATGAAATGGAGGGTGTTTCAAAACTGTTAAAATTACCTGAATATGTGATTCCCCTATTCGGACTAGCAGTCGGCGTTCCTGCAGCAGAAACAGAGATAAAGCCTCGCCTCCCGTTGGAAAACATCTATCATGAAGAAACATATCAACAGAACAAAGCGGAATTCAAAGACCAGTTGGAGGAATACAACCGGGTGATTTCCACGTATTATCAGCGCAGAACAAACGGAAAACGATCCGATCGATGGACTGAACAAATAGCCAATATGCTAAAAACACCAAAACGGACTCAGATGAAAAAATTTGTTCAGCAAAAGGGGTTTATGAAACGATAGGATAAAAGTGTGAATAGATTGTTACATTCGACATAATCCGGGAGGTGCCTGGCACCACCCGGTTCACCTTGATAGAATTGCATACATATGATACAATATTAGCATTAATCCCGAGTAAATTAATATGTTTTATTGGTATTTAAAAAGGGACTTAGGATAATAAACTCGAAATTTAGAACTTCAAGAGGTGACCATCATGGGCAGAGAATTTGTGGAATTATTTGATCGTTGGGCAGAATCCTATGATTCTACCGTATCTGGTATGGACGAAGAATATAAAGAGGTTTTTGAAAATTACGGTGCGATTTTACAAAATGTTGCTAACAGGGTACATGGAAGAATAATAGAATTTGGTGTTGGAACGGGAAATTTAACGAAGTTTATTCTTGCGAAAACGGATGAATATACTGGTGTTGAACCATCAGAGAAAATGAGAAATGCAGCAAGTGAAAAACTTCCTAATACAAAGATCATTTCCGGTGATTTTATTAATTTCCCAGTACCTGTTACGGACCAACCGGTGGATGCCTTTGTCTCAAGCTATGCCTTCCACCATTTAACTGATGGGGAAAA
This sequence comes from Evansella tamaricis, assembly GCF_019042215.1. GTDB lineage: Bacteria > Bacillota > Bacilli > Bacillales > Salisediminibacteriaceae > Evansella > Evansella tamaricis. The sequence goes on along the minus strand of NZ_JAHQCS010000012.1, from coordinate 7,849 downwards.
ACAAATAGCAGCAAATAAATACGGAAGTTTATTAAAGACTGGCGGAAAAGTTGTATTCGCTGATACAATATTTATGAATGGGGATCACCATGGGCAAATGATTCGTGATGCAGAAAAGCGCCACTTCTTTAACTTGGCAGAAGATCTTAAGACGGAGTATTACACCACAATACCGACCTTAACAACTATTTTTGAAAATGCTGGGTTTGATGTATCTTTTCAGTCCATGAATAAATTTGTCTGGATTCTCGAAGCAACGAAGCAATAACACCTATAACAAACATCTTTATTAGACTAAAGGAGGATATAAAGAATGACAAAGAAAATGAATGTGGAAAGCTTTAATTTAGATCACACAAAAGTTGCTGCACCATATATTCGTCTTGCAGGTACAACGGAAGGGGCAAACGGTGACAAGATCTTTAAATACGACATCCGATTTTGCCAGCCAAATAAAGAACACATGAAAATGCCCGGACTACACTCCTTAGAGCACATGATGGCCGAATTCAGCAGAAATCATCACTCTCAAATCGTAGACATTAGTCCCATGGGCTGTCAGACTGGTTTCTATTTATCGATTATAAATGATGAAAGTTATACAAACGTATTAGACCTACTAGAAAAAACATTGAATGACGTGCTTGTGGCAACAGATGTTCCTGCATGTAATGAAGTTCAATGTGGTTGGGCCGCGTCCCATTCCCTAGAAGGGGCTAAGGAAATTGCCAAAAAGATGCTTGAGAAAAAAGATGAATGGACAGAAGTATTCAGAGAGAAGGCATAACGAGGTATACGTATATGAGAATTTACAAAGGCATTCATTCATTAATAGGTAACACACCTTTATTTGAGATCACAAAGATCCCCCTTCCTAATAAGGTTCGCCTTTTTGCAAAGTTGGAATACTTTAACCCTGGGGGCAGTGTAAAAGATCGTCTCGGACAGGAACTTCTCCAGGATGCAATAAATAATGGTCATATTAGCCGGAAGGGAACACTGATTGAACCAACTGCCGGAAATACAGGAATCGGGCTTGCTTTAGCTGCAGTTGGAACAGATGTTACTGTCATCTTCGTGGTTCCGGAGAAATTCAGCCAAGAGAAGCAGATGCTGATGCGTTCGTTAGGAGCAAAAGTGGTTAATACCCGTACCGAAGACGGTATGCTTGGAGCAATTGCCAAAACAAAGGACCTCTTAAAGGAGATACCAGATTCCTATTCCCCGTCTCAATTTTCTAACCCCGCTAACCCGGACACCTATTATAAAACACTAGGTCCTGAACTAGTTCAGGAATTAGAAGGCAAAATAGATGTGTTCGTTGCCGGAGCAGGTACAGGGGGAACATTTATGGGGACCGCAAGATATTTAAAAGATACATTAGCTTCGGTGAAAACTTCCATTGTTGAACCGGAAGGATCCATTCTGAACGGAGGAGACCCTGGTCCCCACCGTACGGAAGGGATTGGTATGGAGTTTTTACCTCCATATATGGACACAAGTTATTTTGATACCATTCACACTATCTCAGACAAAGAGGCATTTAAGTATGTTCTTCAATTGACGAAACTGGAAGGTCTCCTTGTGGGAAGTTCCTCTGGTGCAGCCTTTGCGGCGGCGTTAAAGGAAGCGGAAACAGCAAAACCTGGTTCACATATCGTAACGGTGTTTGCAGACAGCAGCGAAAGATATTTAAGTGCAGGTATTTACGAAGGAGCGGAATGACATGAAGAAAAAAACGAAATTAATTCATGGAGGTATTGTTGGGGATCCGTACACTGGTGCAGTATCTACCCCCATATATCAAGTAAGTACGTATAAACAGGATGGCGTAGGAAATTTCAAGTATGAGTATTCGAGGACCGGCAACCCCACCAGGGAAGCGTTAGAAGACTTAATTCGTGACCTCGAAGGTGGTCACGCCGGGTTTGCTTTCGGATCCGGCATGGCTGCGATCACTGCAGTCATGACCCTTTTTAAAAGTGGCGATCATGTGGTTTTCACGGATGATGTTTACGGTGGTTCTTACCGTCTCATGACAAAGGTCTTAAACAGGTTCAACATCGGAGTGACGTTTGTGGATACGAGTGATCCGGTGAAGGTGAAAGACGCCATTCAGGACAATACGGTGGCGATTTACGTGGAAACACCCACAAACCCGCTCTTGAAAGTTACAGATTTGCGAAAAATGAAGGAAGTGGCTTCAGAAAGGGATCTTCTCCTCATCGTGGATAATACGTTCAGCACACCGTATTGGCAAAACCCCATCGAGTTTGGGGCAGAGATAGTGCTTCACAGTGCAACGAAGTATCTTGGTGGTCACAGTGATGTGGTTGCTGGTCTCGTGGTCGTCAATAGTCAAAAGCTTGCTGAAGAACTTCATTTTGTGCAAAATTCATCAGGTGGGATTCTCGGACCACAGGATTCTTGGTTATTGATACGAGGGATTAAAACACTAGGTCTTCGAATGGAACAAACGGAAAAGAATACGAAAGAGATCGTAGAATTCCTTGATAACCGCGAAGACATTGTGAGTGTCTATTACCCTGGTCGTCCAGATCATCCTGGATATAAGACACACCTTAGTCAGGCAACTGGCTTTGGAGGAATGGTTTCCTTTGATGTTGGCAGTGGAGAACGTGCAGAAGAAGTTTTGCGAAAAACAAAGTTCTTTACGTTGGCAGAAAGTCTTGGAGCAGTAGAAAGTTTAATTAGTCTTCCGGCTAAAATGACTCATGCATCCATCCCAAGAGATCGTCGTTTGGAACTGGGAATTACAGATGGCTTAATTCGTATTTCAGTTGGAATTGAGGATGCTGAAGATCTGATTGAAGATCTCAAGCAGGCGCTAGAGGGATAAACTAAAATTAATTATTTTGGCATGCTTAGAAAAAACTTTAAAAGAGTGATAGATTTAGCTGTTTCCAAAAGGGGGCATGATGCACCTTTGGGGCAGCTCTTTTTGTCTCATCACATTTACCATTTACTTCAGGTTACTGGAGTTCGAAAAACAACGCCTAAGCCTCTTCGTACCTCCCTGCCCCTTTATATTCACGGACAGGGAATAGAGCGAGTATATTTTTTCGGTTAAAGCGACGGTAGGCTTGACGAAGGTGACAAAAGCCTATAATAAAATTTTCGTTATACCGGTCTACGGAAACAGTTCGTTTTGTTACTATACCTTTTTGGGACAGATACATCAATTCCACTGGTCTTCCAGTTATACGTGACCGTTCAATTATCGTCTCCATCTCTTTTACCTCCCACACGAAACTAAGAACACCTGTTCTTAGCTTATTATACGAACTTTTGTTCTTGTTTTCAAGAAAATATTCTAGAAGTAACGAGCCCTCTATCAATTCCATTCCTTTGCAGAGAAAGGAAAAATTCGTTTCGATAAAATCTGTGTGTCGCCAGTCTGTAACATTTTATCTACTATCCTTGTTCTCGATGGCAATGTTTCTGTAAGATTTCGGCTGTTCCTTTCCATGCCACTTAATATATCGGACACCGTCCTATTCCTATCTAACTTTGTGATATTACGGTACTTCATGAGAATGGATTCGTTAATTTTCTCTTGTCCTGGGAGGGAAGAAATGACCCCCGTAGGGATATTCCAATGCAACGCTTCGGCCATGGAAACTCCTCCTGGTTTGGAGATAAAGAAATCACAAGCCTTTATGTAATCAGGGTAGTTAGACGAGAATGGAAGGTAATGGACCCTAGTTCCATTTTTCAAAAAAACATTATCCCTTTTTTTTGCATCTCCTTGACCCTTTCCAAGAAACCAGCATACATAAGCAGGTTCCCTGTCCTGTTCTAGGATGGATATAACGGTTTCTTCTTGAAGTAACCCCTCTCCCCCACCGGAAACTATGATCACCTTTCGTCCAATAGGAAGGGATAGTCGTTTTCGGATCTTTTCCCTGTTGCATTCCACAAAGTCCCATTCTTTTTTCAATGGTATTCCAAAAGCATAGAAACTGCAGTTGGGATACTTTTGTTGTAATTCCATCCTTTCTGCCTCTCTGGCAACGAAAATGGCATCTAATTTTCTTGAGATCGATAAACGATGGGTTTCAAAATCAGTAAGTACGGCAAAAAACTTCCCCTTCACCATTCCCCTCTTTTTTATCCATAAGCATAGTTGAGTCGCAAGGGGGTGCGTTCCTATCATCACGTCAAACATCTTTTTCTCACAATAGACAGCAAGTGACTTCCATAATAATCTCCACAACGGTTGAAGAACTAGCACCGCAATGTGATTATCAGTAAAACGATATGTCCAGTCCCAAAGGGGTGGTAAAGAGCGAATGCAATAAAAATAAGCTGTCTTCATTGGTACAGATGCCTGCTTTTTCATATAGTATAAGACATCTATGATTTCTACTTCGTAACCCCTCTTCTCCCATTCCGACTGGAGGGCAGTGCTCACCTGCTGATGTCCCTGCCCAACAGAAACTGTTAAAATCGCTACTCGGTTCATCGTACACCACTCCATAGTCTGATACTTATTAGTATCACAGGAAAAGTGGATATAATACAAAGAAAAGCGCAAGCGCCTATGAACACGAGTGTAGGGCAGTGGAGGAATGACAACCTGAAGTCCTCTCTTTGACTTCAGGTGTCACTTCCGAAGTGCCCCGCAACGAGTAGGCGCTGGAGCTAGACAAAGAAAAGCGCAAGCGCCTATGAACACGAGTGTAGGGCAGTGGAGGAATGACAACCTGAAGTCCGCTCGTTGACTTCAGGTGTCACTTCCGAAGGTGCCAAAACTATTTTTCTAATCATGCAAAAAAGGTATTTTCCTAAAAGCAACATGCCTTAAGAAAATACCTATGTATTCATCATATACTCCCAGTTTTAGCTTCCAACTGCCTTCCTTCCATTACACTAACTGCTTTTTCATAGCCACATGAGGGATTCCGGCATCATAAAAAATATCAGAGTATGTTTTATAACCAATTCTTTTATAAAATGGTTCTGCATGGGTTTGAGCGTTTAACTTCATCACGTCAACATGTTGTTTTGCAACGTCTTCCATTTTTGCCATGAGGCTTTCCCCTACCCCTTTTTTCCGGTATGAACCTAATACACAAACACGTTCAGCCTTCCCGTAATCTTCTTGATACCTTAGTCTCGCTGCTCCAATAGGGATTTGGTTATCATACACGATGAAGTGTGTTGCTTCCTTTTCAAAGTCATCGATTTCGATTTCTTCAGGTACCCGTTGTTCCTCTATAAACACTTCTCTTCTTACGGAATAGGCGTCTTTCATTTCCTGTTCTGTTTCTACAACTCTTACATCCACGGCTACTCTTCCTTACCTAGTAAAAATGTTTCATAAGCAGTCCAGGTTCCATTTTCCAACTGATAAAGGAGCGAAAATCGATCGACCTTTTCTTCATGATTAATATCTTCTAATCTTAAACGTCCGTAAACATCGGAACACTCATCGTTATCTAAGTCTTGGCCGATGGTGATATGGGGAACAAACTGATATTTTTTATTATGAGCCAAAATACCGCTGTTTAATTGTTCATGGAGTGAAGAAAGTTCCTCTGTTTCCCTCACCTTCATATAAATGGTGTTCGTGACCGGATGAAACGAACTAAATTTGTATACTTCCATTGTAAATGGGGCAATTTCCTTGGCAACATTCCGTATGTGTTTTACAATCCCCTTAACATCCTCTTCTTCCGCTTCAAATGCTTCCTTGAGCGTTAAATGAGGCGGGATCATTGCATAACGAGAATCATAGCGTTTCCGGTAGGAATTCGCAATATCTTGCAGTTTTTTTGATGGAAAAATTGCAATCCCGTATCTCATTTTGTTCCCTCCTTGATCGTTTTTGTCTGATTATCACAATTCTTTTCTGATCCCTATCCCTACGTCGAAACTTTTTTCGTCAACTATTCATTATTCTTAAATTATCATCTATTTCCTCTCGTTACAAGGGCAATGACACGATCTATAAAATTAGTCATAGCTTTTTTTCTGAAGTTAGCTTACTCAAACAAGATTCACTTTAAAAACATATCTTCATAAACATAGTATTATGCCTTTTAAAATAAGCTCTGTCAAAAGTAAAAAAAATCCTAAATCCTTAATTTATGATAGAATACTATTCATATAGATTATTAGTATAAGGGAGTGGACACACGATGGGAAAGAAACAAGAACCGGTACACTGCAAAGTGGTTGAAAAAGCTGCAAGGGAACTATTAAAGGAGCGCGGTGTGGAGTTGGATGATATCGCATCAATAGTTTATGATATGCAGTACCCATATAACAACAGCTTAAAAATGGCAGAGTGCTTAGACAGTGTAGATAAAGTACTTCAAAAACGGGAAATTCAACACGCTATTCTCGTTGGGATTGAACTGGATAAACTTGCGGAAAAAGGATTGCTTTCAGAACCACTTCAATCGATTGTGGAATCCGATGAGGGACTATTTGGGGTCGATGAAACTATTGCTTTAGGATCCGTATTTGGTTACGGGAGTATTGCTGTGACAACTTTTGGTTTTTTAGATAAAGAGAAAAAGGGAATCATTAAGGAACTTGATACAAAATCAGATTCCATAAACACATTCCTCGATGACCTCATTTGTAGTATTGCAGCAAATGCTTCCAGTCGCCTAGCACACCGCTTACGGGATCGGGAAGAACAACTTCGGGAAGAAGAGATTCAAAGTAGAGATAAGGAAGAGCGAATTGGATAACTGCTTCATTGGGTGATACCTCCTTTGTCCTCTATACCGAGAGTGGTATCACCTAAGATATGTTCTTCTCTGTGAAAATATGGTTCAAGTCATCCTCAATTGATTTCTTGATTATTTTTCCAGTTAGTGCTATTCTGTTTAACAATGATGTTTCATTAGGGGTGAATAGTTGATGAATCCTTCACAGCCTGCACCGAAAAAAACACGTTGGGTATACTTAAAGCAAGTATTTACCTCTAAATTTCAGGCAAATTGTTTAAAGGCTAAAATTGAAGATAATTGGCAAAACGGCTACGAAATCCCACCTTGGGTGGAAATACGCAAACTAAAAAATGACCGTTATGTTGTTCGATATACGTATGACGAATAATTACTTTCTTACTATAGTTTTATATCGGATATTCATTTCTCTGATGAAAATGATATTTCCGTCATAATATCTAGTATTTGTGATGATTTTTCACATAAACAGGTTGACTATTACCTCCATATACGATATATTATTATTTGTCGCTATAATAGTAATGATCCGTTAGCTCAGTTGGGAGAGCGCCACCTTGACAGGGTGGAGGTCACTGGTTCGAGCCCAGTACGGGTCACCATACATAAAATTTTAAACCCTTTATATAAGGGTTTTTTTATTACCACCCGAACACATAAAATACTCAGAAATCTCTATTGATGAACAATTATTTCAAACTCATTCGTCCGCTAAGCACCCTACATTTTTTTCAAATGGTCGAAAAACCTTTCATTTCCTTACATTGCACTATAGAGATATAATTAAATATAGAATATTCATAATCTATTTTTTTCAAACACATTGATTGACACATCACAAGGTGAATAAAGGTTTTTTAGAGCGGGCTCAAGTTCGAGCATCTTCCTACCAAAACTCCGGACGGCCCTCCCGTTCGGGCTCAAGTTCGAACAACTTCTTACCGAATACTAGCCCGTCGCTCCCGTTCGGGCACAAGATCGGCTAACTTCTTACCGAATACCAGCCCGATCCTCCCGTTTGGGAACAAGTTACAAATGACAATTTAATGATGTACAAAAACGCTTGGTTAAGCATGTACATTTTTGATTACCCATGTATATTACAACTTTACATGGAGTGGCGG
>NZ_JAHQCS010000011.1 GCF_019042215.1 Evansella tamaricis | reverse complement strand
CGGTCAGTAGTTGCCTCAACTTGTTCCCCAACGAGGAAGCCGAGACGGGTTTCGGTCAGTAGTTGCCTCAACTTGTTCCCCAACGAGGAGCACGACAAGGGTTTCGGTCAGTAGTTGCCTCAACTTGTTCCCCAACGAGGAGCACGACAAGGATTTCGGTCAGTAGTTGGCTCAACTTGTTCCCCAACGAGGAGCACGACAAGCGTTTCGGTCGGAAGTTGCCTCAACTTGTTCCCGAACAGGGAGGCCCAGAAGGGTTTCGGTCAGAAGTTGCCTCAACTTGTTCCCGAACGACGAGGCCCAGAAGGATTTCGGTCGGAAGTTGGCTCAAGTTGTTCCTGAACGAGGAGCACGACAAGGGTTTCGGTCAGAAGTTGCCTCAACTTGTGCCCGAACGAGGAGCACGACAAGGATTTCGGTCAGAAGTTGCCTCAACTTGTTCCCGAACGAGGAGCACGACAAGGATTTCGGTCAGAAGTTGCCTCAAGTTCTTCCTGAACAAGGAGGCCCAGACGGATTTCGGTCAGAAGTTGCCTCAACTTGTTCCCGAACAGGGAGGCCCAGACGGATTTCGGTCAGAAGTTGCCTCAACTTGTTCCCGGACGACGAGGCCCAGACGGATTTCGGTCAGAAGTTGCCTCAAGTTCTTCCTGAACAAGGAGGCCCAGACGGATTTCGGTCAGAAGTTGCCTCAAGCTATACCCGAAGGAGGTTGAGGTTGAAGCCGTGCCCGCGACAAAGAAGACACTGCGAAGAATGAGCAGATGTCGCACTTGTACCTTGTATGAAAGCATCCGCCTGGAGATGTATGCAAGCATAAATTTTGCTTTAAAAACAACAATCTATACGAGAAGAGCCTTTCAAAAAAGAGCTACTCACCTTGCAACGGGGGCTCCCTTTCGTTTAAAACCGATTAAAACGTTTATGTTTAATTCCAGTCGTTTCATTTACCATAGATGCCTCCAGCACTGCATCAGGATCGATTGTTAGCACTCGTTCCCTTAATTTAGGATACATGAAACGATTTGTAATACAATATATTAGTTTCCGTGGTTCGTGAGTATACCCACCCTCCCCATGTAAATAAGTAAGTTGGATATCCAGTTCCTCTATTAAGATTTCCCCTATTTCATCTGGCTTGTTCGATATGATTGTAATCGATTTTTCTTGATTTAATCCATCTAACACAAAATCTATTGTTTTCGTAACGATAAAGAATATCGCAATAGAAAACATCGCTTGCTCGATCGAATAAACAAAGGCAGCAATCGTAAGGATAACCGCATTAATTCCAAATAAGAAGGTACTAAATGGTACACGATATTTTTTATTAATCCATATCCCTAACATTTCTGTGCCATCGATTGCTCCACCCATTTTCACCACTAACCCGATCCCCAATCCAAGAAATAAACCTCCATACAAAACAATTAATACTTCAGAGTTAGTAATTGGGAGCATTGGTGCCATCCATGCTAAGGCTATACTTGTTACAATGTTTGCATAAAGTGTACGGATAACAAACTTTTTACCCATATACTTTGAGGCAAATAATAGGGTGGGGATATTCAGAATAAGAAACACTGCCCAAATCGGGAAATTCCACACCGCGTTTGACATAATGGCAATAGCCGTCACACCGCCATCGACTAGTCCGTTTGGGGCAAGTATTAATTCTAGACCAATGGCTACTATGATGGATCCGATAGTTAACAGGATATATTCAAATAATTTAGCCATAAAGTTTGCTCTCCCCTTTTTAGATATTCTTCTATTATATCAGATTTTTTCGGTTATTTATGAGTCCAAACTTGCAGACGGCTTAATTTACAGTCATCATTTAAACTTAAACGGTTACTCAATAATGATTATGTATCATGCTATACTTAACACAATACTGGAAAAGAGGAAGATTGATCAATGTCCAAAGATAAATGCTATTGTTTAGAAATATTCCGGAAACAATATGGTGATCATGTGCAGGGAGAATGCCTTAAACTGGGCTGCGCTAGATATAGAAAGGAAAACCAAAAAGAAAAAGCGTACGAAATGGAAAAGGAAAAATAGTGGAAGGTAAGCAGGTATTTGCCTTTTACTTAAGCAAAGGAAACTCGTCAACAACCAATAACTGAAGTCACCGGAGTTCTAGTCAATTACCTATATTCGGAAGTTGATTAGGTCCATCTATCTTAGAGTTTGTCGATAATGTGAACTTCATTATAAACCCATTGATATCTGCTATAATCAGGATAATATTTATTATATTTATTATAGAAATAATTATTATTTTCATGGGCAAATCTATCTATTCACAGTAAGTGATATACTTTTAGACACCTAAATCTGATATGTCATCTAGATGCATCTCGTTGTATTAAGCTTTTTTATTCAATAGGAATGAAAAGGCTTTCTTTCATGAAAAGTGTACTGTATTCCCAATAATATTAAATTATCAAACTCTAAAAATACTATTGATCCTGTTGAGGTGTAATCATGTTTTCATTTAATGAAGAGCAAGTAGACATAAGTGAAATAGACTATTTATTCGATTTATCAGTTGCTTTAGATAAATCTTCTGCACTTGTAATTACTGATGCAGAAGGGAGGATTACTTACACGAATGATAAATTCTGTGAGATATCTAAGTATTCTAAAGGAGAGTTAGTTGGAAAAACACATGGGATTATTAAATCAGGATACCACCCTAAGGAATTCTATGAGAGTATGTGGAATGAGCTTTTAGCAGGTAACATTTGGGAAGGGGATATAAAGAATAGGGCAAAGGACGGAACCTATTATTGGGTTCAAACCACTATTGTACCTATTCTCAATGAGTCGCAAAAACCTGTTAAATACGTCGCCATTCGAAATGATGTTACTAGACATAAAGAAACAGAAGAAATAGTAGAGGACATACTTTATTACGATGAGTTGACAACATTACCGAATAAGAAAGCTCTCCTGGAACACTTAAACCAGTTATCACTCTCTAAAACTGCTTTTGCTATTCTTTTACTGGATTTAGATGATTTTAAAATAATTAATGGGACATATGGCCATGGTTTTGGAGATGAAACATTAAAAGAAGTGTCAGACAGATTAACGGGCATCCAACTAAACCAAGAAACCGTATTTCGTATATCAAGTGATGAATTCATCATCATAGTAGAAAAGGTTACTAACTATAAGTTGTTTCATACCATAAATCGATATTTATCCATATTTCAAAAACCATTTAAAATCCAAAGAAAAGAATTATTTATTAAATCCACAATTGGGGTTAGTGCATTTCCTGAGCATCATACTAATATCGAAAAGTTATTACAATATGCGGATATAGCAATGTATTCCGCAAGAAAAAGTGATTCTCCTTTTATGTTTTATCACGAAGAAATGTTTAGCTCCATCAGTAAAAGGCACATTGTGGAGAAAAGCCTTATCAAGTCAATCAACAATATGAATTCCAGTGGGTTTCATCTCTATTACCAACCTCAGTATAATATTCAGTCAGAAAAAATAGTAGGTATGGAAGCTTTAATCAGGTGGGATCATCCTGACTTTGGTTCTTTCCTGCCAAATGACTTTATTCCAATTGCAGAAGAAACAGGATTAATTGTCCCGCTAGGTCTTTGGACGCTGGAAAAAGCGTGTCATGATATGAAAAAACTTCAAGATAGGTTTGGGGTAAACTTTCCCATATCCGTTAACCTTTCTCCACAACAACTTTTTCAAGATGATTTTGTAGATACAGTAAAGGAAACATTATGGAAGTATACATTAGAGCCTACTTCTTTATGTCTTGAGATTACTGAAGGACTACTAATGGAAAACTTAACAATTGCAGAACACAAAATTAAACAATTAAAGGAATTTGGTGTGAAAGTGGCTTTAGATGATTTCGGTTCCAAATACTCTTCCCTTAACTATTTAATGAACTTGCCACTAGACATTGTAAAAATAGACAAGAGTTTCATTCAGAAACTCACTGATAGTAATGTTCAAAAAATAGTGACAACAATGCTGTTTTTATTGGATCATTTAAAATTAGAAGTCATTGTAGAAGGAATCGAAACAGAAGATCATCTAGCATTTTTATTATCCAATCAATGTACTACGGTACAGGGATTCCTATTTGGGCGCCCTATGCCATTGGATCATTTCCAAAAATTATTAAAGGAACCTGAAACAATGGTGAACAAAACGTAATTATTTCAGGAAAATTTCGGACGTTTCCCAATGAAAACCTAGCTCTCATCTTCCGTAATCCTGGTCGTTTCAAATTAATATTAATATATCACCTGCCTAAACATATACTGATGGTATACACCACGTTCATGGTCAACCGTACTTAAATACCATACAGATATAACAGATTTTGAGACTTGTTAGATTGTCAGGTGATAATGTTGGCAAGAAATTTCAAACCGGATCCTTTCGCAACCGCTAGGCAATTTGTACATGACCACTTCCCATACTGCGATGGAGTGATTCTTTCTGGAAGTATTATACAGGGAAACGCCACATCCACTTCGGACTTAGATGTAATCATTTTTGATCGAAACGTCCCCTCCTCTTTCCGAGAGTCCTTTCTATATCATGACTGGCCTATGGAGATATTTGTGCATAACCTTACTTCCTATAAACAAATTTTTATTACTGATTATGAAAGAGCAATCCCCACCCTTCCAACAATGATCTCTGAAGGGAAAGCTCTTTTTGATCTTGGTGGTATCATTTCTTCAATTAAACTAGAAGCAAATCAATTGTTGCAGGCTGGTCCTGAACCATGGTCAAAGAAAACGATTAATATGAAACGGTATTTTATCACTGACGTCCTCAATGATTTCATAGATGCGGAAGATCGTGGAGAAGAAGTAGTTATTGCTAACACGTTATTGCAATGGTTACAGGAGTTTTTTCTTCGAACTAACGGAAATTGGATTGGAGAAGCCAAGTGGATTATCCGTACTTTGAGGAAGTATGATGCTCCATTTGCAACTAAATATGTGGAATCTTTCGATAGTTTTTACCGTACTGGTAATAAAGAGCCTATCATTACATTAGCAGATCAAATACTCGCCCCTTATGGCGGAAGGCTATTCCACGGGTTTTCCATGGGGGAAAATTGATACGGATTCTTTCACAAAAAAAAGAGAATTGAGCTGTAGCTTTTATTAAAATTTGAGCTAAAATTGATATATCAACGGAACTTCTTTCCACCATTCTTCAAGTCTTTTCACCAGTTGCGACCTTACGTTACTTTCATTTCGTTAAGCTATTCCATTCTTTTTAATCATCATTTTTAAATTCAAAGATTAAGAGAGTAGACTATTGGAGTGTGATAGTGATGGACCGACCTGTTGAATTCTCGGTATTGGACTTTGATCACACCTACGAAATACAACATCAATTTATACATCCATCTAGTGAATGGATACCGCTATGGGACTTGTCCGGCACCAAAAAATATTGCGATGAAAGTTCCTTATCCACCATTTACGAAAGACTTCAACAACGAAAAAAGACGGGTATTACATTTATTGGAAGTGGAGACTTTCATTATGTTTCTTATTTATTATTAACCGAAATACGAACGCCTTTTACATTAGTACTCTTCGACAACCACACCGATCTGATGGAACCTGCCTTTTCTTCATTGATATCCTGTGGTTCATGGGTTTTACATGCCCTTGAACAGTTACCCTTGCTGAAAAAAGTTGTTATCATAGGAGTCCAGGGAGAATTATCTGCCTCTTTACCTGTCAATCTCAAGGAAAAAGTAACCATCATTTCAAACGATTCCTTCCAGATAGAATACCGTCCGTCCAATTTATACCGAATCATACAGGAGATTCCCACAAGTTCCATCTATATCAGTATTGATAAGGATGTATTAGAGAAAGCGGCTGCAGTTACAAATTGGGATCACGGGAACCTTCCATTGGAACAACTGTTAGACTGGCTACAAGGGATCTCTACCTATAAATTTGTAAAAGGCGTTGATATTTGCGGAGAATATCCGTCTTCTCCAAATGAAGTCTTCCTCCACAACATCAGGTCGTATATTAACCTTAACAGGATAACCAATTGGAAAATGCTTAACTGTTTAACAGACATGATGAATAGCAGAAGTTCCTTCTATGATGAGTTAAGGCAAAGTGAAAATCAAAATTAAGGTTTGCCTAGACTTTCCTCTTTATCAAGGACAAATTTCCCCATATATATTTTCAGTTCTTCTGCTATTTGAGACAAATTTTTTGCTGAGGAAGCAATCTCCTCCACCGTTGCAAGCTGTTCTTGAGTGGAAGCGGACACATCTTGACTGGACCTGTTTGTTTCCTTTGCACTCCGTTTCACTTGTGAAAAAAGACTGTCAATTTCTTTACTCATTTTATTGACCTTCAAAACAAAAAGGGACACTTGATCAGCTTCTTGTTCCAGTTCCACAATAGAATATTGTATTTGTTGAAATACTTCTTTTGCCTCTAAAGCAATACCCATTCCTTGATTAACATTTCTAACATCCTCCTTCATGGAATGGACTGCTTTCCCTGTCTCTTCGTTAATTTGCACAATCGTTTTTTCAATGGTCACTGCGGATTCTTTTGATTTGTCTGCTAACAAACGCACTTCATCAGCAACAACGGCAAATCCCTTCCCATGTTCTCCAGCTCTCGCCGCTTCGATGGCCGCATTCAAAGATAATAAATTGGTTTGTTCTGCTATGCCTGTAATGATACTACTCATTCTACCAATCTCTGCAGACCGATTACCCAATTCATTAATTATTGAGGCAGTTCTCCCAACGGATTCCTCAATATCTTTCATTTTATCAACAACTTTTTCTAAGGTATCCTTCCCGTTTTCTGCTAAAGAAGAAGAAGTCTTTGCAGAATCCGCCATCTTGTTTCCTTTTATTGAAATTTGCTCCAGTTCCCTAGTCATAGATGTGGAATAACTCTCAGCTTTTTCTACAGCTTGCAGTTGCTCCCGACTATTTCCCAATGTCTGTTGACTTGCAACTGCTATCTGATTTGAGGCAAGAGCTGTGTCATCACTACTCTTTGTTAATTCCTCTGAAGAAGTGGCGATTTGTTCGGTCGTTTCCTTAACTTGATATAACATTCCCCTAAAACTTCCGAGCATCTCATTAAATGCGGTAGTCAAATTACCAATTTCATCATCTGCCGTAACTGGTAGACCTGATGACAAATCCCCTTCCCTATTTGTCAACTCTTCGAGCTTATTTGTTACTTGACGGATCGGTTTTTTTATTACTCTAAGGAGGAAATAGATCAATATTGCCCCTAAGAGGGTGGAGAATATTATAATGGAAATACTAGTAGTCTGCTGAAGGCTAACGTAAGCATTCAACTCTTCCTCTTTTTCCCGCATCCTAATTTCTTGAATTGTTACAAACTCATGTAATACCAGTGCAAATTCTTCCCTCACTACACGGTATTCTTCACTGTACATTTGCCTTAATACAACGGGCTGTCTTGTTGCCAAATGTCTTAATTCTTCCATGTCAAACAACGTTTCATGATATTGCTCTAAAGGCCCCAGTAGCAGATGTTCTTCTTCCGATACTAAAGACAGTACTTCTTCTATATTCTCTTTTATAGATTCTGACGTTTGAGCATACGTATCATATAGTTCTGTATCCTGTGGCGTGAGAATAACTCCTTTAACCGTGTCCATTAGCAATAAATCCTCAAACCTTAACTGTTGAGCTAACTCCAATAATGCCACATCTTCATTTGCAAACTGGACAAAAGACGTTCTTATTTCCTTTAAAGATCCAAGAAGAATCAGCGCTGCAGAAATTCCACAAAGGAATACGATAGCACATCCAATAACCAATTTTTTTCCGAAGCTAATATTCAAATTGTTACCCCCATCACGAGAAACTTGTCAGATTCTCAGTTTTTTTGTCTATTACCAATTTAATAGATTATTATTAAGTGTGGATTTCTACCTTGTAAAAGGTTTGTAAATCTCAAGAAAAAACCTATTGTGTTATGCCACCAGGTTTACTTCAGAGTTGCAAACAAGCCATACACAAGCATAATCATATTTGATTTTTTCTAGTTATATCAGTGTTTTATCGTTAAATAGATGTGAAATCACAAAGTAATTCACAACCCTATTCACATAGGTGGAAATAATATTTCCTTTTTTTGAACTCGATGTGATTTGCCATGTGATTTCTAAAGTGAAAGAGAATTTGGATATTCATGCTAAAATAAATAATGGAATATACAGACTTTTCCAAGGAATGTATTTAAAGAAATGGGGAGAAGAGTTGAATAAGGGTAGGTGCGACCGATAGGAGGGTAAAATGAATAAAAAAGTGTTTATTACAACTACACTATCATTGCTAGTAATCATTGCACTTGTTTTCTTTTACAAAGGAGATGCAATAGTCATTGAGGCTGAATCATTGGACTCAGTACATGTAAATCATGGTGATGATAGAACGGTGGTAACTGATAGGAAAATCAAAGAAGACATAGTTAAGTGGATAAATAATGGAATTATTAAAAAACAATCTGAAAGCAGTGGTGCTTATACGTATGGTCTTTCAGTGGTCATGGCTACTGAACAAGAAACGTTATTAATAGAAGCAAACATTGCTATGCACGATACATATCCTTGGTTACAAATAACTCATATTATAGGGGATAAACAGAACTACTATACCATCGAATCAGAAGAACTGAACTCATTCTTATTAAGTTTTATGGATTAATCTCCAAGCCTTGATGAGTGAAGTGAAAATTTAGTATCACATTCTAGGATTGTAAAGAAGTACACTTAAACAAACGGAGAGCTTTAGTAAAAGAGTTTATCAGTTAAAACGAATGAAAAAAGAGGAATTCTAAAATGAAGAAAAAGATTAACATTTGGTCATTTATCTCTTCAATAATATGTACTTTGCTATTTTTAATCGTTTCTTTTTCAGGTCAAATTGATTATTCCTTAATGGGTACGCACCCTTTAAATCTCGTCTTATATATTACATTGATTACGTTTATGTTAGGGGTATTTGGTTTTTCGGGTATTGAAGATTGGAAAGGAATTCCGAGAAGCATAACTACTATAATTCTTACATTGGGATTATCGACAGTTTTAACTTTCGTTATATTTTTTGGGAACTTGTTAAGCTAACAGGAAAGCGTTAGTTCTAAAAGACTGAAAATAGTGGCACGAAGAATAGGTTCTTCCTGCCACTCACTTTAATATGCGAATTACAGTGTGATTTTAGTTGCAAAAGATGTGTGATTTAACATGTGAATTTGTCTGTCATTTGACGTTTTACACCTCATAAGTAAACCCTATAGCCATTAATGATGCCCTAATTCACCAACAGAAGATGAAAGTTAACTAAGTTCTTTCATTGTAATTTTTGGCATAATAGGTTTTTTCTTAAAAGATATGAATTTATAAGTTTTAGAACCTTCGGGCATGTTGTCTAAGCTCCACTGCCCTACGCTCGTGAGCCTAGGCGCTTGCGCTTTTCTTATTGTCTAGCTCCACCGCCTACTCGCATGGGAACTGAAAAAGTGGTGCTTTTCCACTTTTACAGTCCCTAAGCAATGAGCGTAGCCGTCGCAATC
>NZ_JAHQCS010000010.1 GCF_019042215.1 Evansella tamaricis | reverse complement strand
TCCTATCATGCGAGCGACGAGCGCAGCCATTGCCATACAAATAAAAGGAACTGAAAAAGTGGTTTTAAACTTTTTCAGTTGCTTCCTACTCGCTAAGGGGCACTTCGGAAGTGACAACCGAAGTCAAAGAGCGGACTTCGGTTGTCATTCCTCCACTGCCCTACGCTCGTAATCTTAGGCGAATACGCTTTTCTACTTATGATGGATTAAGCGGTGCGTATTCGTAATTTTCATCCAATCCATCTTCCTCATCCTCTTCATAATACTCCACGGTTTCTTCAAATAAGTAAGTAATTGGACAAAATCTGGTTATTCCTTCTGCAACCTTCATTGCCCCCAGAAAAGCGGCAATAAAAGGCATCATGTCGTTCGATCTTGTGCGGATTAATTTTGAAGTCGCCCAAGAGAGGACTGTAAATCCACAAGTAATTCGAATTAGAGCATTTACGAGACCGATGTTTTGTCTCATTATAAAACCTCCCTTTTCTTATTTTTTCAAAAAAATCTTTACTGATTTAAAGGAGAAGTATGTTAAGATTAAAGGAAACACTTAACAAAAACTGGGTGATGAGAATGGTAAAAGGCTTTTCACATTATTGGACAAAAAAAGAAGTTAGACAACAGCTTAGTGTTATAAGAGGAGAAATATCTCCAACGAAAGTTATTGTCAATGCAAAATGGTTGAATAGTATCCGTAAGTGCTGGATGGAAGGTAATATTTGGATACATCATGATAGGATTGTTTATGTTGGCAAGGAACTTCCTCATAAAAAGAATGGAACAGAAGTCATTGATGCAACAGACAATTTTGTTGTCCCAGGATACATTGAACATCATGCTCACCCATTTCAGTTATATCATCCCCTTACATTGGCTCAATATGCATCAGAGAGGGGAACCACAACGCTAATAAACGATAACATGGTATTTTTTTTATTATTAAATAAAAAGAAAGCGCTTACTTTGTTAGATTGTCTTCAAAAAACACCTGCTACAATGTTATGGTGGGCCAGGTATGATGTACAGACAGAATTGGCAAATGAACATGATGTGTTTGCTTATTCGAATATAAAAGCCTGGTTAGATCATCCATATGTGGTCCAAGGGGGAGAGCTAACCGATTGGCCAAAAGTACTTCAAGGTGATGACTCCATTCTCCATTGGATGTTAGAAACGAAGGATGTTCGTAAACCGATCGAAGGACATTTTCCAGGAGCAGGAGAAAAGACATTAACACAAATGGCATTATTAGGTGTTGATGGGGATCATGAATCTATGTCTGGTGAAGATATTCTACGTCGAATTGATGTTGGGATGACGGCCTCTGTAAGGTACTCCTCGATCCGTCCCGATTTGCCAAAAATCATGAGGGAGTTGCACGAAAAAAAATTCTCGAATTATGATCGACTTCTAATGACGACAGATGGATCTCCACCGAGTTTCTTGGAAAATGGAATGATGGACCATTTAATAGAACTGGCTGTTGAGCAAGGAGTACCATTTATTGAGGCTGTAAATATGTGTACTTATAACGTTGCCCGTCATTATCATATGGACGACTGCATTGGAATGATTGCACCAGGTCGTTTGGCCAATATAAATATCCTTTCTTCATTATCTACGCCTTTGCCAAAAGATGTATTGGCTAAGGGGCATTGGGTTAGAAAAAATGGGATATCGTGTTTTCCAGTTCAGAAGTTCCCTTGGGATAAATATGGTTTCGAACCTTTAAAGCTTGATTGGCATCTTACTGAAAAAGATTTTCATTTTTCTATCCCGTTAGGATTGGAGTTGGTGAATGAGGTTATTATTAAACCATATAGGATAAAAATGGACCTCACATTGGAGGAACTTCCTGCTGAAAGGGACGAGAGTTTTTTCATGCTGATAGACAGATATGGGAAGTGGGTAGTCAGTACCGCGATTAAAGGATTTGGGAAAAACATTCATGGATTGGCAAGCTCCTTTAATAATACAGGTGATATTATTTTAATAGGGAAAAGTAAAAGAGGGTTACTTTCTGCATTTGAACAATTAAAAAAACAGCAGGGGGGCATTGCTTTAGTCGATAATAATGGAGAAGTAGTATCTTCCATTCCTTTGCCTCTGGGCGGCATAATGTCCGAATTATCGATGGATGAGATAGGGGAACAAGAGAAACAATTAAAAGACGCTCTTAAACAACGGGGATATCTTTATCATGATCCGGTGTATAGTTTGTTATTTTTTAACGCAACACACTTACCGTATATACGGGTAACACAAATGGGGATCTTTGATGTGAAGAAGAAAAAAGTACTCTTTCCTTCTATTATGCGTTAAACTATAAAAGTGAATAGTCAATCAGGAAGGGTGAGTATTTCATGCAAATTAAAAAAAATGTACTAGTTAGTTTATTTACTTTTATCATTCTACCTTTTGTGGCTTGTTCTTCCGATGTTGAGGATGTTTCAATCATTAATGATTTGGAAGAAAGAACGATTTCCTTAGAGCTAAAGGAAACGCCAGATGCTCCGTTTGGTTATTATCCTTTAACTGGAATGGAAATAAAAGAGGAAATGGAAGTGGACTACCGAGCATTTGGTGTCATGATTGAAAACTCCATGGCTGCAAGACCTCAATCTGGTCTCTATCAAGCGGATGTGGTGTATGAAATTTTATCAGAAGGAACCATCACAAGATTTTTAGCTATCTTTCATAGTCAAAAACCAGAAAGAATTGGCCCATTAAGAAGTGCCCGAAGCTATTACGTCCATTTAAATAAAGGAATGGATAGCATATATGTGAATGCAGGTGGAAGTCCAGGTGGATTAAGTCTAGCAGAAAGCAGTTATGTTGATAATATAAATGCACTTATTTATGATGGGAGATTTTTTTCAAGATCAACAGATCGTGTGGCTCCACACAATATGTATACAACCTATGATGATTTAGTTGCTGCTGCGGAATCCATTGGTTATGAAATGGACAGGCTGCCCCCCAAACTGCATTTTGTTAATAAACTTGCTGAAGTGGAGGGGGAACTGGTCAAGGAACTAGAGGTTAATTACGGAAGCCCTTCAAATAACGTTCAATATAAATATGATGAAGGTTCAAAAAGGTATCTTCGCTATATAGGGGGACAACCATCAAATGATTTAGAGACAGGAGAACCGGTTGCTCCAAAAAACATTTTTATTGTGGAAGCTAGTCATAGGGTTATTCCTAAAGGAGAAGATCATATTGATGCTGGATCACAGCGTCGTGAAATTGATATAGATTCAGGTGGAAATGCTTATTTAATTCAAGAGGGGATACTGCAAGAGGTTGAATGGGTGAACGAGAATGGCATTCTGCTTCCTTATAAAAATGGAGAACTTCTTCCCTTTTTACCAGGTCAAACATGGGTTAATATCGTTCCGTCTGGTAGTGGAGGTCTGCAATCCAATGTCAATCTTCTCCTCGAAGAATAACAGCAGAGCAGATTTTGCGTATAAGTATGTTCATGATTAATATGTTAGAAAGGGTGTATATAGAATGCAAATTGATAAATTACGGGGGAAAGAACTGGATCAATTATTTAATGCAATTTTAAGTTTAAAAGATCTTGAAGAATGTTATCAATTTTTTGATGACTTATGTACGATGAATGAAATCCAATCATTGGCCCAACGTCTTGAGGTCGCAAGAATGCTAATGGAAGGCTATACGTACCAAAGAATTGAGAAAGATACAGGTGCCAGTACGGCAACGATTTCTAGGGTGAAACGATGTATTAATTATGGGAATGATGGATACCAGTTAACGCTCGAGAGGGTACATACAAAACAGGAATAATAAAAGAATAAGAAAAAAATCGCAACTTCCACCATTGGAAGTTGCGATTTTATTAGACAAATATTACCTGCTAGAACAACTCACCTGTAAATAATGAGGAATGGTTTTTTTTTTGATATACTATCATAGTGAATAAACAAGAACTGATTCTGTGAGATAGTTGGGGGATAGAGCCATGCTGGAATACAAGGAGTGGAAGCATGTTTTTAAAATAGATCCAAATAAAAGCATTAATGATGAGGATCTAGAGAAATTATGTGAGTCGGGAACGGATGCAATTATCGTAGGGGGCAGCGATGGTGTAACGGAAGAGAACACCATTAATCTGTTGATGCGGGTTCGCCGCTATTCTGTTTCCTGTGCACTTGAAGTATCAAATCTTCATTCGATCGTTCCAGGGTTTGATTACTTTTTGATACCTTCTGTTCTTAACTCTCCCCATGCAACTTGGATAAATGGATTACATCATAGGGCATTAAAAGAGTTTGGAGATATCATCAATTGGGAAGAGGTTTTGGCCGAAGGTTACTGTGTGCTAAATGAGAACTCAAAAGTTGGACAATTAACAGATGCTAAAACGGATTTAACTAGTGATGATGTTGTAGCTTATGCTCGTATGGTTGATAAACTATTTAAAATGCCGATTTTTTATATGGAATATAGTGGGGAGTTTGGTGACCCTGACTTAGTAAGAGAAGTATCCGCTGAACTAGAGACTACTCAGCTTTTTTACGGAGGAGGAATTACATCTGTTAAAAAAGCAGAGGAAATGGCCCGCCATGCAGATACAATTGTGGTTGGAAATATAATCTATGATGACATGAAAACAGCTCTCGAAACGGTTAATGCTGTAAATAGGAAGAGAGTGTAAAAGAGAATTTTTCAATGAAAAAAGTCTTGGGAAAAAATTATACAAAAGCAAATTAATAGGGTAATATAGAAGCAAGAAAAATAGAACGTACGTTTGGATGGTGGAGTGGATGAGACAGCAATTGTTAAATGGTCTGAATCCTGAGCAGGGTAATGCAGTAAAACATGGGGATGGACCTTTATTAATTATGGCAGGTGCCGGAAGTGGCAAAACACGGGTATTAACGCATCGGATTGCTTATTTAATTGAGGAAAAGGGAGTTCCCCATTGGTCGATTTTAGCGATTACATTTACAAATAAGGCAGCAAGGGAAATGAAAGAACGGGTAGGCCGAATTGTTGGCCCGTTGGCGGAAGAAATATGGATTTCTACGTTCCATTCCATGTGTGTTCGTATTTTAAGGCGAGATGTGGATCGGATTGGAATCAATCGGAATTTTACCATCTTAGATTCATCGGATCAGTTGTCTGTTATTAAACGAGTCATGAAGGAACAGAATATGGATGTAAAGAAATTTGACCCTCGGTCGATTTTAGGGACAATCAGTTCCGCAAAGAACGAATTGAAAACGCCGAAAGACTATGAAAAAACAGTTGGCGATATTTATGATAAAACGGTACTGAAAGTTTATGAAGGTTATCAGAAAGAATTAACGAAAAATCAATCGATGGATTTTGATGATCTGATTATGACAACGATTAAGTTGTTTAAGCAGGTTCCAGAGGTACTGGAATACTATCAGCGTCGTTTTCGTTATACAATGGTAGATGAGTATCAGGATACAAACCGTGCACAATATATATTAGTAAAACTAATCGCGGAAAGGAATAAAAATATTTGCGTTGTTGGTGATTCAGATCAGTCTATCTACCGTTGGCGCGGAGCGGATATCCAAAATATCCTCTCTTTTGAAAAAGACTATCCAAATGTGACAACGATTATGTTGGAACAAAACTACCGTTCCACGAAAAAAATATTGCAAGCTGCAAACGAAGTCATTGACCGAAACCCTAACCGAAAACCGAAGAAACTTTGGACGGAAAATGAAGAAGGGGAAAAGTTAGCCTTCTATGATGCGGACAACGAGCATGATGAAGCACGTTTCGTGGCAGGGAAAATGAAAGAACTGACAGAGACAGGGAGATTTAGTCCCTCTCAAATGGCTGTTTTATATCGCACCAACGCACAATCCCGTGTGGTGGAAGAAATGTTAATAAAATCTAATATTCCATATCAAATTGTCGGAGGGATGAAATTCTATGATCGAAAAGAGATCAAAGACTTATTAGCCTATCTCCGATTAGTTTCTAATCCGGATGATGATATTAGTATTCGTAGAATCATTAATGTTCCCCGTCGCGGCATCGGTGCAACAACTTTGGAGAAGATCGAAGCTTATGCTGCATTAAATGATTTATCCATCTTTAAAGCTTTACTGGAAGTGGACCAAATTGGTTTAAGTCCAAGATTTGAAAAGACGTTACAGGAGTTTGCCCACCAGATTAATGGATGGGTGCAAATGCAGGATTATTTAGCTGTCACCGAATTAGTGGAAGAATTATTAGACAAAACAGGTTATCGGGAAATGCTTAAAAATGATAAAAGTATTGAATCAGAAGCCAGATTAGAAAATATTGATGAGTTTTTATCCGTCACACAAGAATTTGAAAATACGAATGAGGATAAATCCCTTATTTCTTTCTTAACAGATCTTGCTTTAGTGGCAGATATTGATAAAGTAGCTGAGGATGGAGAAGAGGTTAAGGACACGGTTCTCTTAATGACTTTACACTCTGCAAAGGGGCTTGAATTTCCAATTGTTTTCTTAATTGGACTGGAAGAAGGTGTTTTTCCACATAGCCGTTCTTTAATGGAAGAAGCCGAAATGGAAGAAGAGCGTCGATTAGCTTATGTGGGCATAACGAGGGCGGAACAGGAACTATATATTACAAGGGCGAAAATGCGTACTTTATATGGCCGTACAAATATGAACCCCCCATCACGTTTCCTTGGGGAAATTCCAGATGAACTGATTCATAAAGTGAACGAGACACGAACAGATGCACCAACACCGCCATGGATGCAAACTTCTCGCGGAAGCTCTTCACTGGGGGTTGGTCAAACCAAGACAACAGTCTCAGGAACAAGAACGAAAGAGCGTGTGAAGACAACGGTGACTGGCGGAGATTCCTTTAGTTGGTCTGTTGGAGATAAGGCAGAGCACAAGAAGTGGGGACTTGGTACTGTTGTGAGTATGAAAGGGGAAGGGGAAAATATTGAACTGGATATTGCCTTTCCAGCGGTGGGAATAAAGCGTTTGTTTGCTAAATTTGCGCCAATTACAAAAAAATAAGGTGGGACGAGCATGACAAAGGATGTTAAAGTGAAATTAGATCAGTTAACAGATCTGTTAAACGAATATGCCTACTCCTATTATGTCCTTGATCAACCAAAAGTCTCTGATGCAGAATATGATCAACTACTAAGGGAATTAGTAAGTTTAGAAGAGAATTATCCAGAGTATAAACGGGAGGACTCTCCAAGTGAACGAATCGGGGGGAATACGCTGGATCAATTTCGAAAAGTACAACATACCATTCCGATGTTAAGTCTTTCCAATGCATTTAATGGAGATGATTTGAGAGACTTTGACAGAAGAGTGCGTCAAGGGCTCGGACATGAGCCAACTTACAGTTGTGAACTTAAAATTGATGGACTTGCTATTACACTTATTTATGAGCAAGGTAGATTTGTTTTAGGAGCAACCCGAGGTGACGGAACCATCGGGGAAGACATAACGAGTAATTTAAAGACTATTCCATCGATCCCCCTTCGTTTAAAAGAGGAAGTGGATATTGAGGTCCGTGGAGAGGCATTTATGCCGAAAAAATCATTTGAACGTTTAAATATGGAAAAAGAAAAAAAGGGGGAAGCGTTATTTGCTAATCCCCGTAATGCAGCAGCGGGATCTTTAAGACAATTGGATCCTAAAATAGCTGCCAAACGTAATTTAGATATATTTATTTACTCCATAGGGCAAGTTAGGGAGCGGGAAATCACGTCTCATCATGAGGCTCTGGAATTTGTAGACAGACTGGGGTTTAAAATAAATAAGGAACACCAACATTGTGAAACAATAGAAGATGTGATTCATTATTGTGAAGGATGGTTGGAAAAGCGTGCTGCTCTCCCCTATGAAATCGATGGGATTGTCATAAAAGTAGATGCTCTAAAGGATCAGGAAGTGTTAGGGTTCACTGCAAAAAGCCCCCGTTGGGCGATCGCTTTTAAATTTCCGGCGGAGGAAGTAGTGACTACCTTACTTGATATTGAATTGAGTGTTGGACGTACAGGAGTAATAACACCAACTGCTATACTAGAGCCTGTTTCTGTAGCTGGGACAACCGTAAAACGGGCTTCTCTTCATAATGAAGATTTAATAAGGGAAAAGGATTTAAAATTAGGGGATAAAGTGACGATAAAAAAAGCTGGCGATATTATCCCGGAAGTGGTAAATGTATTAACCAATTATCGTACTGGAAATGAGAAAGATTTTTCCATGCCCACGGAGTGTCCCGAATGTCATAGTGAACTGGTACGGATTGAAGGGGAAGTGGCACTCCGTTGTGTTAATCCAAAATGTCCTGCTCAAATTAGAGAAGGTTTAATCCATTTTGTGTCAAGGAATGCTATGAATATTGATGGGCTCGGAGAACGGGTTATTACACAATTGTTTGAACACGAATTGATAAAGGATGTTGCGGATCTATATAAGTTGGAAAAACATGAATTATTAAACTTAGAACGAATGGGAGAAAAATCAGTAGACAATTTACTACATGCTATTAACGTTTCAAAAGAGAACTCTTTAGAAAAATTGTTGTTTGGTTTAGGGATTCGTTTTGTGGGGGCGAAGGCCGCCAAAACTCTTGCACAGCACTTTGGAAGTATTGATCAACTTCAGACAGCGACCAGGGAGGAACTAGAGGCCATAAATGAAATCGGTGTAAAAATGGCAGATGCTATCAACACCTTTTTTGAACAACCGGAAGCAAAGGAACTCCTGGATGAATTAAAGAGTTTAGGTGTGAATACAGAATATAAAGGACCAAATCCACTGGCTACTGAGAAAAATGAGACGTATTTCTCAGGTAAAACGATCGTGTTGACTGGTACTATGGAAAAGATGGCACGGGGAGAAGCAAAGACGGAAATTGAATCCCGTGGGGGAAATGTTACTGGAAGTGTGAGCAGTAAAACAGACTTATTAATTGCCGGAGAAAAAGCAGGTTCTAAACGTAAAAAAGCAGAAGAGTTAAATATTGAAATTTGGGATGAGAATCGTTTTCTAGAAGAGTTAAATAAGTAAACAAAAATAGTATGTCGCATCGGGTGAGGAGTGTTTTATTATGAAACGAAGAAGTATGATATGTATGGCCATACTGTTGTTTTTAACTGGTTGTGTTCCCACTTTAGACCGTGGGGAAGAAGAAATTATTATTGTAGAAGAAACAGATGAAATGGAAGAACAGCAGTTTATCATTACGCCAACCATTGATACTCCTGAAAATTTTTATCGTAACGTTTTAGATGAAAGTGGAACGTATTTACGAAGTCAGGCAAGGGGTGTCGTTGCCCATGCGATGAACAACAGGATTGATATAAATCAATTTGAGGTAGGACTAATGGAAATTGCCTCAGCCAATTTTGACCAGAGTGAATTTTATTTTCGGGAAGGCAGCTACTTAACTGGAGAAACAATAAACCGATGGTTAAGAAGGTTTGACCCTGAGGATCAGCGCAACACAGACGGGTTAAATCCACCATTAGCCGAAGGGGAATCTGATGAAGATCAAATGAGAGAGAACCCTCTAGTTTTATCTAATGTACTTGAGCATAACTATTTTTATGGAAGTGCCGAAGAAGGAGTAAATCTTGGGGGGGTTGTGGTCGGATTAGCTTTACGTTCTGTTTATTATTTTCGGACAGAGGTTGTTGGTGATGATGGAATTGTTCGATATCATTTTCATGAAGAAACGTTAGATTTAGATGAAGTAGAAGAACAAGGGAAAGAAATTGCTCAGGAAGTTGTGGAACGTTTAAGGGGAATGGCGGAAGAATTAAGGGAAGTTCCTATAACAGTAGCACTCTATCAAGAGGAACCACGAGGTTCTATCGTTCCAGGATCATTCATTGCAATGACACAATTAGGTGAAGGGGAGACTATGATTGGGGAATGGGAAGCCATTAATGAACAATTCTTGTTTTTCCCATCAAGGGCAGCGAGAGATGCTTATCCGAACCAGTCTAATGTATTTAGTCAATTTAAAACGGAAGTGGAAGACTTTTTCGGTAGATCAATGGGTGTTGTTGGAAAAGGGCGTTATAAGAATGATACATTAGAAGAATTATCAATTGAATTTAATTTACAGTCTCACGGAAAAGCAGAAATAATTGCATTAACTCAATTTATAAGTGGACGTGTCAGTGAGAATTTCAGCTCGGATGTTCCCGTTTATGTGTATGTCAATTCCATTAATGGACCTGAAAGTATTATCGTGCAATATCCAGAAAATGAACCTCATATACACATATATAAATAAATTAATACTAATGGGAAAAAAGCTTTGGATGAATGACATTAACAGTTTGAAAAGGTGCTCACCATCCAGACCGATTAGGAGTAACCGTATGAAATCGAAGGAACTGAAAAGTTGTAAGATACTTTTTCAGTGGCCTCGATTTCATACGGTTTATTTTTAAAGAAAGTATAAGTTTATGAACCTTCGGGCAAGTTGTCTAGCTCCAGCGCCTACTCGCATGGGAACTGAAAAAGTGGTGCTTTTCCACTTTTTCAGTCCCTAAGCAATGAGCGCAGCCGTCGCAATCTTTAAAAAGCTTGATAGGAGTGGTTTTCTCCTATCAGGCGAGCGACGAGCGCAGCCATTGCCATACAAATAAAAGGAACTGA
>NZ_JAHQCS010000009.1 GCF_019042215.1 Evansella tamaricis | reverse complement strand
AAGCCTTTAGGCTATCGCCTAACCGACATTCATCTCCCCCTTATCGTTGGGCTTCGCCCTTCACACGATTGAAGAGGGAGTCTTCTGTCGGAAAACGATAAAAATGACGATCCAATATATTTGTTTTGTCCATTTTTTTCTAAGTTTCTCCGGCAGGACGTCCCCTTCCTTAAACTTCCGAAATGGTAACCATATTTGAATAACTAGTACAACTACTAATAAGGAAAAAAATAGAGCAGCGAACCTTAAGATCCAGTCCAACAACATCACCTCGGCATGTAAATGACTTGTGTAATGATGTAAGTCTAAATGAAAATGTCTTATGTAAGTCCAATGTAAATGGCTAATGCAAGTCAAAATGAAAATATCTTATGTAAGTCTATATGCAACTGGTTTATGTAAGTCCAATGAAAATGACTAATGCAAGTCAAAATTAAATGTCTTATGTAAGTCCAGTGAAACTGATTAATCCAAGTCAAAATGCAACTGACTAATGTAAATTTAGATGCAACCGGCAATTACAACTCAAAATGCAACTGGCTAATGTAAGTCTACCAAACTTTGTAAAGGACTACTAGATATCTCTTCAATTGTAAGTCTAAACACGAAAATGAACGGTCCCCGTTAGAATAACTTATTAAGTTGAATAAATCCCCTTTGTTTACTCATTCCAGCGCAACTCCCTGGGGATAATTTCACAAAAAACCTCTCCAAAAACAGTCCATTCTAGTTTATACTCATTCATAGATTGGTAATTTAATGCAATAGAGAGGTGCAGTCTGATGACAAATGAGTTTAAAGTCTCCCAAAATACACTGACATATGATACATACAAGGAACTTTGTTTTTCTGTTGGCTGGAAAGAATTTATGAATTTTGATGTTGCGGAACAGTCTTTGAGCAATTCCCTAGTTAATGTGATTGTGAAAGACGGCAATAGAGCAATTGGCATGGGGCGAGTGGTTGGGGACGGCTCGATTTATTTCTACATTCAGGATGTGGTCGTGCACCCCGATTATCAAGGCAGAGGTGTCGGCAAGAGGATCATGGACGCATTGTTTACGTATTTACAAGAACATGCTCCGGACAAAGCATTTGTGGGCCTGTTTGCTTCGACTGGCAACGACAGCTTTTATGAAAAATATGGTTTTAAGGATTATTCACCGAATATGACTGGAATGTTTACAGTGATTCAGAAATGATTTTCTTTGAAAAATCCAGCTACTGTGTATGGAAAGGAATCAGAAGGACAAGAACGTAGAATTTATAAATATATTCAGCAAACCTACTATATTTTTCGCCATAAAGGGGCATGGAGAATCAAAAAAAACTCCATGCCTCCTGAGACATAAAAAGCGCCAGAACACTAAACAATCTTCCCCTCTGCTACTTTCTAAGGGCTCTCCTATCTTTCCTCATACGATCTTCGCCACTCCCATGGCCAAATGCTCCCATAGAATTTTTTCCACTAGTTCCCCATCCTTAGTGTGGCAATCGATAATGAGGATAACTTCAGAACTTTTCCCCTTTAGTACTTTTTTCTTATGGTGTAGCTTCATAAGAATGAGATCCGTGATGAACCCCAGTAGAAACCCTCCCCCTGCACCGATCAATCCCCAATAAATCGGTCCCCACTCGAGCACGAACCCTCTGCTGGCCCCAATAACGGAGAAGATAACTGCCAGGAACATTCCCTTGTTAAATAAGCTGATTCCATCTGACTTGTGAATGGTGTCAAATAGTTTAATATCTTCCTTTTGTTTGTCCAGTGGGACGGCAAAAATAT
Organism: Evansella tamaricis; assembly: GCF_019042215.1. Classification (GTDB taxonomy): domain Bacteria; phylum Bacillota; class Bacilli; order Bacillales; family Salisediminibacteriaceae; genus Evansella; species Evansella tamaricis. Next base: position 17,790 of record NZ_JAHQCS010000009.1, on the reverse strand, counting down.
CTTCTATTCCTTGCTGCTCCAATTTAGTAATTACCATTTCAAGATAGGCGGAGTGGTCAAAGGTCGCATAAATTTGCATCTCAAATCACCTTTTTCCCTTTCTTCACTTTAAATGATTTCGGCTGGTAATTAGCTTTCAGGTAGTTTCTTTGTTCTAACTCGTATAATTTATTGTTTTCCACGGTGTTTATATAGGTATCATAGATAGTAAATAAATAAAAGGATGGAATATAAAGCAACCACTGTTTGTCCAATACTGACGTGGACTTTGCACTATCCCCGAGTAAAAGATAGTGAATCCCTGCAAAAAATTGAGAATAATGAACGAGAACTACGGCCATAACCAACGTGAAAAAAGCCCCGGCAATCCGATGGATGTATAACTGTCCCGTACTTGGAATGGACATGGCCCACATCACTGCCGTAGCAGGATTCCGTTTATCAAGATAATTGATTTCAAATGGATTAATCTTTTGGGTTTTCAGTGTATCTGTTTTTTTACCAGAAAGATGATAAATCTTGTTTAAGTCAACAGTTGTACGATAACTATCCCAGATCGCGAATAAATAGACGGGGATATAAAGGTGCATATACCGTACATCTAGCACTTCCTTTGCCATGTCAATTTCCCCTATAAAAGAGTAGACCATGGCGAGGTTCAGCTGTGTTTTTTGGTTAATAAATAGCTCCCATATTACTAATGCAAATCCACGGAGATATTTGGACAACAAAAGGTGCCCGTAGCCGGGAAATGCAATAGACCAACACGCGATGATATAAGGATTTCTCAGGTGGATCTGTGTGGAACCGAATACGCTCAATTGGGCAAGTTCCCAACGTGAATTCTGTATCTTAGAAGTTTTCATTCTGTGACCTCAGCTCTCCGTTTTCATTGCAGTGATATTATCTTCTGCAAAACAGCAACAAAAATACACGATACTTCCAGTATTCTTCCAATTAATGCAGGAGTGGAGAATTCATCCTCCTGAAATTGTGAAAGGAACGTTCAGCTCACTTTCACTCTATTTTTAAATCGAACAGATCCGTTCGTTTCATAAAGAGAAATGGAAGAGTTGCATACGTCATTCCCCTTAGGAGTGAAAAGGACCTATAAAGAACAATTCCGCTTTCATTTGTATAAAACCGACCAGAGACGCTGTGAGGACGGAAAATGAGTATTAAGACTAGGGAAGAAACGGTATAATGATACACGTATACTTAAATGACTATTCCTTAAGTGTTCTACAATCAGAGGAGGCGCGATCGTGAAAGACAGATACATAAACAACAATGCCGCACAACAAAAGAGGCGGTGGGTATAGCATGTCGAAACAGACAAAAACGACATTAAAGAGACTTTCGCTATTTTCGATCACTTGGCCCATATTAATAGAAGTATTTCTGCAAACATTAATGAAATTTTCCGATGTCTTCATGCTCAGTTTCGTTTCAGATGAAGCCGTAGCGGCCATTGGAGTCGTTAATCAAATCATGATTTTCATGTTCGTACTATTCAACTTCACAGCCATGGGGTGTGGGGTGGTGGTGGCCCAGTATGTGGGTGCCAGAAAACCTAAGGATGTCAGTAAAACCATTTCCAATGCCATGGTGATTAACCTTCTTTTTGGAATCTTCATCTCCGTCGTTGTTGTTGTATTCCGAAATCCTCTTTTAAACATTTTTAATTTAGCACCGGAACTGAGGGAGTACGCGGATATTTACATGATTATTGTTGGGGGAACCTTGTTCACACAAGCGATGATTTTGACTGTTTTTTCCGTGCTGCAGGCCCAAGGTTTCACCAAAGATGTCATGTATGTGGCACTCGGAATGAATGTCCTGAACATTTTCGGGAACTATGTTTTCATTTTCGGAACACTCGGTTTTCCACAACTGGGGGTAACGGGAGTGGCGATCGCAACCGCCGCGTGCCGTGCCCTGGCAATGCTCACGCTGTTCTACATGCTTTACAGACGCACAGAGGTAAAAATAAAGTGGAAGCAATATTTCACTTTGGAAGGCATTTATGTGAAAAAGATCATGAAAATTGGTGTGCCAGGAGCTGGTGAACACCTGTCACACAATACGAGTCAGCTGACGATCACCGCGTTCATTACCATCCTTGGTACAGCGGCGTTGGCAACGAGAGTCTACGCCCACAACTATGCGATGCTCATGACCATGTTTTCCATGGCAATGGCAAAGGGGATGCAGATTTATATCGGTCAAATGGTGGGGGCAGGACTCCTGGAAGAGGCTTATAAGCGCATGTATCGTGGGTTAAAAATCGCGATGGTTATTGCCCTCGTGGCAGGATCCATTCTCGCGGTTTTCGGGGAATTTTTCATTGGGATCTTTACGAATGACCCTGACATTATTGCGGTGGGAGCGGTGCTACTGATCATCGGAGTGCTCCTGGAACCTGGACGGACGACGAATCTTGTGGTTATCAGTTCCCTCCGTGCAGCAGGGGATGCGAAATTCCCAGTCATCATCGGCATTATCTCCATGTGGGGAGTGAGCGTTACCCTCGCTTATATTCTCGGAATTCATATGGGCTTTGGTCTGATTGGGATTTGGATCGCCATCGCTCTGGATGAATGGATTCGGGCTATCATCATGCTTTTCCGCTGGAAGAGCCGCAAATGGCAAAAAATGCGGTTGGTGGAAGACGAGAAAGGAACAGAGCGCACCACCGCGTGAAGAAGATCTGGTGGTGCCAATTCGGGTGGTGCCTGGCACCACCCGAATTCGACAAGTGACAGGCACCTCCCGAATGGCACCTGACGTGCCTCGTCTACTGAACCCTTACCAAATACCTATATTTTACAATTATAGGATAATGCGAGATGAAAGAATGCATACTTTAGGTATACCATTCAAAGGGTGTGCTACTCATTGAAAAACAAATTGTTAACCACATTCTTATCGGTAATGATGCCCGGTGTTGGTCAACTTCATAATAGACAATTCATAAAAGGCATTATTATTCTAGTTTTGGAACACGTCGTTAATAAACTTGGGAACATAAACATGGCTATTCTGTTATGTCTAAACGGAAGAACAGAGGAGGCCCTCGATATCGTATCTTATGATTTTGCCTTATTTTATCCCGGTTTTTATGTGTTCACTGTCTATGATGCTATACTTCATGCTAGGAAAGAGACGAACATCAATGGGGGATATTTTTACGGACTAGCAGGATTCGCTGGCTGTTTTGGGGTGATCTATAGCGAATATATACCTAATCCTCTTTTTACTGTCGGTATGACAATGATCATTTGTATGTTTATTGGGACATATTTATTTACCAAAAAACAAAGTGGTACCTCTTAAATATATTAAAAGGAGCAATCCGATCAATAGCAAGAGTTAACTACATTTAATACTAGGTTTCCATATCCGAAACTTTGGTAACTCTCATTCGTAGAACGGAGGGAGAAACAAATCACAAGGAGAGGTTGATACCTAACATGACGACAAGGAATGACAACCAGCAATTTGCAGGATTTTGGATAAGATTTCTGGCACTGGCTATCGACGGGGCAATAACCACTATTCCTTTTGCCATCATCGGGATGACGGTTTTTGGAGCAAGCGACTTTCGAGATATTGACAGTCTACTAATTAGTTATGCCATTTTAATCACATTGTATATGATCATATTCCCGGTTACGTCATTTCAAGCAACACCTGGAAAGGCCATCCTAGGGTTGAAACTGATTGATAGAGAAGGTGGCAGGATTTCAATTGCCCAATCTATCGGTAGGTTTTTCTCCCAATTTCTATCTCAGGCTTTCTTTTTCATAGGATACTTGATGGTAGGTTTCAACAGACAAAAAACCGGCCTTCATGATATTCTCGCGGGGACGTACGTCGTCAAGAAACAGAGATATAATTAAATACGGAACATGGGGGATTCAACGGAACAACATATGGAATTCCCCGCTCCATGCCTACCTTTTTGGGGAAACACCTCACTCCCATCCACTCATCTCCTGGAAAAATACAGTGCCTCTTTTTCCCAACAACAATTCTATTAAAACGAGTTGAAAGATTAGTTCTATTATAAGACTCTTGTAAATATCTATTAGTATAGTCGCAATCGAAAAAAGTGGGCATTGCCCTTAGTAAACGTACCCAACATGGTTCATTTATCATGTTATTTTTAAAGCATTTTCCTTCCTTGACACACATTTCATTTCTTGTAACCCACGACTATTTTTTCCGAAAAACGCCATTAGCCTCAAAAAGGAGTGGATCTAATTGCCCATCTATTATTACAAACCTAAATTTTTTTCCCAATCGACGAAACCAGTCGACGTGTATGACGATGACGATAACGCCGTTTTTAAGATTGCGAGATACCACAAAAGCAATTGGGATAAATTCCGTGTGTATGATCAGGAACATTTCTCCGTCTATGATTCATCCAATAATGAAATTGCTTATTCCGAGCAAAAAACAAGGTTCTCCAGACCGAAATGGGAGGTGCGTTTCGGCCAATCGCTGGATGATTCCCTAACCTTCACGAACATGTCCACCTTCACAAAACATAATTATGAGTTTGACTATGAAGGAAAATCCTTTGAACTTCGGAAAACCTTGGGGAGCACTATTAACTACCTGTACGTGGATGGATCGGAATTTGCATCTGTGACCTACGGGAGTAAACTACTTTCTTTCAATAACCCCACCGTCTATATTGAAATTGAAGACGAATCCCATATCCCAACAGAAGCCTTGATTTGCATCGTCCAAACGTATAATGGAGTAGGGAAGTAGACTACGAACCAAAATAGTAGTGTTTCCAGAGTGATTATCCTATCTGGAAGCACTACTGCTTATTTAATATTTCATGCGCCTTCAACCAATCATTGTATCCACTCAAGCTAACAAGTTGCTCCATATCCATCTCTCATTCATACCCACTGAAAATTCTGGAAATAACTTGGAAGTTAGAATCCTATCCCGGAAAATTATAAACAGTACCTTGTATTGTATAATAGTGTATGGTAAAATTTACATGCCAGCTCGAACAGATGAATGTAAGGTACTGTTCATTACAAGGTACTGAGTGGTGTTTAACTCAATATGAAAAACTCATTCGAAATCATCATTCAAATATTCCCAACCAATGAATCAGCCAAGCAACTAAGTAACTAACCAACCAACAAAGCAGCCAATCAACAACTAAGCAAGCAAGCAAGCAACTAAGCAACCAAGCAAGCAACTAACCAACCAAGCAACCAACCAACAAAGCAGCCAATCAAAATCATTCAACCAATCCAATCAACCAACGCAAAGACATCATAAACGAAGGTGTGATCAAACATGAACGTCCAATTTAAAAAGGGAGTATTAGAACTGTGCGTACTAGTCTTACTTAATAAAAAAGACCATTACGGCTACGAACTCGTCCAAAAAATCTCGGAGAATTTTCAAATCTCAGAAGGATCCGTTTATCCACTGCTTAGGCGGCTTACAAAAGAAGGCTACTTCACAACATACTTAAAGGAATCCATCGAAGGGCCATCACGAAAATATTACCAGCTGACAGAGGAAGGGAGAGCCTACTTAACAAAACTACATCAAGAGTGGGAAGAATTCTCCAAAGGAGTAAATCAACTTATAAAAGAAGGTGCGCATAATGAATAAAATCCAATTTTTAACAGAACTAAGTTCTTCGTTAAAGAGCTTACCACTTGATGAGCGGGCAGAGATATTAGAAGATTTCGAAGAACACTTTGCCGTCGGCGCCCAAGAGGGGAAAACAGAAGAGGAAATCGCCGCATCATTAGGACATCCACAACAAATAAGTAAAGAACTACTGGGAGCACAACAGCCTCAAATCGAAGAAGTGACAGTGACAGCAACCACCTACGAGCCAAAGGAAGTGACAGGGACAACAACCATCTACGAGCCAAAGGAAACACAAGTAGTGTCTGCACCACCATCTGAAAAACAAGTAACAGACCCACCGGCATACCACCATACCAAAACCGAAGCGACTTCCACATCATCAAACCTCTTTCGGTCCGTGTTGGTAGCACTTGCCCTTGGATTCTTTAATCTTGTCATCGTACTCGGTCCCTTCATCACAGTAGTGTCGCTTGTTTTTGCCGGTTGGGTGACAGGAACGGCCTTTATCTTTACACCTATTCTAATTTTATTAAACGCACTCCTTTACCCAACCACATTCGAACTGTTCGAACTGTTCCTATCACTCACACTAACAGGACTGGGATTCTTCCTCCTGATTGGAATGTACCATGTGACACGTTTCGTGGGAATAGGGATTGCCCGCTATGTCCAATTTAATGTAAACCTGATAAGAGGTGTTTAAAAAATGACCATGATAAAAAAACTTTCTATTATTGCAGCTATCATCCTACTGATCGGAATCATTGGTAGCATTGTAACCTATGAGTCCAGCGCAGGATCATATTTTTCCAAAACCGAAGAAACAATCGAGATGAGTGAGATCACCAACATGATGATTAAAACGGAAAACGCAAGAGTGATCATTCAGCCCACAACCAGTTCCGAAGCCCTAGTGGAACTGTCAGGCAACAGAACGAATTACGAACTGACAACCGAAAAAAATGAATCGACACTGTCCATCGACCTCCAAGATGAAAGGAAAAAACAACTCATAAACATCAGCTTCCGTCCAAAGGGTCTGACAATGACCGTCTCTGTTCCCGAGAAACACTACAACCAGATCCAACTGGAAACACGCAACGGAAGAATCGATGTGGCCAACATCCAGACCAACGACCTCAACGCCATATCCAATAACGGTCGAGTGGACATGAAAGAAATCAACGGGACCACCATCACTGCCGAAACAAGAAATGGTGAACTCCGCTTGGCGAACCTCACCGCTGATCTCGTAGACTTAACAGCGAGGAACGGCAGCATCAAGTTAACCGATGTCGATGGTGATGGAGAACTGAAAGGGAAAACAGCCAATGGGAGCATCACCCTTGACACCGATACGCTCGACCGTAACATCCATTTCGAGACAAACAATGGCAGCATCAAAATTACCACAAACCATCGACCCGCCAACGCCACCTTCGATACGAGAACCAAAAACGGCTCCATTCGTATCTTCGGCGAGCGGATCGGATCAACCACCACCGGCGACGGCGAACACCAGATCAAACTTACCACCAACAACGGCAGCATAACCGTTGAAGACTAAAGTTTCAGCTATCCCAGGACACACTTGGGAAACATAGGTAGGAAGCGACAAAAAGGTGTCCGATCCCCTCCCTAATGTCGCATCCTGAAGGAGGAAGCGACAAAAGGGATGTTGATTCCCATACTAATGTCGCATCCTTAAGGAGGAAGCGACAAAAGGGATGTTGATTCCCATACTAATGTCGCATCCTGAAGGAGGAAGCGATAAAAGAGCAGCTGATCTCCAAACTAATGTCGCATCCTTAAGGGAGGAAGCGACAAAAGAGCAGCTGATCTCCAAAATATTGTCGCATCCTGAAGGAGGAAGCGACAAAAGAGGAGCCGATTCCCTCCCTAATGTCGCATCCTGAAGGAGGAAGCGACAAAAGAGGAGTCGAACCCCTCCCTAATGTCGCAACCTTAAGGAGGAAGCGACAAAAGTGGAGCGGATCCCCTTCCTAATGTCGCATCCTCAAGGAGGAAGCGACAAAAGAGAAGCCGAACCCCTTCCTAATGTCGCATCCTGAAGGAGGAAGCGACAAAAGAGGAGTCGAACCCCTTCCTAATGTCGCATCCTCAAGGGAGGAAGCGACAAAAGGGAAGCCGATTCCCTCCCTAATGTCGCATCCTTAACGGAGGAAGCGACAAAAGAGGAGTCGAACCCCTTCCTAATGTCGCATCCTGAAGGAGGAAGCGACAAAAGAGAAGCCGAACCCCTTCCTAATGTCGCATCCTCAAGGGAGGAAGCGACAAAAGGGAAGCCGATTACCAAACTAATGTCGCATCCTGAAGGAGGAAGAAGAGTAGTGACAAAAATATTTTACAACCAGCCATATATAAAGTGATAAAATAATGGAAAATATTATGAAACTTTAAGTACCTCACCAACGTAAATAAAAACTAGGATCAGTTGGTAGTTTAAAAGTAAGTTTTCATAGATTTTAAGAATAGTGGAGAATGCCCATTATTTTTGAGTAGATGAAAAACAACTACCTAGCTTGCTTGTATAAAAGAAAACAACCTTTTTTAAGGAGAAGTAAACAATCACTTTGCTTGTAAAGAAGAAAACAACCTTTTTTAAGAAGAAGTAAACAATCACTTTGCTTGTAACGAAGAAATCAACCTATTTTTTTATGGAGAAGTAAACAATCACTTTGATTGTTAGTGAGTATAATACGTTTACGTCAGCAACCTTATATTTGCCGTTGATCTATACATATCTACTATTAATACAGCTCTCTCATTTGACTGGTTTCAAAGAGGAAAGAGGTTATTGATGAATCCATTTTGACTTCCAATAAAACTACGGGCGTTTATTGCAGTGAAGGCTTTTGAGTAAAACCGAATCATGAAAAGGCTTCCAATTTCCGCGGGTAGATTTGATTCGAGCAACACTAGTCTAGTTGTCTCGGTAGGTTTCCTTCCGTTCGATGTGAATGGAGGATGGGGAATGTATCAATAAATTTACAAGTGGATTGGGAACAAAAAGGAGGTTACGTTATTTAACCATTAAAGGAGGGATATTGTTCATGAGATCTTACATAAAGTTAACACTCATTGCCACTTTATTTTTCCCCATTCTTGTCTTGACAGCTTGTAACGGTAGCTCCGGTGCAGCAACAGAAAGCGCCCATCAACTCGTCCAGGATCTGGATGCTGCGGGCATTCAAGTCACCGAAGTGCAAAATGATTACAATGCAAAATTAACATACAAAGGGCACGAACCGAAGTTATTCCAGTTCAACGAGTATGAAGAACTTTTCCTTCTCAAATACAACTACAGGACGCCCGATGAGAGAGACGAAATCCTGGAACTTTACGAGACCATCAATGACATCGTAAACCCTCATCTCCACCCGATCACGGCCGATGCGCATGTGTTTTATATCGTCAGCACCATGGAGAGAGAAGAGCTCGATCAACTGGCGAAAGATGGATGGAATGAGATGAGAGATCTCATCATGGAAGCGGGCTTTGTGGCAAGCAACTACACCTATATAGACTAATTCCGAGGTGCCTGTCACCTCCCGAAAAATGTCGAATCTTCCAGGTGCCTGTCACCTGTCGGTATTTGTCGAATAACACTTCTCGATAGGATTTGCCACCTCCCGATCCCGAATCCCAAATCCCGAATCCAACAAGAATTGAGGTGCCATATATGAACCGAAAACTTGCACTCCTCCCAGTGGATAATCGTCCCGTAACGGGAGAACTTCCAAGGCAACTGGCGACCCTTGCAAATTGGGAAGTACTGACCCCGCCTACAGAAGACCTGGGCTTTCTCAAACACCCCGCCTCAATTCCAACCATAACTAACTGGCTTAAGACAAACGCACCACATGTTGACGGATTTATACTTTCTGCTGACATGCTTGCTTATGGTGGCCTAGTCCCATCAAGAATTTCCGAAGACCCGTACGAAACGATCCTGCAACGTCTTCAAATCATCGCCGATTTAAACAACACTTATCCGGAAAAAAGTATTCACGTTTTCAGCGCAACGATGCGCATCTCAAATAACAACGTTAACGAAGAAGAGAAGGAATATTGGAAGAATTATGGGAAGGATATCTGGGCCTATTCCTATCACACACATCGCTACCATCGTCACAAACAACAGCACGATCTTGATCAGGCAACTGTACTCAAACAAAAAATCCCACCCAGCATCCTTGCTGATTATGTGAAAACTCGTCAAAGGAATTTTCAAATCAACCAGAAACTCCTGGAATTTGCCCGGCGAGGGATTATCAATCTCCTGATTTTTCCCCAGGATGACACAGCTGATTATGGCCTAAACATAAAGGAACAGGAAGAGCTCCGCCAACAAATACAAGCCATGCATCTCAACGAAAGGGTCTACATTTATCCTGGTGCCGATGAAGTCGCCAGCGTGCTGACAGCTAGATCCATATTCGATCTGGAAGGGGAGAATCCACCACTATTTTATCCCGTATACAGTGGAGAGAGAGGCGCACACATTGCTGCCCGCTATGAGGATCGTCCCATAAGTGAGTCTGTTTCGGGACAAATTTTTGCTATGGGAAGTGGGTTGGCCACTCATCCATCAAGAGCTCATGTCATTCTTGGCGTCAACGTACCAGGCAGTCGTCAAGGGGATTGGGCGCTCGAAGTTGATCTGGAGCAAGTGGACACAGACGGGCGGGATATTGGAGAGTGGATTCGTCGCCTTAACAAGTACCGGCAGGAGGGGAAGAAAGTGGCCATCGCGGATCTAGCTTACGCAAATGGGGCTGATCCGGCAATGGTTGAACAACTATTGGAGACGTTAAACATCGGTGATTTAGCCGGCTTTGCCGCATGGAATACCGCCGGGAACACGCTAGGGACAGTGGTAGCCCAGGCTGCCCTTTCCTTTTTGGGGGAAAAAAAGGGTGAGAGTGTTATGTTTTCACGTAACTTGGAGCAGCAACTGGTCCATCGGTTTTTGGATGATTATGTTTACCAATCCGTCGTGCGTCAGGAAGTGAGAAAGATTGTGGGAGAGGGGGAGGTCCGATATGAAAAGTTGCTTCCAATTGTCAGAGAGAGCTTTTGGAATAAGGCTGAAACCTTCATGGAAAAACACAGTGTTGTTTATCCAATAAAAGATATCGACCTCCCGTGGAAACGAACCTTCGAAATAAAAATAACGTTCAAGAAATAAACCGGGACCTGGTCCCCGAACTTTCTTTCGGGGACCAGGTCCCGCACAATTTTGTGAACATCCATTCGACATTCGACAGGTGCCAGGCACCTGTCGAATGGATCCTGTCGGTATTTGTCGAACAAAACTTTATTATTCTCCCTTGTTATTTCATATTCTCAGGTGTATACTCTTAATTGACCAGTGGTTAATAAAAGCGCCGCCAGTAGTTATACTTAGCGGAAATTCAATACCTAGAGTGATAAAAAGAAACATCAACATTTCAACCAGAATCAATATACAGATTTCACCCTTACAGATTTCACCCTAACACATTTTAGGAGGTCCTATGTCACCGCGAAAATCCGCATCACAAGAACTTACAAAAGAAATGATCATTAAGGAAGCCCGTTTTCAGTTCCTTGAAAAGGACTTTCATCAAGTTTCCATGCGTAGCATCGCGAAAAACCTTGATTGCAGTCACGGCGCGCTGTATTATCATTTCAACAATAAAGCAGAATTATTTTATGCCATCATCGAAGACTATTTTTCCACCTTAAACAAGCTGTTGGAAGAGGTTGTTCACGGTCCAGGCGAGAATCACGAGAAACTTCACGACGTTTTTCTCCGCTTTATCCAGTTCGGCTTAAATCATCAATCTCAATATGAGCTTATGTTCATGATCCGAAACACCGAAGTGGACTCATTGTCCCAAGAGGCTGCCAACCTCAGCTATCAAAAGTTTGCACAAACGGTACAGTCGTTGACACCGAAAGACCTTAAAGTAAGTAATATTTACTCGGCGTTCATTGCGCTCCATGGTTTCGTCGCCCATTACCGAAAATACGTCAACCGTTTTGAAGAGGCAGAAGAAGCCGCAAAATTACACGTGGAATTTATTATCCATGCATTAAGCACAACAGCACAGCTCTAGACCGGTCAAAGAAAATCGGATCTGGGGCTCCCTTTAAGGCTTTAATTGACCAGTGGTCAAAACAACAAAAAGTTTATCCGAAAGTAAAACCCAAACCAAACCAATGAACGAAAGGAAGATTAAAATGAAAAAAGCATTAGTAGCAGGTGCCACTGGTGGCATGGGCTATGCCCTGGTTCAAGAATTAACGGCTAGGGGAGTGGAGGTCGTTGCCTTTTCGCGGGGAAAAACAAAGTTGGAGGAACTATACAATGGGAAATCACTCGTCACTATTTTTCCAGGAGACGCACTTAACCAACATGAGTTGCTGGCAGCAGCAGAGGGGACGGATGTCATCTTCCACTCGGTGAGCTTTCCTTATCCCGAGTGGCAAGAGAAGCACCTCGCGTGTATTGAAAACATGATCGTCGCAGCCGAAACTCATCAAGCCAAAGTGGTACTGGTTGATAACATTTACGGGTACGGGAAGCAATCTGGTCAGCCCATAACGGAGAATGCTCCTAAGGAACCGCACACGAAGAAAGGCAAGATCCGCTTGGAAATGGAGAATCGTTTGAAGGGAAGCGGTTTCCCGGTCCTCGTCGTCCACCTTCCTGACCTGTATGGTCCAAACGCGCACAGTACCATTCTTTATGAGACGTTGAAAAATGTAGTGGAAAATAAAAAGGCAAACTTTGTTGGAAACCCCAATGTGGCTAGGGAATTCCTGTATACAATAGATGCGGCCAAAGCCATTGTGGAACTGGCAACTCGGGAGGACACTTACAACCGAAATTGGAACATCCCATCACCTGGTCCAATCACTGGGGAAGAATTAATTGCCATCATTCGTGAAGTTACCGGCTATCAAAAACCGATCAGAATAGTATCTAAACGAATGATTCAATTCATCGGGCTGTTTTCCCCATTTATGAGGGAACTGGTGGAAATGATGTACTTAACCGAAACACCAGTCCTCCTAAGCGGGGAAAAGTATAAAACGGAAATCGGACCGTTGCCGAGGACCCCATACAAGCAAGGCCTCCAAGAAACAATCAAATGGATGCACAAATAAAACCGGGACCAGGTCCCCGAACTTTCTTTCGGGGACCTGGTCCCGCACAATTTTGTGAACATCCATTCGACAAGTGCCTGTCACCTGTCGCTTCACAAAATCAAACGTGTTCAATATAATAAGCGTTGCAGCACATGGAGAACTAAACAAGAATTAAACAAATAATTGCCATAATAATGCTGAACTAACCTAAATGAATCCCGACGAACGGAGGAATCCCAAATTGCAAACAAAAAGCCAACAATCCGAGCCAAATCATCCTGCCCAACCTGATCAATCGAACAAACTCAGCCATAGCCACAACCATAACCATAACCATAACCATAACCATAACCATAACCACAACCACATGCATCAAGTGAAAGACCCCATTTACGGAGAATTCGAAATCGCCCCGGTCCTCAGAGAGTTGATCGAAAGCGCGCCAGTTCAACGGCTCAAAGGGATTCATCAGGGCGGCGCAAGTTATCTCGTCAACCCAAAATGGAACGTCACCCGCTACGATCACTCCATCGGCGTCATGGTTCTGATCCAAAAACTAGGTGGCAGCGTGGAGGAGCAAATCGCAGGACTCCTACATGATGTGTCCCACACCGCATTCTCCCATGTCATCGACTTCGTTTTCGAAAACAAGGAAGAAAACTATCACGAGAAAATCTATGAGCAAGTCGTCTTAAACTCACAAATTCCAGAAATCCTTTCCAAGCACAACTACGACTACAAAGACATTCTCCTCGATGATGCACAATGGACCTTGCTCGAACAACCAGCTCCTGAACTGTGTGCAGACCGTGTGGACTACACGCTCCGCGACATGCTGACGTACGGCCAGATCACTAGTGGCGAAGTGGAGAAATTCCTCGCCGATTTAACGGTGATCGACGGGAAAATGTACCTTCAGAGCATCGAAATCGCCGAGTGGTTTACCGAGACCTATTACAAAGAAGTCATTGGATTTTTTCTCGACCCGCTCAACATCTACGGATATGACACACTGGCCAAAACCTTGAAGCTCGCTCTCATCAGAGACTATATTCATACGGACGACTTCCTTTCCAAAGACGAGGAGCTGATGCACAAACTGCGTACTGCAGCTGACAACGGCCAGGACCTAGACATCCAAGCCTTGCTGAATCAGCTCGATCCTAACGTATGCGTATCTGAAGCGACTGAAGAAGAGCGTGAATGCAAAGACTACGACATTCATTTGAAAAAAAAGGTCCGACTGATTGACCCATCGGTTCTTCAAGATAACAAGACGCTAGTACAGGCCTCTGTCCTCTCAGAAAAAATAAGACAGTTAGGAAAAACAGCAAAACAAAAAGCCACCAAAGGCACATACATCAAAGTTCACAAATAAAACCGGGACCTGGTCCCCGAACAAAAATTCCGGGACCAGGTCCCGCACAATTATGTGAACATCCATTCGACAAGTGCCTGTCACCTCCCGATTTATCAAATATTAACCTTTTCCATCCAACACACTTAAATTCTCAATCCAAGGTCCCACATCTTCTCGGTACCTCTCCGCCATCACCCGCACAATCTGAGAAATATGCGTCAAGTCATGAACCACCCATGTAGACAGCAGCTCCCTTAACTTCACCTCACCAAGCACAGGATGAACCGCCGTCAACTCCAAATCAAAAACCGGATTGACCAACTCCTTAAGCTTAATCAAATTCTGTGTCCTCAATGTCTTAAACTCCAACAACCGAATTTCAATCGATCCTTCCGTCGAATGGTTTAAGTGGGCAAACCGGTCAAATGGGGGAAACTCCTTATCTTTTCGGCCCTCAACTTCAGCCCTGTCTCGTGAATCAGCCCCTCCATCCTTATGAACATCCCGAAAGAACACTTCCAGCCTCGGCATCCAGTTCACTTTCTCACACTCGATCAAATGATCAATTACCTCCGATGCATTCCAGGTCTCAGCCCCCTCGTTACATAATAACCACTCCACCGACAACCCCGATAAAAAAAACTCCAAGGCCTGCGGCGTCCGTTCCAACACTTCGATCGCTTCCTCCAACTTGAAATTCATCCATCCGCTCCCCTTTCTAAGTCTTATCCCTAAAACCATCACAACCCAATTCCCATCTGAACATTACTTCTATACGAAACATATATGTCCTGCAAAACAAACCTAATCACTTCAGGTCGAATCATTCATTCAATAATCCCTGTATCACTTGCTGATGGAAGTACGATTCAGCGACATGTGGAACCCTTGATTCAGACAATTACTTTTGGAAAAATAGATGAACTGTCTTAATGGAAAAGGGTTTGAAAATCAATAGATTCGTTACGTTCTTGAACAAGAGGATCATGCTAGAATGGATCACCGATAGAATCCGTTGCGGTGTAGAAAAAGGGAGTCCTGTTGAATTGACCATTCCTTGAGGTTGGCTCTTCGCTGAAAGATAGAGTTTTCAAAAACACGTACTACAGATTCACAAGTGACTAGCTACTTGTCACAGAAAGGCATTTTTCTAAAATTCAGCAGATATTCAAAACAAATCGCCAGATATCTAATGGTGGTTTTTTGTCAAAAATTATATAATTATGTTATTAATTAGTTCTAAAGATTCATATCACCAGTGAAAAAATGGGTAAAAATAACTATCTGATCCACCGCTACACCACTAAACTATTAAACCATTAAACCATTAAACCAAACAAAAAATCATGCGAAATCTAAAAAACTATATTTTAGTCTCCATTCTCATTACTAACCACCCGAACTACCTGCAAATTCTTCTTAATCAAGAGTAATGAAACCAAAATCAACAGATTATCTCTTTTTTAATAACAAACAACTAGAGAGGGGAGAATGATCAAAATGAAATCATTCCGACATTTATTAACCGCTTTTATCTTACTAGTACTAGTTTTTCAACCATTTTCAACTATTTTTGCAGCTCCGGCAGAATTTGAGAGCCAGGCAACAGCTAATAACATCAGCCTTGGCGATGGTGCGATCGTAGGAGGCGCGTTTAACCCTGAGCAACACACATATGAGTGGATGTTTCCAACTGGTACAACAACGTTATCTGTGACAGTCGATGCACCGAATGCAACTAACATTATAGTTCCATTAATTGAAGGTCATGTTCCATTATCTACTGGTAATCCAACCGAATTTGGAATTAACAACTTCGGAGATGAAATTAGAATAACGGTGTCTGAGGAAGGGAAAGATCCGACCACATACTTTTTTGAATTCTCATTTGGCGATCCTCCACCGGTAAATACAGACACTGACCAAGAGGGAGACAACTCTCTTCCCGAACAAGAGTTAACAGATTTGGCCCCTGCGGAAAACAGTGGTGAGGTTCCTATAACATCACCTAGAGAGATCACAATTTACATTGATGCAAAAGTTCCCCCTACTGCCCAAGATTTAAGAGAAATTTTAATAGCTGATGGATATGAAAATATAAGCATTTTTAAAGATGAAGTCTATAATTTCTATTACACCGCAACGGTTGAGGCGAAGGACGAGCCTTACCGCGCAATAATAGATCACGAAGAGGTAGCATTAACAATAAAGAAGCAGTGGATCGGAGTGGACGAGGGAACTACAGTGGAACAATTATTAGTTGAAAAAACAGCTGCCGGGTTCACATCCACCTTTGTTTACGATGACACTTTCCAAGTGATAGAAGATTCATCAACTGTCATTCTAGAAGGATTTTACTATTCGCAGGAAAATACCCAAACAGAAACAGATGAGTACTATATTATTAGATTTAATGAGGAATCGGAAACTTCCGATGATAACACGGATGTAGAACCGGCACCGGTTGTAAAAGAAGAAACAACTCCTACAAAGACACCAGAACAGACAGAGGAAGAGGAAGAAAGTTCAACACAACCTACAGTTTCCAATCCTACTATCCAGTCTGAATCACAGCCAAAAGAAACTGCACAAGAAGGTCACCGACTACCTGATACATCTACACAAGCATTCAACCTGCTAGTCCTCGGACTACTCTTGATGAGTGCAGGAGCAGCAGTCATGTTCTACAAAAAACAAAAAGCTGTACGAGTTTAAACAGGAAAATGGAGAGGTTGCCCAAAAGGTCAGTAATCATGGCCTTTAGAAGGGACAACCTTTCTTTATTGTGCCATTTAGACAATAGTCCATTCGACGATAGCTCCCTATTACTTTTGATTAGATCCAGTTGGGAAAAATGCTGCTGAAACGCTCGCAAAATTGTCCGAGCCCCGAATCCCGACCTAATGTCGCATCCTTAAAGGAGGAAGCGACAAAAGAGGATCCGATCCCGAACCTAATGTCGCATCCTCAAAGGAGGAAGCGACAAAAGAGAATCCGATCCCGAACCTAATGTCGCATCCTCAAAGGAGGAAGCGACAAAAGAGAGGGCGAATCCCGACCAAGTGTCGCATCCTTAAGGGAGGAAGCGACAAAAGAGAGTCCGAATCCGGACCAAGTGTCGCATCCTCAAGGAGGAAGCGACAAAAGAGGAGCTGAACTCGGACCTAATGTCGCATCCCTAAAGGAGGAAGCGACAAAAGAGGAGCCGCCCCCCGACCTAATGTCGCATCCTTAAAGGAGGAAGAGACAAAAGAGGAGCTGAACCCGGACCAAATGTCGCATCCTTAAAGGAGGAAGCGACAAAAGAGAGTGCGAATCCCGACCAAGTGTCGCATCCTCAAGGAGGAAGCGACAAAAGCGTAGCCGAATCCGGACCAAATGTCGCATCCTTAAGGAGAAAGCGACAAAAGAGAGGCCGAATCCGGACCAAATGTCGCATCCTTAAAGGAGGAAGCGACAAAAGAGGAGCCGATCCCCGACCTAATGTCGCATCCTCAAGGAGGAAGCGACAAAAGAGGAGCCGATCCCCGACCTAATGTCGCATCCTCAAGGAGGAAGCGACAAAAGAGAGGCCGAACCCGGACCTAATGTCGCATCCTTAAGGAGGAAGCGACAAAAGAGAGGCC
>NZ_JAHQCS010000001.1 GCF_019042215.1 Evansella tamaricis | reverse complement strand
TATCGCTTCATCATTATAATGAAGGAATTCATATCCCACTTTGCTTGGCTTTTTGTTTAGTTTTCAAAGGTCAAGTTAAGATGTTGTTGTTTTTTACAGCAACTCTTATATTATACCAATATAACTTTCAGTCGTCAAGAACTTTTTTGTTTATTCCTAAATGATTGTTTTTAGCGACAAATACAAATATACCATTTCCAAATGATTTCGTCAACAACTTTCTATACTTTTTTTATGAAAGATGGTGAAGAACAACTTGGATTAATAATATACCAAATTAAAAATACTTAGGCAATGTTACTTTATGGTAATTATCTATACCCCTTATTATCTAACACTAAACTAATGTCTTAATAACGATCTCCCTGCTTTGCTTTCGTCAATTGATATCTGTTAGATAAAAGGAAATTTTGTCGTATTATGCGCTTGCCTGGGAAACTTCTATTATATTAGGTCTTAAATACCCCCCGTATTATATAAGGGATAGAAAAAGCTGCCGCATCCAATTCCTATCATGGGCTTAGGCGGCAGCAAAACCATTCTCTTATACAGAGTTTTCTTGATATTGCTTTCCATTTTCACTTTCCTTTATATTGCCTCGTTCTTGAAATAGTTCCTTCCCATTATCTTTCATTTGCTCTTTTCCGGTGTCAATAACCTTACTCCTTACCTTCTCTTTATCCATTTCAATAACTTTAGGTTTATGACTACTTGATATTCCTTTCATGAAGCTTTTCCCGTTAAATTGTCCCTGTTCATCTATTATAATCGTTTGCATTTCAGCTACACCATCTAAAATTCCCGTGTCATAAATGTGAATTTTACTCTCCACTTTTGCATTCCCTTTAAAAGTTCCTGCAATAAATAAATTACGGGAGCTCACAGATTTTTCTACATACCCATTTTTTCCAATTGTGACATCGCCAGCGCATTTTATTTCACCAAACACCTTGCCATCGATTCTTATACTTGAATCAATAACTATCCTTCCCTCGATTACTGTTTCTTCACCAATAACAGTTAATACTTGATTTAATTTTTTCTCACTTTTCTGTTTTGAAAACATCTGTTATAACCAGCATCAAGTGCTGGTCTCACCTCCTTATTATTTATTATCTAATAAAAACCTTAGTATTGATTAGTCTCCTTGAGATTCGTGAAATGTCATATAAGGATAAGGATCTACTAAACTTCCATTTCTTCGTATCTCATAATGCAGATGTACCCCTGTACTTCTCCCGGTAGTACCCATCCCCCCAATCAAATCACCTTTTTCCACTTCATCTCCAACACTTATATAAATTTCGTTTAAATGGGCATAAAGAGTTTCGTACGTATCACCATGTTCAATAACGATAGTACGACCATACCCACCTTCCCAGCCAACACTAATGATAATGCCATCTGCAGTAGCATAAATAGGAGTATTAAGTGGAGCTGCAATATCGATACCAGAATGAAAAGAAGTGGCTCTTGTAAATGGATCAGCCCTATTTCCGAAATGGGAAGTAATTCGACCATTATCAGTTGGCATAATTGTTGGGATGGTTCTAAGTTCCTTTTCATAAGCATGTAAACGATCTACCGTTTGTTCAAAAGATGCAATTAGTTCCGGTAGTTCCGCTTGCATTTCCAACAATCTTTCCGATGCGGTATCACTTGTTTCCAGATGATCACCAAAAGAAAATGGAGTTCCTCCACCCCTATCTCCCTCTGTAGCAGAAGGAACCTCTAATTCTAATTCAGCTAAACGTTCTTCAAATTTTTTAAATTCTTCAATGTACCTTTGAACGGTTAAGACTTCTTCCTGTAAATATGTGTTTTCTTGTTTTGCCAATTCAATTTCATGTTTTGCTTCTTCCATATCCAAGTCTCTTTTTTTAACCTCTTCATATAATGCTTTTTGTTCTTGCTCTTTCTCATAAAATTGATAATAGATATATCCAAAAACAGCAAGAGTACTTATAGCAATAAAGAGGATAGAAAAATGAAGGAGATATCTTGTAATATTTACATACTTAACTGAAGATTTTGCTCCAGAAAGAAGGACAATGCTCCATTTTTTTTGCTTTATCTTTTTCTTTGCCACAACCTTCTCCCCCCACAGTTACATATGAAGGAGATTCCCTCCTTCCTTCTATCAAATTTGGATATTACACTATGTAACACTTTTAAGCTGCTTTCGTGTCTGCTTAACTAATTGGTGAGTGAATACTGCCGCACCTGTAACAAGAATACCTTGAATAAAAGAATCAATACTTACACCCATAATTAGAACAGATAAAACCACTCCTAAAATTAATAACAAATAAGGAATCGTCCAATCCATAATTTTCGGAGTATCCTTCAGCATTTTTCCAATAATCATTAATACAGGAATGAGAATTAATGCGTCTTCAACGATGTACTCAAGTAAATCCACTCTTTTTCTCCTCCATTCCATGAAGTAAAAAGATTGATATACTTCAATCCTATGAAACTTCCCGGACAACTTTACTACTTTTCATTCAAAAAAAAGATTTTGTAGATATAAAATGTGTAATTAAAGCGTCTTAAGGTACAATAATGAATTGATAAGTGGTGAGAGGAGGACAAACGGAGGGAGTGAAGGAATGAAATATATTTTTAAGTTACAATACTCAAATAACTCCCCCATAAATGAAGATCTCTTTACGATCCAACATCCATAAGGGGAGCATATAAGGTCAAACCTGAAAAAAATCATTTTTGGATTAATAACAACTTCATTAATTAAGGGTTAACCCAGAAATATAATGTTGCATCACTGACAACCTCTCCGGTTAACTGTTCCCATGCATTTTTATAAAATTGAATCTGATCGGCATAAAATACGCTTAGAGTATGAACATCTTGTTCATTTTTAGGACGATCGGTTTTGTAATCAACAATGAACCATTTTCCATTGAATTTATATATTAAATCTATTATCCCTTTTACAAAATGAGTAGTCTGCTCTCTTTTCGAGGAATCAATGTTATACAGTGGGTCTCCCTTCTCAACCATTAAATGAATGGGGACCTCCGTATAAACTTCCTCTGCGGATTCAAGATCAATCCAAATTTGGGATGATTTGAAATGATTTATATACTTCCAAACCTCTTTTTCCCGTTCCATCGGCTGATTATACTTCAGTAATATGTTTTTTATATAATGAGTAACATCATGTCCCTGCACAACTTTCTCTAGGACATCATGAATAATTGAGCCCCATTCTTTCCCACCACCTGAATCCCTTTCCATGTTTAAGACATCCCGATAGTTTTTATTTTCCGTGGGACTCCAGGTATCGTAAGTTTTAACAGAGGAATCATGAACCCAATTTTCTAAACCCTTTGTTCCTGACAAGAGTTCCTCTATCTTTATAAACTCCTTCATCCTTCTAACACCATTATGCTCACCATCTAATGTAATTTCTTCTAAATTTTCTATGTTCACTAAATCAATCCAAGGATTGTTTTTATTTGAGTTATGGGAGGAACTAAGAATAAGCGCTGATTCTGACCTTGTAGCGGCAACGTATACAATACGGGTTTCTTCTGCCTTTAGATACCTTAACTCTTCTAGTTTTACGTCTTCCCAGTCAGGAGGGATAGCAATTTCCTTTGATTGAAAGCCAGTTTTCTTAAAAAAAGCAAAATATCCTTCAGATAATTCATCCTGCCGTTTAATATGTTTTGTTAAGAATGATTCAGGATCTACTTTCTTTATCGGATGGGCTAAATAGACAATCTTCGCCTCTAACCCTTTTGCTTTATGGATGTTCATAATACGGACAGCAGCCACATCCTCATCCATGTTTGCTACAACTGATTTTTCAAAAACCATTTTCTCAAAACGTTCATAGACACTTCTAAAGGATGTATGACCCATTTCTTCATATCTTCGAAGGGCAGCAAGTATTTGAAGAATACCCTTATATGCTTTTTTACCTTGGTCTCGAAGGATAAGAAGAGGATAAAAACCCACATCTTCCATGATTTTATCAATAGCTACGGAAGGGGAATAGGATCTAATCCATTTTTGATAATTTGAAAGTTTTCCAATAGTTAATTCAAATTTTTCTTTTATCGTATCAGTCAAATTTTCTGGAACACTGGCATAAATGGAGAATCTTCCACCAGCATGTTTCCACTGATATAATTCTTCATCACTAACACCAAAAAACGTACCACGTAAGACAGCTAAAAAGGAGAGTTCGTCTGTTGGATCAACAAACGCTTTTAATAAGATGGAAAGTTCCTTAAATTCCTTCATTTCTCCTATAATTAATTCTCCACTCACGCTTACTGGAATTCCATGACTTTCAATTGCTTCTGCATAAGAAACAATCCCATCATTGTACCTAGTCAATATCATGAAATCACTAGGATTATATCCCTTTTCAATTAATTCCGTTATGGATTGAGCTA
Source organism: Evansella tamaricis (assembly GCF_019042215.1). GTDB lineage: Bacteria > Bacillota > Bacilli > Bacillales > Salisediminibacteriaceae > Evansella > Evansella tamaricis. The sequence continues at coordinate 6,290 of NZ_JAHQCS010000001.1, read as the reverse complement.
TATTTCTTGCATCTTCTGCTATTACATCGTCTTTTTTACTATATTCAGAAGGAATGGATAACCGTTTAATTCCAATAAAGGAATCCTCTGATTTTTGATGATATGAATTTAATTCTCTGTATGCAGCTTGATAAACGGTTTCCTGATCAGGTAATTGTTCTTCAAACACCATATTTAATGACTCTGTCACAGCACCTATCGTTCGAAAGTTCATCGTTAAATGAAGGATTTTACCACCATGGGCAAGGATTAATTTTTTCACACGATTATACGTATCCATATCTGCCCTGCGAAAGCGATAGATTGCCTGTTTCGGATCACCGACAACAAAAAGAGATCCCGGACGGGGTTTACAGTTTGTCCACACTTTTTCTGACGTGTTCTTTCCTGTTAAGAAAAACATTATTTCCGCCTGAATTGGGTCTGTATCTTGAAATTCATCTATCAGTAATGTCCGATACTTTTTTTGAAAATAACTTCTTACTTCTGAATGGTCCTTTAATAGATCTCTTGTATTAATGAGTAAATCCTGAAAATTTAGGAGAGACCTCTCCCTTTTTAGTTGTTGATACTGATTCATTCCCCTTCGCAAAAAAGAGATAATTTTCGGATGACAATATTCCTTCCATTTCTTAAGTAACGGAGCAATTGATACCTCAAAGAAAGCTGCTATTTTCTCAGAGTAAAATTTGGCATCCTCGTTCGAAGACCATTTTTTTAACGTCGGTTTTAGTTTTTTATTAAATAACTCAAATATCTCGATTCTGTCTTTATCCCGAATGGAGTCCATATGTCTGACCTTTTGAATGGCAGTTAGAATTGACTTTTGAACCGGATCATACCCTTTGTCAGGTTCTTTGTCAGGAATACACTTTTTAGCTTCTTTAATGAGGTTTAGAAAAGTATCAAAGTCAGACTTTAAATCTGGTTTACTTACTTTTTTAGAGACCCATTTCACATCAGGATACTCCTTCAACTCTTTAAATGGGCCAAATAAATCATCCACCTGAATTCCTAATTCTTCCATGTCTTTCAACAAAAATGAGGTATCATCTTGTACCACTTGAAGGAATTGGTGCCAGGCCTCTTCCAAGAGATCGTTGTCATCCTCTTCTTCCAATTCAGTAAAGACCAGGTCTAACTTCGCTTCAATTGGTCTCTCCCTCAATAATCTAGCACAAAAAGCGTGTACAGTTCCTAAAAAACATTGATCAATATTTTGTAGAGCCTCAGCTAACCTTGCTTTCACAATAGGATTCGATTCTTTTTTCCAACGTTTCTCCAATTCTGATTGAAAACGGACTTTCAACTCATCTGCGGCTTTTCGAGTAAACGTAATGGCAACGATCTCTTCAACTTTATAAGCCCCGGAATAAATAAGATTTACAATACGCCCAACAAGACTCGTTGTTTTACCAGATCCTGCACCAGCTTCCACTAATATGTTTATATTTACATTCTCTAAGATCATATCTCTCGCACCTTGATCAAGAATGCGGTTACTCATAGACTCTGACCCCCTTAAACTTTCGAATTCCCTCTGCCTCCGACATCTGTTTTCTCTCTATAATTGATTCCCCGTATGTGTCTCTTCTGCAAATAGCCTTATAATCACAGAATTTACAATCGTTTAGATCGTCTGTCATGGTAAAGTGACCATATTTCAATACATCAATCAACTTTTCTAAGATGTCCAGTCCATTTTTCCGTAAGTTGTCATCTTGTTTTCGGACATACCGTTCTCCCAATCCTTTAGTAGTTGGAAAGTAATAAGAACTCTCAATAACAGATCCTGAATCTAATGTTAAGTGCTGTTCTATAGCTAGAGCGTAAATAAAATGCTGCAACTGTCTTCCGCCTTTGAAGGATTCTTTCTCACTGTAATTGTAAGTACTTCCTGTTTTGTAATCGATTATTTGATAATGTCCTGAAGAAGATTTATCCACACGGTCAATGATTCCTGAAATAGCTATTGTCTCTCCCGATGGAAATTTAATTTCTGCCGGAGGTATATCATCTATTCCAAAACGGTACTCAAAATGTTCCGGATCATAATGTTTGCAATATTCTTCTTCTTCTTTAAGAAAAATGCGACAACAGTGCAGGATATCACTTACTTCCCGATCAAATACACGGTTACTCGGAGGAGGTAGTTCCTCCCTCTGCGCAAGAATAACTTCATTGGCAATTGCCAAGATGACTTCTTCATGTATCGAGTAGCTAGGCTTTTCTCCTCTTTCCTTTAATCGTCTGTAAAACATTTCAAAAATACGATGAATCAAACTTCCTCTTGTAGCTGCATCGAGCCATACATTCGGATGATATGTCATTTCTTCTGCCGGCTTCACTCGAAGAATCTCTTGTAAAAAATAGGCATACGGGCACTGAGCAAGTTTTTCTAACTTACCTGCTGTCATTCTTCTTTCTTTATTTACACGTGGATCAACCACCTCTCCATGTACATGAACAAGACCATCGTATGGGGAAAATTCTTCCTGTTGTCGGTGCTCTTCCCCTTTCAGACCATTCCCTAATGTTTGATGATTTTCTATAATTTTCTGATCAAGTTCAAACATTTGATAACCCATCAGTTTATTTAACCAGAAATCTCTCTCATCCAATGTTTCTGTTACACGAAGGACCTCATTGGAAGTAAGTAGATCTTTAAATTCTGCATTATACTCTCCTGTTTTGCACCGAAAACACTGCAAAAAGAGGTGTGCAGGGCTAATTGTTCGGTTATTATTAATATCAAACTGACAATAACTCACTGAAATTTCACCAGAATTGTTCGCCAACAGTTGTAACATAGAGTAAAGGTTCACTTGATTTTTGTCTTTCTGAATCAATAATTTATTTCCAAGTTTCAGTCTCTCTTCATCTAACAATAATGGGTCTTCTCTGACTGTTCCGGGAAACTTGTGATTATCTAAACCAACAATAAATACGTTTTCTCTTCCTTGATAAATACCTTTGGCATAATTAGTTACATGGAGATGTCCACCTTTAGGACCAGACTGGTTTACCCTTGTATCAAGTAAAAGACCATTTACCTTCTCCACTAATTCATACATGGTTAATATTTCGTCCGTATAAGGTAATACTCTTTCAATTTCCTCAGTCATTTTTGAAACTGCCGCAACATCCAATGGGGAAGTGGACTTGCAGTGTCCTCGTAACATAAACAACAAACCTGATAACACATCACTTGTGTTCATCTGTTCCTGTAATGGAGGAATTTTTTTAAAAACTCTACTGAACCATGTTTTTAAAAAAGTATATTCTTTGTATCGACTTTCTAGATAACTTAAATGCATGTCATCATTCGTTCTATCTATTTTAGATTGTATATTCTCTATTTCCTTTTCAATTTGAGAAAGGTATCGTGACGTTTCCCAACCAATTTGAGCTTCTCTTAATAATTTAGTTACTCTCGTTTTTGAAGGAGATTCATCCCCTAATGTGAAGGTGTCTTCCTGTAACAGTTGAATAAATGCTTCTACACTATAGGAATTTTTAATCCATAGTATCATTGCTTTGACAAAACGACCAGGTCTTGTAAAGCTGATTGGAATTCCTTCTCCAAAAGTAACAGGAATATCGTTCTTTTGTGCTGTATGATAGATGACTGTAACGTATGGATCTGCACTCGTATAAAAGATAACATTTTCATCCATCTTACTTCCTCGGTGTTTCATTTGTTCCAATATACCCTTTACTTCCATCTCTTCCGATTTCGCTGTTAATAAAGTAAGTTCAGGCTTGGGAGCATTTTCTCCATTTTCCAAATCGTATAAATAACTATACTTCCCCGGTTCCCCCCATGAAATAGATTGCAGTTCTGAGTGTTCTGGCACTGGAACTCCAAAAACAGGTGTCAATGGTAGCTTAAAGTACTCTTCCGGTAAAAGATGCTTTAAAAACTGCTCTTCTAATAGAGATAACGATAGATTAGATTGCAGTATATAGACAGCATTAGGTTTCTTTTGTAAACCATTTATCGCATCAAGCAGAAGAATTGTATCGTCTTTAAATTTATTCACTGACAACATCTGTTCATATTCGGCTAACAATAATTGTATATCAAATCCTTTTTCCTCTGTAATAAACGCCTCTGTATTTAATGTAGTTGAAGTGATACCTGCTAACCTTAGTATCCTAATCGTATCGTAAATCGCTCGACAAAAAGCCGGAGTAACTTCAAGAAAATTAAAATATTGTAAAAGTTCTTTTTGTTTGATCGATGTTAGAATTCTAAACACCATCTGCACAGCAACAGTATTTTCAATGTAATCAAATTGCTCTTGAGAGGAAATCTCTGAATGTTCCAAAGCAATATCGCGGACAGTCCTATTTCTTAAATTAATGGCGTGATTTCCTTCACTGATAAATCGGCTAACTATTTCTTCACCAATGGCGTATGAATCAGTCAGTAAGACTTTTTCTTGAAATGGATAATTTCTACAAATTTCTTTTAACTGTTCCGTAACTTTTTTCACTCCTCCGCCCCCTTGTAAACAGTGTCTATCCTTTGATATCCAATTCTCTATTTATTACTCATTTCCTGCTTATGAACATTAAATGTGATGATCCTATACTTATCATACACATTTACCTATACCAAAAATGGTTTACCTCGATTGAGCAGATGTCGCAGTTGTACCTTGTGTGAAAGCGTCCGCCTGTATCTCCAAAAAAAAATTTTGTCATAAAAACAACAATCTATGCGAAAAGAGCCATTAAAAAATACTTCCATTCATCCCATATCTTTAATTACTAATATTAAAGATAACATTATGAAATACTAAATTTAGCTCATTTAAAGTATTATTCCATTTATTTGTAAGGGGCGTGTCCTGATTGAAGAAGATGATTATCAACGAAGCTTTCTGGCTGCGCTCGATCGCTTGTTTAGCCGTTGCTGTAACTCACGCAGTTAATACGACACTTGGTAATTACGAAATGACATCAAAGCTCCACGAATATGTATTAATCCTTATTAGGTTTATGGCGTTTTTTGGGACGCCTGCATTTGTATTTATTTCAGAACTTATTCTTTCCCATGCATACCCAAAGAAAGTTCCTAAAGATTTTTTAAAGAAACGGGGAAAATTTTTACTATTTCCATTTCTTTTTATTGCAGTCTTATATGCCGCAATTATTAGTAACAATATGGGGGATTTTTTCCAAAATACCTTTAAACATCTCTTTCTTGGAGGTTTTTACGGCTACTTCATATTAATAATCTTTCAATTCTATTTACTTCATATTCTTTTTCAAAAATATCTTAATAAATGGGATCCTAAAAAGGTTTTAGTCATTTCCCTTTTTATCAACATATTATATTTAGCTTATTTTAACCTTTCAGCACCTCTAACCATTCCACAAGGAGAATACATATGGCTTAGAGGATATTGGTTACCTTTTGTTGGATGGATTTTTTACTTTGTATTAGGGTTTTATTGTGGGAGAAACTTTGTGTGGTTTAAAGAAAAATTACACCAATATAAAAGGTTGGTTTATGCAATGCCGATTTTTTCGTTGTTCCTAATTATCTTCTTAGTTAGAAGTGATTTGATAACTGTCGTTTCTTCTAAAAGAGTTGATATGTTGATTTACACAGTAAGTATAATTTTTGCAATTATTCTCTTAAGTTCACAATACGAACGTATACCACCATTTATTTTATGGATTAGTAAATATTCATTTAATATCTATTTATTACACAAAATATTTCTTTATTATTTACCAGCTATGTCCTTTTTACATCCATTAGTTTACTTTATATTTGCATATGTATATTCTATTTCAGCATCTATTGCTACCGCAAAGATACTTTCTTATTTTCCCGTTAGCCATTACTTTATCGGAAAGACAATCTATGTGCCGGAAGAAGAAGATAAATATCGTTTTGAACCAAAACTTACATGAATGGAAACTGGTGTCAGGGCAATTACATTTTGGTTTTTTCGTTACTTTACTTCCCCTTCTCCAGCTAATTCATAATTCCCCCATGTTCATGTTTCACGAATAGAATAAGGGGGTTTGGTCTTGATTTGGATTGAACTTGGGGGGGGGTGAACCTGGTTCGATGGAACCTGGTTCATTTAACCCTGGTTCAGGTTCGCCCATTCTCCCTTATGCTCACGGATTGAACCTAGGGATTTTGAACCTGGTTCAACGGAACCTGGTTCATTTACCCCTACTTCAGGCTCCCTCATACTCGCCCATACTCACGAATTGAACCTGGGGATTTTGAACCTGGTTCAACGGAACCTGGTTCATTTACC
>NZ_JAHQCS010000008.1 GCF_019042215.1 Evansella tamaricis | reverse complement strand
TGGTTCGTTTTTCATTGTTGTTTCTTATTTATTTTGTTGTGAGTGATCACTAACTATCTTCACTCATAGTATATAACGGATTAGTTTGTGAAAACCGTCACATTTGTGAACGCTCTGTTACAGACTTGTGGAGGAATTGTGACTTTGATCACACCTAGATCATTTCCAATAAATTGTTACCATCTCAGTCGCCAAAGTACTAAAGTATTGCAAGGTTTTCGGAGAATTCCAGTCAAAACTTTAATTACTGTCCCCTGATTATCATCACTTCCGCTTAAAGAAAAACACAGTGCATCCAATTAAAGTGGACCCTATGTCAAGGACACTTTGAAAAAATCTACTAACTTTTATCACTCATACCTCTTATGCTCGTTCCAAAGGAGGAGCGATGACATGTCAAAGCACACGCTCAAAACTAGCATGTGCTTTTGTCATCTATTATGATTATGAACTATTTTAAAAGTTTAACTACATTGGAATTTTCCGTTTTTCAAATAGAACATACGTTACGAATCAATGTCCTCATGCTTTTTCCCGAAAATGAAATTTTTGCTGATCAACTGATCAACTGAACCTTCTCGTTCTGCTCCAAGAACAGATGCTTTAATTGTTTGCGCGCCCGGTAAATCCTCGTTTTTACAGTGGAAGGATTCAAATCAAGGGCGGTGGCAATCTCCCGTTCCTTTAATCCGTGGTCCACCTTTAGGATCAGTACATCCCGGTACTCATGACCCAACTTGCTGATAGCTGTGTGGATTTCCTCTTCGAAAAAGGCTGTTTCCACTTCTTCTTCCACGTTTTGTTTCATGACTTTTCCAAGACAATCGATCATCTCCTGCTCCATGAGCACCCCTTTTTTCTTCCGTTCGCGGCGCAGCACATCAATGGCCATTCTCCCCGTTATGACAGAGAGCCACGCGCCGATTTTGGTTTCATCCTCCATCGTACCGGCCTTCGCCATCGCTTTGATGAACGCATCGTGAACCACATCCTCCGCCAGATGCACATCCCGGGTGATGGAATAACTAATTCGATAAAGGCGCCTATAGTACGTGCTATATGTTTCTGAAAAATCAATTGTGTGATCGTTCATTTCTTTTATACCTCTCCGCTAAAAAAATGCGTTGCCAGCGGATCCCTTCCCTCTTTGTCGAATTCCTTCTCACTTTTGACCGAATCTTCTATTCTTTTGACTGATTCTTCTATCCGTTTGACGGATCCCACCACTTATTTGACGGATTCTTCTACCCATTTGACTGATTCCAATTCTTTTTTGACGAATTCCGCTATCCGTTTGACGGATCCCACCACTTATTTGACGAATTCCGCTACCCGTTTAACCGATTCCGACTCAGGTTTGACCTATTCCGCAACCATTTTGCCAGATTTCATCAACTTTACTTATCCAAACTCAATGTGATCGTCGCTTTAAATAAATCTCCGTCCGTTTCTATTTCTAAACTGCCTCCATGGAGATCCACAATCGATTTGGCAATTGCAAGACCAAGGCCGGATCCTTCCGTATTTCTTGATTCATCTCCCCGTTTGAACCGTTCAAACAGTTCTTCCTGGTCATCGTTCATTTCGTATTTTGATACATTTTTAAACGTCATGACCCCGGAGCCATGACCATAGCTTTGTCCATGGACACTTGCCCCTTCCGAATGGGCACCACCTTTTCCAGAATCAGAATCCTGCCGCCCAATGGAAATATATACACGGGAGTTTTCCAGCGAATACTTCAAGATGTTCCCAATTAAGTTGTCGAAAACGCGCCACAGTTTTTGCCCGTCCACATAAGCGTACATGGGTTCATCCGGCTTAGAAATGCGGAACTGCAGGCTCGATTCCTTCATCGTATCGTCGTATTCCCCAAGCGCTTGCTGGAGCAGTTGGACGAGATCCACCCGGCTCTTTGTCAATTCAATATTTCCGCTTGCCATTTTAGATACCTCAAACAGATCGTCGATCAAAACCTTCAGTCGCTTTGATTTCCGGTCGATGATTTCCAAATAGGCAGACTGATCTTCCACTGCCACCTCACCAGACTTCAGTAATTGCGTGTACGTAATTATGGACGTGAGCGGAGTGCGCAGATCATGACTGACATTTGTAATCAACTCCGTTTTGAGACGCTCACTTTTTGCCTGTTCACTTTGAGAGATTCGAAACCCATCTTTCAACACATTGATATTTTCCGCGAGGTTCGCCAAGACTGATTTCCCTTCTACCGGGAGATCTGACCCTAGTTTTCCCGATGCAATCTCATTCGATTTCTCCACGATTTGGTTAAAGTAACCTATTTTTTTCACCACAACCGTCGCCAGTGGAAAACCAAGCCCTGCCAGGATTAACAGGTAAATAAACGCCAGAAACTCGTGCATAAACAGCATGACCCCTGCGAATCCAAGGACGAAAATCAGTACCATTACTAAAGAAAGCTGTATCCCCACACTCTGATTTAAGAACATGGCCTGCAGATTTTCCATCCCACGTTTCACAGGCTTCTTTAAACGATTCAAAAACCTCACTGTGAGTGATCTCCCCAACTCCTTTTTCAAATGAGCCCAACTAGTCACAGCTCGCCACAGAAATAGGAATTGCGCTATGATGAGAGCAAGAAACAGCGATGCCAGCACCGTTATCAACACAATCTCATACATGATGCGGATGATATTTTCGTAAGAATTGGAGAATGCTGTTACACCAAGGATGAATAAGATAAATGCCGGAATACCTGTAAAACCAATGAAAAGGATTACCCTCACATCGATCGGCAACCAATTGTACCTGTTTTCCCATTTCCGCAATTCTTCCGAAACACCCTTCGATATTTTTCCAATTACACCGCAGAAAATTAACGCTACCACACTACTAAAAATATAGATCCAGACAGTCCGCTGCTCGTTCTTATATTTCTCGTAAGCGTCCATAATAGGACTCTCTGCAATCGTAAGCCCATGTGGAACTGCGATCTGCCCTTCAAACCACGAGGTATTATATTCCTCCACCATTGCTCCATCCAGATCTAGCGTTACCATCTCTGCCTGTATGAAGTTTTGTTTGTGCAGGAACGCGTCGCTGTAGAACGTAAAATCCGTCACATATAGCATTTGATCATTAAACAGAAGATCTTCGATGGATTCCCCCTGTTCTGCACGTGCCCCGTCCACATTCGTGTACGCCTTGCCCGTCTCCATATCCTCGAAATAATAATATAGCTGCTCCAAATACTTCTCAAAATCTGGCCTAATCCGTTCCAGATCCCGGTAATACGCCTTCAATCTTTCTTCCTTTTCCTTTTCTACCTTTTCCCTAACATGACTGTCACTGGAAAAATTGAGGGTAATATCTTCAATCAGTCCATCCCGTTCCTCCATGAGAGCATTCGCTGCCTCTTCATTATCTACAGCATACATCTCCTCGATCCGGTTTTCATAACGCTCATAAATACTTTGAACCTGTTCCTCTAACCCCCCGAAACGGTATCGGTGTTCATCAATCTCCTCTTCTGATACCGTGATATTTTCCACCGCATCATCATACGACACGTTGTTAATATCGAACACAAACAAAAGATCCGTAAACCGATGGAGTTCAGAACGAAACTCCGAAGTAGCAAAATAGTCCCGCTCCATATAGTCGGTACCTAAAGTGGAGAAAACAAAAATCCCACTCAACCCAAACAATAAGAGAATCACCCAGAGAACCATAAGTAACCTATTTTTCCATTTTGTAACCAATGCCCCACACCACCTTTAAATACCTCGGATTTTTCGGATCAATTTCAATCTTTTCCCGGATCTTCCGGATATGGACCGCCACCGTATTTTCGCCGTTGTAGCAAGGCTCATTCCAGACCCTTTCGTAAATTTCATTTATGGAAAAAACTCGTCCTGCATTTTCCATCAAGAGTTCTGTGATCTTATACTCTATTGGCGTCAGTTTAATCGGGTCGCCGTGGACGGTAACCTCTTTGGCAGCAGGTTCCAACGTTAAACCATTCAGGTTGATGATTTTTTCAGCGCTGGCTCCTTCATAGGTGCCGAAAGTGACGTAACGACGAAGCTGTGATTTCACACGGGCCACCAGCTCCATCGGGTTGAACGGTTTAGTCACATAGTCGTCCGCCCCCACTTGAAGACCAAGAATTTTATCAGTATCCTCAGTTTTTGCACTGAGAATAATAATTGGAATGTTTTTCTTTTCCCGTATTTTATACGTTGCTGCGATCCCATCCAGCCTCGGCATCATCACATCAAGAATGATAAGGTGAATTTGTTGCTTCGCTTCCGTCAGGATATCTAGCGCTTCGATCCCATCCTTCGCTTTCAGCACTGTAATGCCTTCATTCTTCAGATAAATCTCAATGGCATCCCGTATTTCCTGTTCGTCATCAACAACGAGTACATTGTATGTATCCATCCCTTGTTCCCCTTCTCTCCAACCCGACAGGTGACAGGCACCACCCGGTTTTTGTCGAATCTCGAATCTATCTTTCATAATCATAATAATAAATGATAAAACTTAATATCTATTTAGGAGATTTCTTAAGATTTTCTTAATTTTCCCCAATTCCCTCCCTGCAGCTTTAATTTTCCCCGTTTCCATACCTACGGATCCCAACGCTTTCGGATTTGATAGTTATGTTAAAATGAAGGGAGACCAAATACACCACCATCCTAACGGAGGCACTATGATAAAAGAAAATGCAGCACGTTTACTTTCCATTATTTCGCTCTTCCTCTTCGTTATCATCTTCACCTTAAATGCAACGATTTTTGCTGGTGTCATCTCCTTATCCATGTATGCTGCTCTCTTTATTGGCGTACAAATCGCCTTTTATTCCATGATCAAAGATCATCCGAAGAATACCTTAATCACACTCAAATCATCCTATTACTCCTATCTTCCATCGTATTTGTCAGCGCCTTGCCAACGTATACTTATAAGGAGGGTAAATCTATCATCACCAGTCATATTAGGGAGACGGAATCGGAAATAAACTATAGCCAGACCCGTTACAGAACCATTCCATCGACAGTGGAAAAAAATCAAATATTCCATCGAAATCTTGATTATTACTACCAGATACAGGGACAGCAATCAGAGGAGGATCGGTACTTTACCGTGGATCCGATCACAGGCAAACTTTATGAACTCCAGGAACCTTTATTCGAAACGAATACAAAATACTAAACTGCTATTCATAAAAACAGCACGCAGCGGAAATTAATCAGCAGTTATGATCTTACTCTAAAGGTCGTAATCCGTCCTGCACGTCCTTCGGTTCAATAGACATAAGAAGTAGGAGGTTTTTCGTTGATTTCTATTATCATCTTATTATTTTCTATTTTCCTTCTGGATCAAGTTATTTCTAGATTACTAATAAAAAAATGGAGGTTACATGGTCCGTTCGTAAAATACGTCAACAAAATGCATGAGATTATTGAGAGGTCACTTTTCACTTGTCTTTTCATCATAATCATTTTTACAAGTCTAGAATTTCCTCACTTAAGAATCTTCATTTTCATTGGACTAAGCACCTTGTTTGGGTTCCGTACTTTCATGTTGTGGCGTTTTACGGAGGAGCCGAAAGTCCATCTCTTAAGTGGTATTCGTTTTACCTTAGCTATTCTCGGCTCCATAACATACGGAATATTTATTTAAACCTTTTCCCCTTCCTTAAAAATCATAAAAAGGAACAGAACCATATTAACTATGGACTCCGTTCCTTTTTCCCTGTTACCTGTTCCCTTTTTCCCTATTTCCTTCCACGCTTAAACTGTGGCAAAAATCCTTTATTCGCCTCTAATATCTCGTCAAAAATCTCCTTTGCGACCTTTGAGTCCCCAACGAGGGGGTGAATGGTCAACGCCTGTAACCCAGCTTCATAATCACCCTCTACTGCAGCCTTTACGGTCAACTCTTCATAGGCTTTCACCACTTGAAGTAAACCGCGAATCGCTGGTGATAACGTTGTATTTAAGGGAAGGGGATGGGCACCGTCCGCATCCACCAGACAATTCACCTCTATGGAAACATCCGCTGGTAACTCTGAGATAATACCATTGTTGCGGACATTTACAATATGCGAATCTTTTTTATCATTATAAATGGAACGGATCAGCTGAATGGCCGCTTCCGAATAATAGGCACCACCTCGTTTTTCCAATTCCGGAGGCTTTCTCTTCAAATTAGGATCCTTATACTTCTCGAACAGTTGCTCCTCTACCTTTTTCACCACATCCGCTCGGGTTCCTTCCGTCTCCAGCACAGCCAGCTGATCCTTCACGATCTCCTCCGGAAGATAATAATACCGGTGATAAGCACAAGGCAGCGCCCCAACCGACTTCAAAAACAGAGGATCCCACTCTAAATCTGGAATGTTCTTCACCGTCAATCCCCCACCAAATCCATGGAGAACATCCACTGTAACATCCTTACCACGGACGACAATCTTCGTCGTCCAATTCAAATGATTGATGCCCTGCATCTCCACCTCCACATCGCTCACTTCCACCCCATACCAATCAGCAATCTGCATCTTCGTCCCAATCGGCAAGTTGCACAGTCCAATCGTTTTCACATTCGTATGCTTCAAAACCGCCTCTGTCACGATGCCGGCCGGATTCGTAAAATTGAGCAAAAAAGCGTCCGGCGCCAATTCCTCCATATCTTTACAAATATCCAGAATAACAGGAATCGTTCGGAGTGCCTTCGCAAACCCTCCCGCACCGGTTGTTTCCTGACCAATCCGGTTATACTTCAACGGAATCCTTTCATCACGGGATCTCGCCTCGAGCATCCCCACGCGAATTTGCGTCGTAACAAAATCAGCACCTTCGATGGCAGCACGACGGTTTGTCGTCAAATGCAACGCAATATCCACGTTCGCCTCGTCTAGCATTCGGCGTGCTAACTCCCCAACGATCCTTAATTTTTCCTCCCCTTCTGGGATGTCCACCAAATATAACTCACTCACCGGCAACTGCGGATAATTCTTTATAAACCCCTCGATTAATTCAGGCGTATAAGAGGATCCCCCGCCGATCACCACAACCTTCAATTTTTTACTTACCATCATTTCGGTAACCCCCATTATCTTCCAAGTTTCGTTCCACTTCCTCTGTCACAGGAATATGTAGTCGATCCATCGCGAGCAGGACTGCCCCATATACCGGTTCTACCTTTGGTATCACAAGCTCGAAGTCGGGGATTTGTACCGGCACTTCTTCCAAACTAGACCTAGTCACCTGCTCGGCTCCAGTTCTAACTGCTCCCTTAGTTGGCGTTCCCGCTTCCTGCTCCCTTTTGATCGTGTTCTCAAGCGCAGACAACAACACCGCATTTTTTCCCTTTTGTAAAATGCTCCCCACGAGAACAATTGGGACAACGGGTCTGTCCACATCCGCACAAGAAACCGAATTCGTTTCCTCCCTAGAGTCCACACAAGATACGGAATTCATTTCCTCTCCAGCGTCCGGACGATTATTCCTATCTGAACCCAACTTCGATCCCAACTCCGCGTCAGATTCCGAATCCATCTCCGATTCCAATTTCGAATCCAAGTCTAACGTCGATTCCAACTCCGCGCCATATTTCGAATCCATCTCCAAATCCGAATCCAACTCCGATTCCATCTCCAAATCGAACCGCAGCCTTTTCATCACCGAAACTGCCGCCAGGCCAAGTTCCGTACCAGACTCCCTCAACAAATCAATTGCGACGGAATCCCCCTCTAAAGCCGCATCATGCACGACCTTCGCGAGAGAAGCGGGAACATGATGAATATCATGATCTAAATAATAATGAAAAAGCTCCTCCACGGACCCAAACCCAAGGAAGGCTGGCACCCGCTCCGTAAGCAACGTTGGCTTTTCCCGCAGCTCCCACGACCGGATCGTTCTGCGAAATGCCTCCGTGGCCAATTGCGCACCACCAGAATAATCCCCCATCAAATAACCGAAACCCCCAGTTTGGACCGTTTCCCCTTTGCGATTCCTCCCAGCCGCATTCGTACCCGTCCCACAAACAAGGACCACCCCGGTATAATCCTTACTGCCTGTTCGAAGCCCTTCCATCGTGTCACAAACCACATCCCATTTTTCAAAAGGAAGCGTCTCTAACGCCGGAAGAATGATGTCAAAGTCCTTCTGCCGGTCCGCCCCTGACAGCCCGTACTGGACAAACGCAATATCTTCGTGAGTCAACCCCGCCTTAAACAATGCCTCCCCAGTTGCCCGAGTAATCTCCCCTAACGCCCTCTCCATCCCCACGCTTTGATGATTCGCACCACCACCCATCCCCTCGCCGATCAGATTTCCGCGCTCATCCGTAATAACCGCGTACGTTTTCGTGCCGCCGCCGTCCACACCCATTATGTACATACCTAACCGCTCCCTTCCTGCTTTCATTATAGTCGATTGTACCGCTTTAAACATGGGAAAAAAATGGTTTTGAAGGTGGCTAGGCCGTTCTGTGATTTTAATACATGGGAGGTGCACTTGGCAGATGTTACATGTATGATAATCGGAGGATTTTTCGTGGGGATTTCTTGGCTTTCAGAAAAAGTACTGTCATGTAAGTGGACAACATATGAACGAAGTCACGAGGATTCATGCCTGTTTCCTAAACACTCTATCAGTAAGTTCCTCACTTTGTTGACACAAAAATTTGGTTTCTCTAGGAAATGATTCATCCCATCATTTAATGTGACGTTTCTCATGTAATTGTTATCCTCATTAATGATGCAGATAACCTCCTTTTTTATAGTGGAGGATGCTGTTTGATTGTTTACAATTTCAGTTAGTTTAGAATACTGGTTGATCGTATTTATTTCACAAAGGAACACATCTGGTTTTACCTCGTTATAGGCAGAGACAATATCTTCCTGCTTCGATATGGTATAAATATTCTTAACCCCTTCGATCGTGGTTACGATAGATTTTATTAATAGATTTAAATTTTTATACTCTTGAAATACAAGAATATTTTTAGTATTCTTCATAGTACCACCCTTATTAGATATATTGGTTGAGGCTATCAAACTACCGTAGGATTGATAGAAAAGATTATGTTACTATTGTAGGATTACGAGAATAGGCTATATTTCCATCGTAGGATCTATAGATTAATTTGTCGAATTTTGTTAGTACCCATTCATGCTCATTTTTCCCCCTTTCAACTCCAGTTTTAACTATCCCACAGTCCAAATAGCACTTTTCAACACAAATGAACAGATATGTTCCTAAAGTCCATTGTCAGCGCAAAAAAAGGTTGCCCTCAATAGGGATTTGTTTCCCGATTGAGACAACCTCTGTTCGCAATCTATTTGTGTTTTAGTACATAAATGGTCAATTTTTATATTGGATTGAGTATGGTTTCCAATTCTTTTATTTTTAATTTGGAAATATGTGCTATCTTGTCATAATTATCAAAGTAGGCTAAATAAGTTTTTCCGAAGGTCTCTACTTGCAGTATATGGTCTGTATTTACAATATAAGAACGGTGAGAACGAAAAAAGGTCCGGTTGGAGATGGTACTTTCAAGAGAATCGAGGGAATCACCTGTTTCAAACAGGCCGCTTTTGGAATGAATCAATGTGAGCTTACCTGCTTTTTCAATAAAATAAATACTATGCACTGGTATATAAAAAACTGATCTGCCCCTTTTAATCACTAATCTATTGTTCGAAGGAAAGATGGCGTTCTTATGATCGTTTTCCAATCTAATTAAATGTACAGTTTTTACTAGTGCTTCATATAATCTTTCTTGATTTATCGGTTTCATGAGAAAATCGACTGCTGCGAGATTAAACGCTTCAACGGCGAATTCTCCATAACCGGTAATAAAAATCGATTTTATATGTGGACAAATTTTTTTTGTTAATCTGATTACTTCCATACCATTTATCTTTGGCATATTAATATCTACTAATAAAATATCGATTTTTTGATGCCACTTTACGGTAGTTTTATATAATTGCTCGCCATCATTCACTTCATGCACTACTACCATATTAGGAAAATTGCTTATATAATTCCTCAGTAATTCTCTAATTTCGGGATCATCATCTGCTATAACGATTCTCAGCTTTCTCATAGTTTTCCCTTTCATTTGTTTTTAAATTGAAGAACCAACATTACAAATCAATTTCAGACTTCACTTCGTTAAAAATGGATGTTCAGTTCGTGCTGTTCCCGCAAGGAAGAATTTGAGGATTCACGACTTCTAATGCACCGGGTCCTTCAAATTATTTTGGTCCTCACTTACTAAATTCCACATTTAGGTGGTACTCCCTTTTTTAAACCTGAATCGATTGGTAAACGAGTGTTTAGTATGATGAAATTCACTCAATTACTAAATGTATTTTTACTTCCCTAATTTTATTCTATCAAAACCTTATTATTAGATTAAAGTAGCAGTTTCGATTTGTGTTATATCATCATACTATGTTTCCTACTTATCGCCTACAAGCAATCGTCTGTTTTTGGAAATAGAATCAAAAAAAAGACGTCTACACCTAGTGATGTAAACGTCGAATCTATTTCAGGGAGTATAGCATCCTATTCGGATTATTAATATTAAGCAGCTTGATCGACTGTTTTACTGAATTTACCTTTGAATACAGTTTCTTTAATGTAAGGCATTACCCAATGGTCGCCACCGATTCGGCCTGCGTTGTATCCAGCAGCAAGGATGAATACGGTCAAAAGAACCATCCAAGGGTTAGAAGAGATTGTACCTGCGAACATGAACGCGAAGTTCATCATGATTCCGAAAAATGCCGCCGCTGTTGTTAATACACCAAGTA
>NZ_JAHQCS010000190.1 GCF_019042215.1 Evansella tamaricis | reverse complement strand
CTAGCTTTACAAACATATCCTTAGCATAGTCAGATACTTTATCATCAAAGACTTCTCTGCGATATTTTACAACTAGCACAAGATGGTAATACATTGAGAATACTGAATGATTATTACTGTCCAATTTCATTGCATTATCAGCCTTTCTCTTATCTAAGACTGATTATATCAATAAGGTATGAAGTGGGCAACAAAAAGCCTTTAGGCTATCGCCTAACCGACATTCATCTCCCCCTTATCGTTGGGCTTCGCCCTTCACACGATTGAAGAGGGAGTCTTCTGTCGGAAAATGATAAAAGTATCTGTTTTGGCTGTTGGCTGTTGGCTGTTAGATGTTAGATGTTAGATGTTAGATGTTAGATGTTAGATGTTTCATATCGTTTTTATTATACAAGTTTTTGTAGAAATGTGCATTATTGGATTTTGCTGTTGGTAGAGCACCTCTGCTTGTTCTGGTTTTGTTTAAATGATGTATATTTCTGGAATGTTCCTATCTTGACTTCGTTTATTTGTGTTAGTTCTGGAATGTTCCTATCTATTCTTGTTCCATTTTTGTTAGTCTGGAATGTTCCTATCTATTCTTGTTCCATTTTTGTTAGTCTGGAATGTTCCTATCCTAGCTAATTTGCATTTTTAGAGTTCGCCGTTTTCCATTCGTGTTAGCAACGGGCTTTTGAGTTTTTTTGCTTCTGCCTGTACTTTTTCACTGATCTGATTTGCTGCGATTTGGGTATTTCGGATCACGGTTTTTTCGTCCACCGTCAACAATTTACGGTCCTTCATGATGAACTTTCCATCTACCATGACGGATTCCACTTCACTGCCTTTTGCAGAATACACAAGGTTAGGTACGATGTTTCGAACCGGTTGCGTAATCACAGGGGACATGCTTGGTTCTTCCAAATCTACGAAGACGAGGTCTGCCTTTTTCCCCGCACGCAAAGATCCCACTTCATGGTCCAATCCTACCGCTTTCGCCGATTCGATCGTGGCAAGGCGAAGAGCAAGGTGAGCCGGGAATGTTGCCGGGTTTCTCGTCTTCACTTTATTAAGAATGGAAACGAACTTCATCTCGTTAAACATGTTATTGCAGTTGTTCCCAGGGGCCTGATCTGATCCAAGGGCGGCTGTTCCACCAGCCTCCAGGAATTCCAGAATCGGAGGCACGATCCCATCGATAATTCCAATGCTGCCAGAGCAGTTGATCATGGCCGCTCCGGACTTGGCCACCTGTTCCGCTTCTTCCTTCGTTGCCTCTGTGAGATGAACGGCAAGGAGACGTTCGTTGAGATAACCGATCTCGTCTAAAAAGGCGATGGACCGCTTGCCATATCGTTTCTCAATCTGGTCGATTTCCCTGTCCCCTTGTGCCACATGCATATGTAATTTTGTGTCATATTTAACAGCAAGTTCTTTAATTTCCTGCAAGAGTTCCAGGCTCATCATGTCAGGTCCGTGTGGTCCGAGCATAGCTGTGATTCTCCCGTTTTCCGCACCGTGCCATTTTTCAAGGAGTTCCAGGTTGTTCTGTAGTTTCCGCTGACCGATTTCCGGATGGAACGGATAAAGTTCCCCCACTGGAATATCACCGATGTCATTTGGAATTTCGTTAATGAGTTCGGCAACCCGAGCTCTTGCTCCAACTTTCACGTAGTTAGTGACGAGCTTGTTCATGTTACTGTCATAATCGCAAAAGGTAGTGGTACCTGCTTTAATTCCTTCTATTATGTTCATCATGGATCCTGTGATGTTGTCTTCAAGGGTAACATGTTTTTGGAACGGCCACAGGCCCACTTGCATCCAATTATGCATGTCCTGTGCCACGCCGCGAAGAATTCCGATCCCCGTATGGATGTGAGCATCGATCAAGCCCGGCATGATCAATTTATTTTTGGCATCCATTTGTTCCTCTGTGGAATAGTTGGCCAGTATTTCTTGTGTGGAAGCGACGGCTTGTATAAGGTTTCCCTTGATGGCCACCGCCCCATCTTCAATCAGTCCAACTCCCTGTCCCTCCATGGTCATGACGAATGCGTTGGTGATAATTAGATCTACTTTCATAATTGAGTTTGCCCCTTTCGGATTTGTTGTGGATTAGGTTCGTGGAAAAAGGTAGTTTTAACTTTAAGCACTTTTTATGGTTCTACTTAAATGGATCAATTTCACTACCTATCATACCGTAATTTGTGAAATTGTGAAAAGGGCTAAAGGGAACAATTTGTTAAGTTCGGACAAACTTGCACCTAGTTCGGACAATTCAACTACTGATTCTCCTCCAGTTGTCCGAATTTGCCCCTAGTTCGGACAATTCAACTCCTGATTCTCCTCCAGTTGTCCGAACTGACCCACAGTTCGGACAATTCAACTCCATTCTCTCCTCCAGTTGTCCGAACTTGCACCTAGTTCGGACAGTTCAACTCCATTCTCTTCTATAGTTGTCCGAACTGACCCCTAGTTCGGACAGTTCAACTCCATTCTCTCCTCCAGTTGTCCGAACTTGCCCCTAGTTCGGACAGTTCAACTCCATTCTCTCCTCCAGTTGTCCGAACTGACCCCTAGTTCGGACAGTTCAACTCCATTCTCTCCTCCAGTTGTCCGAACTTGCCCCTAGTTCGGACAATTCAACTTCTGGTTCTTCTCCAGTTGTCCGAACTGACCCCTCGTTCGGACAGTTCAACTCTATTCTCTTCGCCATTTGTCCGAACTGACCCCCAGTTCGGACAGTTCAACTTCTGGTTCTTCTCCAGTTGTCCGAACTGACCCCTAGTTCGGACAATTCAACTCCATTCTCTTCTCCAGTTGTCCGAACTGACCCACAGTTCGGACAATTCAACTCCATTCTCTTCTCCAGTTGTCCGAACTGACCCACAGTTCGGACAGTTCAACTACTGATTCTCCTCTAGTTGTCCGAACTGACCCACAGTTCGGACAATTCAACTCCATTCTCTCCTCCAGTTGTCCGAACTTGCCCCTAGTTCGGACAGTTCAACTCCATTCTCTCCTCCAGTTGTCCGAACTGACCCCTAGTTCGGACAGTTCAACTACTGATTCTCCTCCAGTTGTCCGAACTGACCCCTAGTTCGGACAATTCAACTCTTGGTTCTCCGCCAGTTGTCCGAACTGACCCCTAGTTCGGACAGTTCAACTACTGATTCTCCTCCAGTTGTCCGAACTGACCCCCAGTTCGGACAATTCAACTCCATTCTCTCCTCCAGTTGTCCGAACTGACCCCTAGTTCGGACAGTTCAACTCTTGTTTCTCCCCCATTTGTCCGAACTGACTCTTCGTTCGGACAGTTCAACTCTTGGTTCTCCTCCATTTGTCCGAACTGACCCCTAGTTCGGACAATTCAACTCTTGGTTCTTCTCCATTTGTCCGAACTTGCCCCTGTTCGGACAGTTCAACTACATTCTCTTCTCCAGTTGTCCGAACTGACCCCCAGTTCGGACAGTTCAACTCCATTCTCTCCTCCAGTTGTCCGAACTTGCCCCTAGTTCGGACAGTTCAACTCTTGATTCTTCTCCAGTTGTCCGAACTTGCTCTTCGTTCGGACAGTTCAACTCTTGGTTCTCCTCCAGTTGTCCGAACTGACCCACAGTTCGGACAATTCAACTCCTGATTCTCCTCCAGTTGTCCGAACTTGCACCTAGTTCGGACAATTCAACTCTTGTTTCTCCCCCATTTGTCCGAACTGACCCCTAGTTCGGACAATTCAACTCTTGGTTCTTCTCCAGTTGTCCGAACTGACCCCTCGTTCGGACAGTTCAACTCTATTCTCTTCTCCAGTTGTCCGAACTGACCCATAGTTCGGACAATTCAACTCTGTTTTCTTCTCCAGTTGTCCGAACTGACCCCCAGTTCGGACAACTGGAGGACAGTTCGGACAATTGGAACAGTGGGAAGGCTTGCTACTGGCATTCCACACTCAATAAACAAGACTACTCACCTAGTATCATCTGTTTCCGTGATTGGAAGGATTACGCGACTAAGATAAAAATAAAAACGTGCCTGAGTACACTCGGACGGAGTGTTTCAGACACGCGGCATGTTGAGTAGATACTAGTTTCACAAGGTATCCACTTTATTTTTCCCAAAGGGGGTTAATCGGATGTTACGGGTTTTGCGTTCAGAATATACCGCTCTGGTGCGTTCCCCACGAATCGGAATGGGTAGCAGGTGGAGACGGTCAGGACTTCTTCGTCGATGGAGAAGTCGATTACGGTGGTGTCGTCGGCGTCCACGATGAAGGTTTCGTAGATTTCATACGTGAAGGTGCCATAGTTCATCTTCACTTCAAAGACGTCGCCGATCTCCAGTTCGCCAAGGTTGCGGAAAACGGTGTCGCGATGGCCGGAAAGGAGAATTTGTCTGTTATCGGTGGGAAATCCGGTTCCCACGTAGTGTCCGACACCCCTTGCCAGGTCGTCTTCATGGGTTCCTTCCACGATCGGCAGGTCTGCGCTGAGGCGGGGGATGGTTAGTATTCCCACAATGTCTCCTTGACCTGGATCGAAGTCTTCAAGGACTTCCTCGTATTCTTTTTCGTTATCGGAAAAAACTAGTTCGATTGCGGTATCGAGTGCTTCTTGCTGTTGGGCATTTGTCTGGTATATTTCATATCCCGCGAATCCGATGATAATAAATCCTGCCAGCATGAATAGGATTGCGATTGCTTTTCTCATGTTTTCACCACCATTATGTGTATCGTTATGTCTATTATACAATGGAAGGAGGTTTAATACATCTATGAAAATGTTTATCTATGGATGGTGGCTACCGAGTATTAGCAAATGAGGCTGGGACATAGGTGTTTTAATCAATTGAAATCCAAGCAATCACTAGCTACGGAAATATGCTTCGCTATGATTGTGTAGTGTTCGGATCTTCAATTTAACACTTTTGTTATGTCCCAGCCTCTGATTATTTACGTAATGGAGATGAGCCTACTCCAAAAAACAAATCTAGTATTTAATTCCCGTGCATACGTATGCGTCTGTCTATCTTCTGCAAACGGCTGCGTTACTGTTTGGACATTGCCCTTGCAGTCCGGGCGGTCCACCTGGCTGATGTCCCGGAGGGTTAACTCCTGGCGGTGGTCCTGAACCGTTGCCGGGACTATTTCCACCACCGTTACCTGGACCATTGCCGTTGCCTGGACCATTGCCATTTCCAGGTCCCCCTGGCTGATGTCCCGGAGGGTTAACCCAAGGTGGCGGTCCTGGTGGTGTAAATGGCGGCCCACCATCGCCTGGTTCTCCCGGTTCGCCTGGTTCGCCTGGCTCGCCTGGCTCGCCTGGGTCAACAGGGTCTGTTGGATCTCTGTCCTCTTCCCCGTAGACACCAAGTAAAATGGTTCCTCCTTCCGAGCGTGCCGGTATTTCAATGGTAACGACACCGTCAGAGGAAACGTCCACAAACTCCCCACTGTAGTAATTGAAGACTTCCTCTTCAAAACCATATGGGACAGAGAACGTTGCTTCCACTGCCTCATCCGTTGTATTTAAACCAACAACGACCTCTTCCCCTGCGAACGAACGGTTAAAGACGAGATACCCATCGTCATTACCCCCAGCCACAAATTGGCGATCTCCTTTTGCGAATACTTGGGAGAATTGACCTCGGAAATGAAGCAGGTTTTGGTAATGTTCCAGCATCTCATTCCCTTCCACGAGATCCCAATCTAAATTATAGCGATTCGTGTAATAAGGGTAGTTATCTTCCCCGTACATTCCAAGCTCTTCCCCATAATAAATGACCGGTTGTCCTTTGGCCGTTAGTTGAAGAGCCGCTGCCACTTTGAACTTCCCTTCGTCCTCTCCAATGAGGTGCATGAACCCTGTTTCATCGTGGCTTCCTAAGAATTGACCAAGGGTAGCTGTGTTGTCTAGTTGGGCATTGCGGTTTTCCAGATAGTCCTGTACCCTCTCCAGATCACCGTTCACAAAGTCCCGTGCTTGATATTTGAAATCAAAATCCAGAAGGGAATCCATCATCCCTGACCGTAAATAACCATGGTCGTCATGTGGACCGGCACCCCATGATTCTCCAATCATCTTGAATTCCGGCATTTCTTCCGTCAGAGCATTTTTAAAGGCCATCCACGTCGTATCTTCCACGTGCTTTACGGTATCCACACGGAAATAGTCAATCGTATTTCCATTAGGCGTACGTGATTTTTCAATCCAACCGGTTTGCCAGTCAATGATCTGTTGGCGGACTTCCGGATCTTCGGTAATAAAATCAGGTAATCCTGCCAGTTCCCCGCGGACTTCGTCATTGCCCACATCGTGCCCTTGGCGTAGCATATGTTCAAATCGAGCTCGCTCTTCATCGCTCGGGTAGCCAGGAGGTGGATTGTCAATCTCTCCATCTACCATCTTCAGACCATATCCTGCATGATTCAACACCACATCCACCATAATTTTCATTCCACGATCATTTGCTTCATCGATGAGTTCATGGAAGTCTTCCATCGTTCCGAAATGAGGATTTAACTCTTCAAAGTTGCTTCCCCAATAGCCGTGATAGCCGTAGTATGGTGTAATATGTGGATCATCGTTAAATCGGACGTCATACTTCACATTTTCCACAATCGGACTGATCCAGATCGTGTTGATTCCCAGGTCATCCAGATAATCCAGTCTTTCTGTGATTCCGCGGAAATCTCCCCCTTGATAACTTCCAGGATCATTCGTGTCATAATCCATACCATACGGATCATTGTTCGAACTATCACCATCGAAGAAACGGTCCGTTAACATGAAGTAAATTAGCGCTTCATCCCAATCAAAGTCCCCTTCTCCCACAAACTGGCGGGTCTTCACTTCCACTTCCGCTTCCCCTGTGTGAATGTTCCCGTATTGGTCAACAACGGTAATTGGCAATATCTTATCTCCCGCCGTTACATTGTGATGAACTCCAATACTAATCTCCTGGAGCTCCGGATCAATAAAGACCTGATCGTTGCCACCAACCGAAGACAGATCCACGTATATTTCCCTAATTGGAGTGTCATCTTCATTATCCAAGTCCAGCGTCAATACAGCATTGTCGTTATAGTCAATTGCTCCTGGGCTCATTGAACCCGTTACGTTTATTTCCGGCTGATAGAAGGAGATGATCGAAACCCCGTCCTCGGAAAAATAAGGATCTGTCATTTCCACCGTTTCCCCATCAACCGTCACATAGAAACTGTAAATGTGATCTCCGTTTGGCAAATTTTCATACGTATAAACAAATCGTTCGTTGTCTTCTTCATACGTCATTTCATAACGGTTATCTAAAAGGCTCAATTCCACTTTTTCGATCTGGGACATGCTGTCTGTTAAATAGCGTTCCGGATCTCTAAACTGGAAGGTTGCATTTCCATTCGTCACTTCCGGTGCTTTTACGGACGGCACGGTGAAAAATTCCGTTTCGCCGCTCGTCACATAGACTTTCGTCATCGGGTCTGACTGATTTACTGTTATAAATCTGTCTCCACCAGGTTCCCGATCTTCCCAATCCCCTTTTCGGATAATAAATCCTACTTGCTCCGCAAGCGGTCCGATCCCAATCTCTGCAATCGCTTTTCCGTCTTCGAATCGGGTGAAATCATGATTATCGTCTCTGGCACCAGTAGCCCATACCCATACGTCCCAATCGTTGTAATCGCCATCTTCCCGATCATAAGTTAAACGTATATGACGTGGAACGTTTTGTGTGATGGCAGCAATTGCATCGTCTTCACTGGTGAAAACCTCTTGAATTCCCTCAATGATCCAGACTTCGGTTTCCGTTTCACCAGTTGGCATTTCCACGACTCTCGGGGCCTCTTCCCCTTCCCAATTTCCATACCTTGTGATGACCGTAAAATCATCTTCTGGGAAGGCGTACGTTCCTTGGGCAAATCGGTAGGATACACCGTCAACTTCCTTCGTATATTCTGTTTCAAACTCATAGACAGCGTCCGGAAGTCCATTGTTATAAATCCATAAACTCCAGTTTTCCAAAGAATTATCGAGACGGTGGTAATTGACCGTATAGTTGAACGTTGGCGCAGGGTCTGTTGGCGGTTCCCCTTCCTGATCCATTTTGATCACAACAGTGGTTAAGGGATCCAATGTGATTCTGTCCGAGGTTAACGTGAATCCTGACCGCTCGTTAACCTCTACTGTTCCCGCTTCATCGTTATCCACAAGGACGGTGCCTGAAGTTAGATCCTTGTTAATCGTCAGTGTCCGTTCGGTCATGTCAGCATTGACGAAAACATAATAAAGATCATCATTGGTGGCTTTGTTCCGATAGGCAATCACAAGATCTTGATCGCCGATTTCCGGAGCATCCACCAAGGTAACATTTTCATCCACCAGATCTTTTGATCCCAGTCGGAAAGCATCGGTGGATCTTCTCAATTCTATCAGACCGGCCGTATATTCCCTCGTGAGAGTATTGATCGGATAGAGTTCTTCATTTAATGCTTTTTCCCAATCCAGTTTATTGATAATGTCTGTTGAATCATAAGAGTCATGTATGAAATACGGGTACGTAAACGGTGTCCCATGTTCATCCGTCATATAAGTGGATTTGTATGGTGCCTCCGTTGTTTCCGCCCGAAATTGTTTTGTTCGTCCAAATTCTTGACCAGCATGAAGGAATGCAGTCCCTTGAGAAGTAAGAACCATGGCATTCCCGATGCGGATGCGCTGATGGATTTCCTCCTGATGATACTCCGGATCCTTTTTGATGGACTGTGCAATCACATCATGGAGCGTTAAATTATCGTGCGCTGCGATGTATGGTACAACATCTCCTGGATGAGTTGCCACAAAGTTATGCGGCTGTGCTTTGATGTTGTCAAAAATCTGCTGGATATTTCTCGCCCCATTTGTAAGAAAACGTGGCTGACCTTCACTTCCAAAGCCAGATTTCAACTCGTTTCGGAATTCATCTGAGAAGGATCCCACACTCTCGGTATATTGCATCCAATCTTGATCTGCAGGCATGACAGGGTCCCCTTCATCTCCTACGAATGTTCTCCAGCCTTCTCCGATCATCACGATATTCGGATTAACTTCCTTCGCTTTGTCATAGGCGATTTGAATACTTTCTGCATCATGGTCTCCCATCATGTCAAATCGGAAACCATCCACTTTAAATTCTTCCACCCAATACATGATGGAATCCACTAGAATTCTTCGGGACATTTGATGGGTCGTACCTAGACGACCTCCGCCAAAGCTTGTTCTTGGGGTTCCATCTGCATCCATGAAATGATAGTAGTTTGGTACAAGATCCTCAAAGATTCCCACCCGTGCGGTGTGATTATATACCACATCGAGAATAACACCCATGCCACGTCCATGAATCTCGTCGATCAATAGCTTAAATTCCTCGATTCGCTTTTCCGGATCATGTGGGTCTTCCGAGTACATTCCAGTTAAGGAAAAATAACTGTGCGGATCATATCCCCAGTTGTAATTATTTCCTGTGGATGAGTATTCTAGCAATCTTTCATCTTTATCCATTTCATTTGCAAAAAAGTAGCTCATCACTGGCAACAATTGAATATGGGTAACCCCCATAGATTCAATATAATCCAATTTTTCCACAAAGGCTGCAAAAGTACCGAATGGTGCTGTCAATTCATCGGCAATCGATTCATCAGAAGTAAAATCTCTCACATGAATCTCGTATATAATCGCATCCTCCCGTTTTTCAAAGCCGTCGATTTGAGCAAAATCCAAGTCCGGCCCGATTGTCGAAGGATCCACAATCGCCGCTTTCCCATATGGATAGTCTTCACTTACCTCCGTACTATCCCAGGCGGCCATAGACTTAGCATATGGATCAAGGGCAAGCTTCGTCTCTCCCCCATGGGTGATAGCGTAGTGATAGAAATACCCACGATGATTGTTCAAGCCAGTCTTGTTGGAATCGAGCGTAACTTCCCATACTCCACGATCCCCAAGCGTCATCTCAATATCGTCATCCACGATCGTATATTGGTCATCTTTATCGTATAAAACAACGGAAACATTCTCTGCCTTCGGTGACCATAGTTTTAGCGTGGCTGTCCCATCTTGATGCAATGTTGCGCCTAAATCCCCTTCATATCCAAACATCTCGTCGATCATTCGCCAACCGCTTGATGCCGTCACGGTCCGTTCTCCGAATGTAATAGTATAAGGGGTGAGATTCACGTCAAATGATCCGGTAATTTCCACGAGTTGCTGGTCAATGATGTTGACGCTTTGGACGGAAACAGGCGTCCCGGTTTGATCCTCCACATGCAACCCATCGAGGAGAATTTCTTCAGTTAACTCTTCTGTATTGGAAAAACGGAGCTGAATTTTTTCCGGAGAGAGAAGTTCCCCTGAAAGGAGTGCTGTTGGAATCGCCCCATAAGGATCTGTATAGACTTGATCGTCCCCTTCGAACATAAAGATCTGATCATATTCTCCAAGCATGGAAAAAGAATAATCACGGGTTTGTTCTCCGGTGTTTTTATTCACAAACAGGAACCCGATTTCATTGGCATCTTCCGTGAGATCAATATCGAAATACACTCCAAATCTTCCAATTCCAGAGGCATCGGTTGCCCCATCCGGCCAACCTCCCGCTTCTTCAGATGGCTGGACCACATCGCCCCAGTTCCAGACGCCCCAGTCATCGTAGTCCCCATTATTTCTTTCATAATGAATTCTCAATATGTTTTGTTCGTCTGGAATGGGTTCCGTAAGATAGACTTCATCGGACCCTTGTTTAATCCAAACCTCATTAATATCCGGTGAGAAAAGGTCAAGATTTTTGTCATCCCCATCTTTATCACCATTCGTAAGATTGAGAACGAGGAATCCCACTCTTTGTGGGTCGCTTGCTAATTCAATATCTAGATAAGCCCCATAATCTGTCACCTGTTCTGTAACGAACGGCGTGCCACCCGAAGGCCAATTTTCAGAAGGCTGAGCCACATCGTCCCAAAGCCATAACCCTAAGTTTTCAAAGTTATTGTCTTCTCTCTGATAATGAATCCGTAAGGTGTTCTCGGGAATCTCAGAACTGTCCATTGTCGTTGCCTGTTGATCAGGTTCGATTAATGGTTCCGCTGAACCTGTCGTCAAATATGAAAAATTGCCTATGGAAAAAAACATCAAAAATAGCATGACATACACACTTGCCTTTTTAATGGATCTCCTCAAATTCATCAACTCCTTATCATTTATTCGAATTATCCAAAGTCCAACAACGGCTATCCCCCTTTAATTGTTTTCTGATTTTTTAAAGAGTGCTCTTGATAAGAAAAGCGCAAGCGCCTTTGGTCACGAGCGTAGGGCAGTGGAGTAATGACAACTAGAAGTCCGCTCTTTGACTTCGGTTGTCACTTCCGAAGTGCCCCGTAGCGAGTAGGCGCTGGAGCTAGACAACTTGCCCGAAGGTGCCAATACTTATAAATTCTTATCTTTTAAAAAAGTGAAAGGTGTTTCATTTTGTGACAAGTATGATTCGTTTGCGAAAACGTTTGCACAAAGGTGTAAAAAAAGATGATGATTATTTCTGTTATTTCTATGTTTTTGCAAACGGTTTCATAGATTGTCATTTTAAAAATACTATGATTATTCTAAATAATCAAGGGGTAAATCAAGATCTACTGGTGATCTTGTGGATTCACTAAGTTGTGATTTTAATGTGAGTGCAACTATTTGCGCATTTATTTGTGTCTTATGGCGGTAGTGTTTGTCTTTTTAAGTCGAATTCTTCAAATAAAAGGAAAAAAAGTAGGCTATTAAAATTTTCATTCCGATAGTTGTTAATGGTGTTAATGGTGTTGATGTTGTTAATGGGATGGGTATTAGTATTGTTTTGCGAATGGGAATAGTGTTTGGTTATTGGATTGTAGTAGTGAGAGAAGCAGAATTGGGGTTATATGGACAAAGGTCATAAAAAATCGTTTCCCCAAAAAGAACGATGGATGGATGTTAACTTTTCTATTTAGACAGTATCTATCCTATTGATTACGTACTTCACAGAATTTTTACCGGGAAAAAAGTTTTTTTGCACGCTGCTTCCAGCTGGGCTCATAGACTTCTTTAGGAGAATACAGTCGGAGCTTCCGCATTAAATAAGGGGCATTCTGTAAAACAAAAAAGCTATACTCCGGTCCATTGTAATAGGGGTTGATAGCAATTAGCCCCCTTTGCTCTAAACTTCGGATCTCGTTATTAATCTTTGGACACATACTAACATGATCTTTGTTTGACCGTTGGATCAGATTCCACAAAGCCTTCTTCTCAAATACATGCAAGTGTTCCATCATAGCGTATACTTTTTGTTCTTCTGCCGGCAACTTTTCAATGTCTAGTTTCACAATCAGCACCCCCTATCTTGTCTTAGATTATTTTTATTCCACGAGCCCATAAATAATTCCTTCCGTTGGTAAAAATATCGTATTCAAGATGATTTCCGATTAGCGGTAAAAGAGGATGAATCGGTGTGGCACTTGTACCTTTTGTGTAAGCGCCCTTAGGCAAGCGATGTGAGTAACTTTTTATTAGTTAAAAAGAAAGAGAACGTCCTAAATGGTATTTGGGACACCCTCGGCTCTACGATTAGAATCACTAGAAAAAGGGGAGAGTAGTTCGTATTTTTCACGTATCTCTTATGTTATGATTCCTTTCATTCCCCCGCTTGAAATTCCCTGTTATCTTTGCCATTATTAATTGTCTTTCCTTTTCGTTTGCAGCACAGTTCATTTTTTTAAGAAATTTTTCAGCATCTTTTCCTTTTATAATTTTAACTTGTTTACCTTCATACTCCAGAAAAATGGTATTCTCTTTATTAACGCGATAATTAAAAGGGACTTCGCTGAAACGATTCCTTTTGTCAATTTTACCCATTTTCCCCTCCCTAATACATCGTTTCTTCTACTTTACACCTTTAATTAGAAAAGGGATTCCTCTATTGAAGGAATCTCCTCATTTCACCTTATTTTTCCACACCAGAGGAATTAGTCCAGTACGGAAAAAATTCTCCCCGCTTCACATCATATACTTTCCAGTTCGCGTCAGGGGGCATGTCAGGGAATTCAATGATGATATATGGGTTTGTAATTGCCATAGTCACCATATCACCTGGTCCTGGTCTATGTTCGATGATATCGACACGGACACCATCACTTTCCTCCTGAACTCCACTGACTTCCAGGTAATATCCGCCAGTGTTCCTTTGTCCGGCAGAAACGACTAAAACCGTTCCCCCTTGATATTCGATGGCATTCCAGCCTCTGATGTTTGTATTCTGTCTTAAACGGGTCAAATAATCCGATACATCTGCATCTTGCATTGCTTTCGTGTGATCCAGGATCCGGTACGTCGATGCATCTCTTTTCACTTCATCACTCCTCTCTTCTTTATTATCTGCAGGAGTTGTTGTATTGGTGTCATCGTTTTTCGGAGATTCTTGTGAATCCTCTGCTAGTTCTTTGTCCGTGTCGTCTCCGGAATTTGATTCGGCATGATCCGTCTGTTGATCCTGATCTTCCACATTTTCCGCTTTTTCCGTCTCTTCCTTCTTGTCTGTGGATATGAATGAATCATTGGTTGTGAACCCTTCACGTATTTCCATGAAGGAAGATCGATCGGTCCGTTCATTTAATAACTCCACAATCGACTGCTCTCCTTCTACGGTCGTTCCTTGACCACAAGCTGAAACGAACAAACCTATGATGGAAAGGAAGAATAGAAGTTTGTAATTCTTCACTGGAAACCCTCCCCGTTTTATTTTTGGGCCTCTTGGAAAAATGTTTGGACAGTTTTTTTCAGCCCATATTCGATCACAAAGTTCCTTATTATTCCATTAGTAGTTCGTACAGCTAGTTTATTTTATGTCCGAATTATTTGATTATTATGATTATACCTGTTTTTTTATGGTATATGGACATTAAATCTGTCTTTTTTTCGCAGAATGAGGAAAGCCGTTATCCCGATGGCTCCGCCAATGGAGTCCAAGATGACATCTTCTGTAAGCCCGGTTCGGTTTGGATGTAATAACTGGCGAAACTCATCTACTGCTGCATAACCTGTCACGAAGAGCCAGGAGAGGAGAGCACTCGTCTTGGTTTTTGAGAGCAGATAGTTAATGACACGATAAGCTAGTATTCCGAGAACGGCAAAAACAAAGAGATGTGCTCCTTTCCGGATGAAAAATTCCAGGAAGGCTTCTGGAGATCTCGTTTCTAAACTGACTAAAGTATCTCCGTATTGGAAAGATACCCAGGAAAACCAATTAGTTACCCACTGGAGGTTTATTTCCCTAATTATCGGCTGAACATTTTGTGTTTCGTAAGGTTGAGAGGAAGAAAAGTGGATCATTCCCATCCACGCTGCTAACGGGACGATATATAGGAAAAGGAATCTCGTATTGAAATGGTTTTGGTGCTTGGAATGGTTGTTTTGGTTGTAAGGGCTGTAAGGGCTGTTGTGATTAGGATGGTTTGAATGACTGGAATGGTTGGTTTGGCTAATTTGCTTTGATTTGTTGAGTCTGTTGGATTGGGATTTGGTATATTTCAAGCTATGACACCACCTAGATGAAAAGTTAGAAAAAAGTAGAAACATAGATCAGTTATTGTGATAATAATTAAAATTATAATTCATATCATACCATACAATTTAATGGAATAATCGGACTGTCGCTGTCCGACAGAAAATGACAGCAAGTGACAGGTGCCTGGCACTTGTCGAATCTGACAGGTGACAGGCACTTGTCGAATGGAACAACCTATTCTAAAGTGTTTGTTTTATGAATAGTATGTCTTATATACAACCCTGTTAAAGGGGGAGTTTGTTTGTACAGAAGTCGGTCTTCCGCAAAGCCCATGATCATTTTTGGGAGTTTTGTTCTTGTCTCCGTACTATTGATACTACTGTTTTTCTTCGTGCCCTCTAGTCAGGCAAAGAAAGCTGTGGATCAGTTTTATTCCTATGAACAAGATGCGAGATATTCTTCCTCATGGGACATGTTTCATCCAAAGATGCAAGACAGGTTTTCACGAAATAATTACATGCAAGACCGGGCACATGTTTTTATGAATCATTTTGGGGTTGATACGTTCGATTATTCATTGGGGAGAGCGAAACGAATCAAGGAGTGGCGTATGACAGAGGATGGGGAAGAACTTGATGTCTATCGTATCACTGTAACGAAATCTTATCGGGGCCATTATGGAAATTTTAAAATTGTAAAAGATGTATTTGTCACGAAAGAAGATGGTACGTGGATGATATTGTGGGACTATAAATGATTATATATGAAAAGCGCAACCTCCTATGTCTAATCCTCTCTTCATTTTTTGGAAGTAGTGAAACCGTTCAACGGGCATGCCACGTGCTGTGGCATGCCCGATATTGGACGTCCTGTCTGTCGACACAAAATCGTAGCTTATTCATGAGTGTTGCTCTTTAGTCACGAACGTAGGGCAACACCTCTTCCTCTACTAGCATCGCTCCCGTGTTGCCCCCGATTAAACGCTCGTTGAACAGTGAATTCGACGAAGTAGACTAGAATTCCGTTCTTTGACTTCAGTTCACTTCCGAAGTGTCCAGCAACAGTTGGGGCTGGAACTAGACCTAAATTAGCTATCCAATTCACTATTTATCCCTTATTTTTATTAACCCAGTCTTCATAGGTTCCACTGCCCTCGCATCCATTACAGGGGGAATGGGATGTGACAAAAACATACTCATTACTGAACATGTGATACCCATAACCAAAACAATCGGGACAGTTGGTTTGGTTCTCTTCGTTTGTCGAAGATCTCTCCCCTATACTGCCTGATAAATCCTCGGAATGTGATTGTTCAAGGTTAAGTATCTCGATTTCAGATTTGAGAAAAGTAAACAATTTGTCAGAGATTCTTGTTATGAGCCCCACTTACCATCACCTCAACGCTTTTTGTTATTTTGTGGAAAAACACAAAAATTATGTACGTGGTGCCAGGCACTTGTCGAATTCGACAAGTGCCTAGTATAGTAAATAGATCAAGATAATAAAAAAGGTCACCGTTTTCTAGTAGTATAGAAGTACCTATCACAGAACTTCTAATATACTATCCCAACCAAAGGAGAGAAAACGATGACTCATTCTATATTCAAACACATTCAAGGGAAAAATGGAAGTCGATGGGCTAAGTTTATTAAAGACGTAGGAACAGAGAATATATTATTAGTGGGAGTGGATGCAGCAAAGTACACCCATAAAGGGATGGTTAGTACCTATTTTGGGGAAATCATTGTAAGCCCATTTGAGTTCGATGCATCCCTTACGGGAATTGAAAGGGTCAAGGAACTAGTAAGCAAAATAGAAAAAGAATATGGCAAGAAGGAGATTGTAGTCGGAGTGGAGACAACAGGGCATTACTATGAGGACCTAGTTCTTCATTGTCATCTTGCAGGGTTTCATGTTCGTATCATTAATTCAGCGACTACCGCCAAGGAACGAGAAGCACTTTTAAATTGGTCGAAGACAGATAACCTGGATCTCATGGCTATCATCCAAGTACTAATAAATGGACATGGTACATTCGCCGATTTGACGAGCGGAAAGATACGTGAACTACAAAAATTAACACGTGCTCGCCGTGAATTAGTGAAAGAAATGTCTACAATGAAGAATTTAATAAGGTCTTATATTGATCATATATTTAGAGAGTTTCAAGGAAAAAGTGTATGGGTCGATGGAAAAAGAGAAAAAGTGAAACCCTTTTCGGATCTCTTTGGGAAAACCTCACGGTTTATCATGCGCCATTATTTACATCCTAGCGATATACTTACTCTTGGGGCCGAAGGGCTACGCAAAGTATCTGTTGATCATAATCTCAAAATACGAGATGAAAGTATTGATATATTACTAGATTTCGCTCAAAACTCCATTTCAAGAGGAAAACAATTGGTAAAATCAGAACAATTTCTTCTTAACCAAAAGTTAGATCAGTTTGATTTACTCGATAGGAATATTAAAGAGCTAGAGAAAAGGATAGAGGATCTTTTCATTGAAACCGACGGTGGAATTCTCCTAAGCGTCCCTGGAATAGGTGTTGTGACTGGTGCTGAATTGTTTGCGGAAATGGGCGATATATCGGATTTTGATCATGCAGGGCAATTAATCAAGATGGCTGGAACGAATCCAATTGTCAAGCAGTCAGGCGACAGAAATCCTTCCTACTATGGAGTCTCAAAGCAAGGAAGAAGGCAATTTAGAAATATTGTTTACCAAGTAGGGAGATCATTGGCCCATAATAACCCAGAGATGAATCAAAGGTACAAAGCGTTCAAAGAACGTGGGAAACACCACCGACAAGCATACGTGGCATTAGGGAATCGTATGATACGTTTAGCCTTTTCAATGATCCGAAACAATACTTTATACCGTACTAACCAGGGGAATTATCGTTTATACAATGAATTATATAAAAAGCTGCATAGTCCTAATATAAAACGTTTTTATGAAAAGTTCGTAGCGTCTGAAACTTACCACCAATCGGCTTAGAAAGTAAAAATCTATTTATAATAATCAAAGCAACCAATTTATAAATCCTATGTATAAAACATATAAGATATAAAAATTAGAAGTTAAATTTAGAAGGTTAAAACAGGGACTCCTCTAGGACGTTAGATCACATTGTTTATTGTGCCTGAGGCTTTAGACCTCGCGTGCCAGCGTAATGGATCTTGTCCTGCAAGTACGAATAATACGTGAAGAAAAAGTTGTATTTACTAGGCGGTACCTCTGTAGTATGAAAACGCAAGATCCTTTCACGTCGTAGAAGAGTCCTTTTATATTGTTCTGTGATAGTTGATCCTTTTCAAAAAAATGGAAAACGGAAGGTTTAGTTTGAGTTACCCTTTTTTAGCCAAAATTCATTATTGACTTATTTACCATTATACGCTGGCACC
>NZ_JAHQCS010000189.1 GCF_019042215.1 Evansella tamaricis | reverse complement strand
ACATTAGACATGAGGATGCCTGCTGTTTTGTCGCTTCCTCCTCTAAGGATGCGACATTAGACATGAGGATGCCTGCTGTTTTGTCGCTTCCTCCTATAAGGATGCGACATTAGACATGAGGATGCCTGCTGTTTTGTCGCTTCCTCCTCCAGGATGCGACAAATGACAAGAATATGCCTCCTGTTTTGTCGCTTCCTCCTCTAAGGATGCGACAAATGACAAGAATATGCCTCCTGTTTTGTCGCTTCCTCAGCCAGGATGCGACATTAGACAAGAGTATACCTGCTGTTTTGTCGCTTCCTCCTCCAGACTTTGAAAGTGCAATTCTCAGATACTTGAAGTACCATAAACAAGCCTTTGGGTTTTTAATGGCACTCCGTATCTGACCTCACTTTCCTCCTAGCCCTAAAGGGGGTGCTATCGCACCGCAGTGGGCTTTCCCGTTCGGAAAATCTGTAATTCCCATTTAAATACAGTTATGTGAGGTACCGAACATAGCTACTACCCCGTATTACAAATCAAATTTGGGTAACCCAAAACCTTGACCCACATCACCATCGTAACTCATTTTTCTTTTTTGAAACGATTTCCTGTATTCCCGTATAGTAAAATAAATGCAATGGTTGAAAAAAACAGTACGATACCTCCAATGGAAAGTCCCTCTATTTGATATAGGTCGCCGATCAGCCTCAATGTCATGCTGAACGCCAGCACAAACATCATTTTCCCCATGAACTTACAGAGGGCCACTGTGTCATACTCCCTCTTCTTTTCAGCCGGAAGAGTGTTGTAGCCTGCTATCAAGAACGCTCCCCGGCCACTGGTGAACAATATCCCTACTAAAACCAATACAACGATCATAATTAGTGTGATTGTCATTAAATCCACCACCTTATTCATTAAACTATTTATCTTTTTTACGATACATTTGGCGCAAAAGTTCCCTGAATTTAATTACCTATGGAAGTGGAGAGGACAAATTAAAGGGGGCTTTACAACTCAAGTAGAATGGTCCCATGTTGAAAACAAAATTTTTTTTAAGCACCGCTCTTTTTTGTTGCCTAATAATAAACACATGTCGATTCTACGTAAAGACATATGGGAAAATAGGTTTCTTTGATATAGTAGTAATACAATATTACAGACAAGTATAGATAACCATCGGTGGAAAAAGTACAATTACTGTTCATTTCAATAGAAGCAATGCGACTGATTAGAAGTTCCTCTCCAAAGTATAGAAATTGGAAAAAAGTTTTAATTAAACCCACTAAATTTTTCACCCATCAAAAGACTAATGGAAGAAAGGAGAAGGCGTTTAATATGAGAATAAAGTATGTCATTGGCTTAGATATTGGAACTACCAGCGCAAAAGCAGTTGTTTTTACAACAGATGGTCAGGTCGTTTCAGAACATGAGATCGGCTACCCAACACTTCATCCCCATCCATCCTGGGTGGAGCAAGATCCATATGTTATTGAACAAGCTGCAATCAGCTCCATAAAAATTGCCATCGGAAAAACAACTATCCAACCGGGAGAAATACTCTCATTGGGAATTTCAGCTGCGATGCATTCCTTAATCTGTATCGACGATTCCGGGAGAGCCCTTACTAATTCCATTACTTGGGCAGATCGAAGAAGTATGGATCAAGTACAGGAATTGAAGGGCAGCACACTAGGTAACAATATCTACCTGAGCACAGGAACACCAATCCATCCCATGTCTCCTTTATTAAAACTAATGTGGATGAAAGATACCAAAAACAAGGCATACGAAAAATCACGGAAGTTCCTTTCTATTAAAGAGTTTCTAACCTATCGTTGGTTCAAGGAAACGGTAATCGATTTTTCCATTGCTGCCGCAACTGGTATGTTTAACATTCATACGCTGGACTGGGATGACGAAGCTCTTGAAATGGCTGGAGTAACTAGAGAACAACTATCAGATCCAGTTCCACCAACTTATGTTTTCAAAAAAATAGATGCTCAAGTGGCAAAAAGGATGGGAATACCTACGGATCTCCCTGTCGCTATTGGAGCGAGCGACGGTCCCTTAGCCAATCTGGGAATGGGTGCCATTGAATCAGGTGATTCCGTTATTACCATCGGCACGAGTGGCGCCATCAGGCAAATGGCGAGCTCCCCAAAAACAGACAGTAAGCAAGAGGTGTTTTGCTATTCCGTCATGGAGGATTTGTGGATATTTGGAGGACCTACTAACAACGGTGGTAATGTCCTCCACTGGCTAAAAGAAGTTCTCGGGGAAAAAGAAGCGGCGGAGGCAAAAGAGGTTCAAAAAGAGGTTTATGAACTATTGACTAATCT
This sequence comes from Evansella tamaricis, assembly GCF_019042215.1. Taxonomy (GTDB): domain Bacteria; phylum Bacillota; class Bacilli; order Bacillales; family Salisediminibacteriaceae; genus Evansella; species Evansella tamaricis. Next base: position 22,651 of record NZ_JAHQCS010000189.1, on the reverse strand, counting down.
ATGTCAGGAGATTCCTCCAGGGTCTAACGGCCTTCTCTTTCTCCCATTCCTGTATGGTGAACGGGCTCCCCACTGGGATGGAAATGCAAAAGGGGCATATATTGGCCTCACTTCCGAACATGGAAAAGCTCACCTCCTTCGAGCTGGCCTTGAGGGCGTAATTTATAATCTCTACCAAATTAGTGAAGCATTAAATCGCCTTGCTGGTCCTACAAAGACGCTTTATGCAAGTGGCGGATTTTCCCGCTCCCCACTTTGGCTTGAAATTCTTGCCGATGTGTTCGGGCAGGACATCCATATTCCTGAAAACCATCAGAGCTCAGCATGGGGCGCAGCTTGGGTGAGTTTATTGGCGACAAAGGAAGTGGATTCTCTTCAGGGGATAAAAGACTGTATTCCAATGGGGAAAGTCATCGCACCAAATCCAATTCACCATGAAACATATTGTCAATACTATACCGTTTACCGCGACCTCTACAGATCACTGGAAAACTCTTTTCATCAGCTTGGGGCGATCGGGTCGACAGGTCAATCGGGTTGATCCAGTCAATCGGCTCAATCGGGTCGACCCGGACGATCGGGTCAATTGGGGCGACCCGGTCAATCCGGTCGATCTCTACCAAATAACGGTGCGAATTAATTTCTTTACTATATGCCGAAAAGTGTCACAAGTTTATTTACCTTGTGATACTTTTTGAAATTTTTTGCTGGAACGTATCAAATTTACCACCCCTCCGAATCCAGACATCATACTATTTACAACCTCAAAATCTCCTTAACGTTTTCTTACAACCCATTTACTTTGGATTTAACTCTATCTCTGCTTTTCCACCCTCAGGTATCGAGACTCAAAAAAATACCCCAATATGAGATTGCTCTCGCACATTGGGGATTTGTACTCTGTGAATGAATCAATCCTAGAATGAATGTTTTTTCATCTCTTAGTTAACTATAGTGACCGTTATAAGGAGACTTTACCTATTTGACAGCTTACGCCCTCTCCCTAAGTATAGACCTACACTTAATAGGATCGTGCCGATAAGAAGTAAATTATACATCACTGTAGCTGTAATCGGCAGTTCATCATCCTTTATTTTCTCCTCAGAACCATTCTCTGTTTCGTTGTTTGTTGGATCTTCTTCTCTGTCTTTTTTGGCACCTTCTTTTCTATCTAGTTCTTCAGATGGTTTCTTTTCCTCAAATATTCTCTCATCAAAAGCGCCGTAAATACTAAAATGGTTTAAAGGTACTTTTATTGTTCCATCACTATATTCTCCACCAATGTCTTCCCAGACTTCTGTTTCTGTGTTATAGTAAAACACTTTTAAGTGCTCAGTAGAATTTGAACCCTTAATAGGTAAAAAGAGGTGGACTTCTTTGCTAAATGCAGAAATTTTATTATCTCCTTGATAAATACTGAACTCATAGATAGAGCTTGATCTTTCAACAAAATAAGGAATCTCATTTTCTTCTTCCAATCTTAAAAAATGAATCCATAAATCACCATCATCCTTAAAGTTTAGGGCTGAAATAATTATCTCCATATCTTTCTTTTTAATATGGATAGAAACCTCTTTCTCCCTTAACTCAATCACTTGACTTCGGGAAAAATATAATTGTGTGACACCATCATGTTCCATAAGATTAACAACTAGAACGCCTCCATTGTCAACGCGGTCTATTGTAGATTGTATAACCGTCGCTTCATTAATAGAAATAAGAGGTGGATCACTTACTTCCATAGCACGTTTTAGAATATTGATGGTATATTCCTTTATTATATCTCCATCAACTGATATTTCGAGAAGAAAATTATTAACCTTTCCCTCTAAAGTCAGATGTATAAAGTCATCCGTAACAACGTCCCCATTTACTTTTACCGTGGCCTCTGGTAATAGTAATTGTGGAGTTAAAACAATTGAGTTAACATTATGACCAACACTTATGAAATATTCATCTTGATCATAATCAAAATTAAAGTCTCCCTCCGAAAGGGTTAAATCACCTAACAGTCCTTCAATTGCATATTCTCTAGTTACTTTCAGTGTATACGTCTTTACTGTACCATTTTGTGCCTGTACAGTTATAAAAATGACATTTTCACCATATCCTAATGCAATATCAATTGTCCCATTTTTCAATGTTGCTCCATTCACTTCCACTTCTGCTTCATCATGTTCTGCTCTAAGTGTAACGGTTAGTTGATCGATGTTACTTGAAACCGCTATTTCATAACTTGTTTTTAGGACATCGAACTGAATGGTTCCTTCACTTACTTCTAAGTCTGATAGATTCGCATTATTCGAAGGTGCTCTCGTGACTTTAAGCGTATACGTTTTTGTGGTGACACCATCCTCAGCTGTCACTTCCACCTCGATAGTATTTTCTCCAACTTCTAATGGAATCGTTGTATCATCTGTTCCATTTACCTTATAGCTGGCTACTGAAGTTGCTAGAGTTGGGATCACTTCTATCGTAGTTACGTCGTTGTCTACAGCCACTTCATAATTCGTTGTTTCTGTATCAAATGCCGGATCAAGACTGCCTTCACTAACAACTAATGCAGACAGATTCGCATTGCTCGAAGGTGCTCTCATGACTTTAATCGTATATGTTTTTGTGGTGACACCATCCTCGGCGGTCACTTCCACCTCAATGGTATTTTCTCCAACTTCTAATGGATTCGTTGTATCATCTGTTCCATTTACTTTAAAGTTCGCTACGGACGTTGCTAGCGTTGGGGTCACTTGTATCGTATTTACATCGTTGTCTACAGCCACTTCATAATTCGTTGTTTCTGTATCGAATGCTGGATCTAGACTACCTTCACTCACAACTAATGCAGATAGATTCGCATTACTCGATGGTGCTCTCATAACTTTAATCGTATACGTTTTGGTGGTGACACCATCCTCGGCGGTCACTTCCACTTCGATGCTATTTTCCCCTACGTCTAATGGAATCGTTGTATCATCTGTTCCATTTACTTTAAAGTTCGCTACGGACGTTGCTAGAGTTGGGGTCACTTCTATCGTAGTTACCTCGTTATCTACAGCCACTTCATAATTCGTTGTTTCTGTATGAAATGCTGGATCCAACGTCCCTTCACTCACTAGCAGATCTGATAGATTCGCATTACTCGATGGCGCTCTCGTAACTTTAATCGAATACGTTTTTGTAGTGACACCATCTTGGGCGGTCACTTCCACCTCGATGGTATTTTCTCCAACTTCTAATGGAATCCTTGTATCATCTGTTCCATTTACCTTATAGCTGGCTACTGGAGTTGCTAGAGTTGGGGTCACTTCTATCGTAGTTACCTCGTTATCTACAGCCACTTCATAATTCGTTGTTTCTGTATGAAATGCTGGATCAAGACTGCCTTCACTAACAACTAATGCAGACAGATTCGCATTACTCGATGGCGCTCTCGTAACTTTAATCGTATACGTTTTTGTGGTGACACCATCCTCGGCGGTCAATATCACCTCGATGATATTTTCTCCAACTTCTAATGGAATCCTTGTATCATCTGTTCCATTTACTTTAAAGTTCGCTACGGACGTTGCTAGCGTTGGGGTCACTTGTATCGTAGTCACCTCGTTCTCGACAGCCACTTCATAATTCATTCTTTCAGCGTCAAATTCTGGATCCAACGAACCATCGCTTACTACTAAATCAGTTAAATTGGCATTACTCGATTTCGCTCTCGTGACTTTGATCGTATACGTTTTGGTGGTGACACCATCTTGGGCGGTCACTTCCACTTCAATGCTATTTTCCCCAACATCTAATGGAATCTTTGTATCATCTGTTCCATTTACCTTATAGCTGGCTACTGGAGTTGCTAGAGTTGGGGTCACTTGTATCGTAGTCACCTCGTTCTCGACAGCCACTTCATAGCTAGTTGTTTCTGTATCGAATGCCGGATCCAACGCCCCCTCATTCACTAGCAGATCTGATAGATTCGCATTACTCGATGGCGCTCTCGTAACTTTAATCGTATACGTTTTTGTCGTTACACCATCCTCGGCGGTCACTACCACCTCGATGATAGTTTCTCCCACATTTAGATTAATCAACGATGATGCATTTGAACTACTTACTTTTTCTCCATTAACAGCTACTGTAGCATCTCTGTCTTCTGGAATAGGAGTGACACTAAGAGAATCTACATTGTGGTCAACAAAGGTTTCATATGAAGTAATATCCGACTCAAAACCAGGTGATAACTCTCCACTCGATAATGATAAATCACTTAAGCTAGTTCTAGATGGTTCCCTATATAGAACGCCATGTGCTTCAAACTCAACAATGGACGTCCACACATTGTTTAATTCATTCCCCATGGTAACTAGCACCCGTAAATATCGGGCCTTAAATGCAGGAACATTCCGATCAACAACACTCATCCAATTGCCTGTAACAACATCCACATCTGTCCAAGTAAATCCATCATCACTTCTCTGTAGTCGAAAATCACGTGGGTTTCTATCATTATCCCAGCCAACTGCTCCCATCCCAACAATTACCCACCTATTAATCTCATATTCGTCTCCTAGATCTACTCTTAACCAATTTTGATTACCGGAACCACTGTACCATCTATCACTAGTAGACCTTAATCCATTATTCGCCCGATCAGGAGAATAAGGAGCTGAATAATCATTTGCAGTAATAGGTTTTCCTAAAACAACATTACTTCCAGAGCCAGAGCTGCCTGCGGTATCTGGAAGAGATAAGATGATTACTAAACCAATAAAGAGAAGTACCAGTGAAAATTTTTTATAGGAAAATGTACTCAAATAATCACCTCATTCATAAATGGATTATCAATTATGGTCTCGTAGGATACAAACCTTGAATCGCAATATAATAACTTGTACCAGGTAAAGGTTCTGCCCCCCTAAGATCTGGAATACCAAACGTTGATATTCCATTTCCACCGTATTTAATACCAATAAGGGAATATAGAGTAGTATTACTGGATATTGGAAGTAAACTTCCGTCACATTTTAACCAACCATCTGGTGCAAAATCATAAGGGAATAATCGTATCTCCCCAATGTAAGTTCCATCTACATAAGCACTAACTTGATGGTCTTCCTGAGGAGACACATTGATAATTGTAGCACCAATAATTCCAAAAATCGCAATCACCATAAAGATTTTTTTTATTTTACTCATCCATAACATCCTTCCCTATTAAAATTGTAAAACTATACAAAATTAGAAAAACAACAATATACTTCTAAATGCACACTCCTTTTACTTTTTTAGGTTGACACTATGATTATAGCATTTATGATTCTACATTTTTCCCCAATTTTCTGATAATTTTCTTAGTACTTTAGGTCTATATAATTACCAAAAAAGGCCTGCACATTATGGTTGATCTTTGTCAACAACGAGGAAATGACAAAGGTCAGAAGCTAGTACTATCATGCCTGGCAAAGGTTAGAAAGTAACTACGGTAGATGCTAATGAAAAATATTGAAAAGATGGAAAAAAAGCTAGAGAAAGCTCAACGAACTTTATAATAAATTCCCCAAAGATCATAGATAAAACTATCTTAAGTATTCTTGTCGAGCCAGAATACTGCTCTTTTGTTCGGGTACTAGTTCGGGCATCTTCCTACCGAATATCCAACTGACGCATCCGTTCGGGAACAAGTTCGCTCAACTTCCTACCGAATCTCCGGCTGACGCATCCGTTCGGGAACAAGTTCGAGCAACTTCCTACCGAATCTCCGGCTGGCCCTCCCGTTCGGGAACAAGTTCGAGCATCTTCTTACCGAAACTCCGACTGACGCACCGTTCGGGCACAAGTTCGGGCATCTTCCTACCGAATATCCGACTGACGCATCCGTTCGGGAACAAGTTCGCTCAACTTCCTACCGAATCTCCGACTGACGCATCCGTTCGGGCTCAAGTTCGAGCTTCTTCCTACCGAATACCAGACCGACGCATCCGTTCGGGAACAAGTTCGAGCATCTTCTTACCGAAACTCTGGCCGACGCTTCCGTTCGGACACAAGATCGCTCAACTTCCTACCGAATACCAGACTGACGCTCACGTTCGGGTACAAGTTCGAGCAACTTCTTACCGAATCTCCGACTGACGCACCGTTCGGGCACAAGTTCCGAAAACTTCCTACCGAATACCTGTCCGACGCTCCCGTTCGGGCTCAAGTTCGAGAATCTTCTTACCGAATCACCAGACCACCCGCATGTTCGGGCTCAAGTTCGCTCAACTTCCTACCGTATCACCAGCTGATCCTCCCGTTCGGGCACTAGTTCCGGCAACTTCTTACCGAATCGCCAGCTGACCCGCACGTTCGGGCTCAAGTTTTGCGCATCTTCTTACCGAATCGCCAGCTGACCCGCACGTTCGGGCTCAAGTTTTGCGCATCTTCTTACCGAAACTCCAGACCACCCGCACGTTCGGGCACTAGTTCCGGCAACTTCCTACCAAATACCTGCCCGACGCTCCCGTTCGGGCACAAGATCTAGAATCTTCCTACCGAATCTCCGGCTGACGCATCCGTTCGAGCACAAGTTCGCGCATCTTCCTACCGAATACCAGCCCGAACCTCCCGTTCGGGCACTAGTTCCTCCTTCCATTATTTCTGTTCGGGTACACACCAATCACCGCCCCCAGGCCTCTACCCTCCCTTGCCTGCCACTTTTCAATCCATCGTCTTCCTTTTACAACGACACAGCGACCACAGGACCAACGCTACCTTTACCTACCCTAATATTTTTCATAAATATTAAAGGTTTTTCGTTGAAATATGTCGAATAATTCTTCCTATATAATAGTTTCCTAAGATAATGCCGTGTGTCGAATAATTCTTCCTATTCCTATAAAAAAAGTTTCATAAGAAAATTCCAGTTGGCAATCCCCATTTCCAGTTCCTTATGATTGAGAGTAATACTTGGATGTCACATTATTTTATTGCGTCCTTTCCACCACACTAAGTACCACATGCACTACAATTTAGTAAGCATGCATTACAACTTAGTACGCATGCATCACAATAACTTGATTTTTGATTATCTGATGAAAGTACCTACTCATATCCATACAATTAGAGTGACTTCATTTTCACAGACAGAATTTTAACTAGTGCGAACTTCTTTTTCCACGAAACATTCTGCCTTATAAGAACCAGGCCAAATCAAACCGAACCAAATCAAAACAGACCAAACAGAGCAAAACAACAAGAGTATAGACAAAAGAAACAGGGGGATGAAAAATGTACGAAGAAATTCGGACAAGAGAAAAGTTTTCTTATACAGGCGGCTTGCTGGGACAAAATATGCTCTATAACTTTATGGCCATGTACATCATGTTTTTTTTCACAGATCTATTGGGTATTTCTCCGGGCATCGCTACGGCAATCATTGTCGCTGCCAGTCTGTGGGACGCCATCAATGACCCGCTAATGGGAATGATCGCAGATAAAACACGGTCCCGCTGGGGGAAATTCAGACCATATCTTCTCTTCGGACCGATCGTGTTGGCAGTCACAACGATTCTCTGCTTTATTCAATTTAACCTAAGCAGCACTGCAACGATTATTCTAGTAGCTGCATGTTACATACTGTGGGGGATGTCTTATACACTATGCGATATCCCGATTTGGGCCATCTCTTCCGTCGTTTCCAAAAATTCCATTGAAAAAAGCAAAATGGTGACACTGGGAAAAATCGGGGGTACCGTGGGAACGGCGATCGTCACTGTCGGCAGTATTATGGTTATCAATGCGTTTGGTGGAGAGCGCGAGGCATCCGCCTTCACCATCACCGCCGTTATACTAGCCACCGTCGCAGCCATGATGATGGTAACGACCGGTCTCACGTTGCGAGAAAGAATTATGCCTGCCAAAACAGTTACACCGATCCGCGAAAACATACAGACGATCACAAAAAACAAACCGTTGATGCTCTTGATGATATCGCTCTTAATTGTCAACTTGATCAACGGTATCCGTCAAAGTTCACAAATGTATTTCGTGATTTATGTATGGGGAGATTCAAGCCAGCTCACCAATGTGGGGATCAGCCTGATTGTCGGGATGGTATTTGGGATGGCGGTAACACCGAAGATCATTTCTAAGTTTGATAAAAAGATGGTGTTTATCGCTGCATGTTTGTTAGGAAGTATAGCTAGTGCGATCCCATTTTTTGTGGGTGGAGGAAATATCCCATTTGCCCTCGTATTTCTTGGAATTAGCTTTGCATTTACAGGAGTGACAACTATTGTCAGTGCATCCATGCTCATTGATGCCGTTGACTATTCCGAATGGAAACTCGGTTTCCGAGGAGAAGGACTAATTTTTTCCACCAACACCTTTTTAACAAAGCTGAGCGGAACGTTAGCAAGGGGAATTATTGGCATTGGTCTCATCCTGATGAACTATACGGAAGGACAGGCAGTGACCACAACGACACAAACGGGATTCAGCACCATGATGTATGTCATCCCTGCTATCTGTTTTCTTTTGACCATGATCCCGCTTTTCTTCTATAAAGTAACCGATCAAGAAAAACAACAAATTCAGTCCATGATCATGAATAAATACGGAAAAACAAGTTAAAGGAGAATTCACATGCAAAACATCGACATTAGCAATTTTCTCAAAGCACCTTCCATAGCGGAATGTAAAAAAGTATTATGTATCCAGCCACACCCTGATGACAACGAAATCGGAATGGGGGGCGTCATTGCTCAACTTGCGAAAAACAATTGCGAAATCCACTATCTCACTATTACTGACGGTAGGTTAGGAGACATGGGTACACCATTTACACCAGACCAACTGGCAGCCGAACGGAAGCGAGAAGCGGAGGCCGCAGGCCGTTTGCTCGGGTCGGAAAAATTCTTTTGGTTTGATTACAAAGATGGAAGCCTGAATGATGTTCCTTCCTTAGCAAAAGAAATTGCAGAACACATCCGTCGCGAACAATATGACACCGTGTTCTGTCCCGATCCGTGGCTTCCCTATGAATCTCATTATGATCACATCATCGTGGGAAAAGCCAGTGCCCAGGCCGTAAGCAACTGCGCCCTAAAGTCTTATCCAGAGGGAACGGAAACAGCCCCTTGCCATCTGCAGGCGATCGGATTTTATTTTACCGGAGCACCAAATACTGTCGTGGATATAACAGACTTTTTCGATCTTAAATTCGAGGCCATTGCCCTCCATCAAACACAGATGAATGAAGAACTCCTAGCCCTGTATCGTACGTATTTCCAACTACGAGGGACAAGATTGACACAGGATGAACGAAAAATTGGGGAAGGATTGAAAATGCTTCAGCCACTTCATCTCCACTGTTTTCCGGAAGCATCTGAAATTTAAGCGGTGATTTCCCATAAGAAAGGAGTGCCACAAATGTATTGTAAAGATTGTGGAAACAAAATAGAACGGGGCGACCGGTTTTGTTCCAAATGCGGCAGAACGGTTCAGCATACCAGTTCAGGACAAAGTACTGAAAAGCAGGACAGCAGTCCATACCATCCGCCGAATTCCGAACAAGATTCCGGAAGCAGCAACTCCCTTTTTCCAAACGATCAAGGGAAGGGCACACCTACATCCAGCGAAGAACATGAACAAACGCAACTCACGAAAGACTTGGAGGCGTTTGTTGGTGTTAACAAAGAAGATTACTATCTAGGGAAATGGAACCAATCTCCCACTCCAGGTAGTCAGCAGAGCTGGAACTGGGCGGCGTTCTTTCTGACACTATTTTGGCTCGGATACCGGAAAATGTACTTGCCGATCATTGTTATAATCGTCTTTTGGCTAATAGTTGATCTCATTGCCTTATCCCTGGGATATTACAGCTTGACGCTTGACCTCATCACCGGAGCCGTTGTATACATCACACTTGCCCTTTACGGAAATGCGCTGTATTACCGGCACGCCTTGAAAAAGATAGAGAAGGTAAATTTTCATAGAATAGAAGATCCAGCCACAAGACAAGCGATGATAAGAAGTCGCGGTGGTACTTCTTGGGGTGGGGTTTTCCTTGCCTTGTTACTTGCCATCAGCTATTCATTAATCTATATTTCAGCGGAATCCGCCACTCTGAATACATACAATCATTACGATGAGGTGGAATTCGCATTTGATCAATATGATGGCGTATTGGTAGACCGCGCCACTAATTTTTCCATCTTTGATGAGATTCATTATACGTTTTACTTCCCAGACAAAGGCGGTGACTATTCCATTGCCATCGAAAAAGTGGAAGGTAGTACCTCTTATATCTATGATCAATGGGAGAACTCTGTCCCCCCTGACTGGCTAGGGGTCATCGATGTGATGTACGCCCCAATGGATTCAGGCCAGTATATCATGAAGATCATTATGGACGGCGAAGTCATATCCAGCGGCCAGTTCCGAATCGTAGACTAAATGAGGATTTGAAAAAAAAATACCCCACCCTCCGCTACTGGTCACAATCGTAGCTGGGTGTGGGGTTGCGTTTCCATTTAAAATCTCTCAAATCTAAAAAAAACTGTACAATCAATAAAGCAAACGATCTAGCAATGATCTCCTATTCATCTAGCGACTCTATCACTTTCATATCTGCGATGAGCGCTATCATATCGTCTTTTTCAAAATCATCTACACCAGCCACTTCCAACTTGTAGAACGTATTTCCCACTTCCCAGAAAGAGCTTTGCTGTTCCGCCTCCAAATAGTACCTCACGAGTAAACCATCTCGAACCTCGATCTCCTCAAACTCAAGCTCTGGCTCCCTAAGTCCCTCAAAGTTAACAAAAAGCAATACTCTCTTTTCATGTGGTTCCGTCTTCCGTTCAGAGTAAACAAACCTCATATAATGGTACAGATCATACGGGTCTGCCTCTTCCTCCACGTGCATCTGAGTATTGATGACAAGATCTTTATTTTTCAAAGGAACATGGGCAGGCAACATCAAGCCAATCAACTCATGTGGCATAGGATCCAGTTCTCTACTTGTAAAACTTTTTGCAATCGTAAGTAACTTCAATCGATCCGTATGTTCTAAAGGCACCTTCAATAAATCGTCAATATAAAACTGAAGATCCTCCACTTGATAGTATTTATCCCAATTTTTCCACTGAATCACTTCCGGCGAAAAGGAAAGATTGGACGGATTCTCCACTAAATAAAATTCAATATCGTCTTTCACATCAAAAGGTTCTTTCATTATTTTCTTCGTATCAGGCTCATGATTCGTGAAATAAAAGCCCACCCCACCTGGAACATCCCCATCACTAGAAGGAATGTTGGAATGCAGTAGTTGACTAAACCTAATGTCCAAGAATGCCCCTTCTTTTGGAGTATTCGAGGTTAAGCTAATTTCACTCCTGTAATACACTTCAGGAGGTAACTCAGCCGGAATTTCCATCCTATTGTAAAATCGCAGTGAATCCCTTAACCCCATTACCGTTTCTTCAAACACATCACGCTCTGCAGCATCCGACTCTCCCCCACTGCATGCCAAAAGACTAAAAAAAATAGCTGAAAAAACAACTAGTATAATCGCCCGTTTCATCATGCTGAAATCCCCTTCTCTAAAGAATTAAGTAAATTATTAATAGATTAACAAGTGAAGAAGACACAACCTCCAATCAACTAGTTACATCCTAAATAAGTATTTATAGTATATTACTTAATACCTATTACACATGGGGCAACACCTTATTTTTTTGTAGGTCTATTTAACATATTTAAGGGAGAGAGATACCTTCTTGCAGAGTAAACATAAGGAAGGGACTTTCTCTTTTGGGGAAAAAGAAGGTTAATCATTACTGATGGGGTGAGTGGGGAAAGATCCAGAAAGGAGGAATCCGGCCCGTTCCCCCACCCTTTCAAAAACAGTTATCCTTTTTACACACTACACTTACCAGAAGTGTACCTGCTTAATCACAGAAATGGGGAGGCACGTGATTACTCAGGCTGCAAATATAAATCTGATTTATTGATCGGAGAAAAACCTTTGATAGATGATCCGTCGAACATGATTTTACCGTCTACAACATCTTTTAACTGATCTGATGTCACTGTGACACTTTTTAGTATTCCTTCCAAATCTACAAACTGCAAATGAATTAGCTCCACATTCTTCTCTTTGATCACTTCTGCTGTCAATGATACACTACTTGTCGTCTTTACCGGACTTTGGGTTACTGTTGTCATATATCCAATCCCCTTCCATGTAATTATTGATAACAATGTGTTTCTTAATACCCTATCTTAAATCCACTTGTCCGTGGTGGAGTTTGTCAGAAAAACTGCCATGGAAATTTCTAAATGAAGAAATCCCCAAACCATCTTTTTCAAAATGAGTGCTCTCTGGAATTTTCTCTCATTCCATTAATACCAAAAACATAGTATAATGATGAGAAATTAGGTCTTTGTAACCAAACCTACTAAAAACAGGAGTCTATATGAGCATATTATCGGATAACCTCATTCAGCAATTAGACAAATCCACATATCCTTTTAAAGAATTACTGGAAAATTTCACAGAGGCTATTTACGTTATTAGTTTAGAAGGTTGTTTCATCGATTATAACGACGGCTTTTCCTCCCTTGTTGGTCCAGGTGAGAATTATTTGAACACCAATTTCCTTGAAATCGTTCATCCGGAAGATTTGGATATTGCCAAGAACGGATTTGTCAAAACGTTGCAAGGAGAAGTCCTGAAAGAGGAGAGACTACGAATTTTTTCCAGTAGCGGGAAAGTAAAATCAATCATTACGAGTAAAGTTCCCCTAAACGGGAAAAACGGTAACTTAATTGGAATTCTCGGGATCGCAAAAGATATCACAACAGAAATAGAACTCCAGTCAAAAATAACACAGCAAAATAATAGATACCGATCCTTGTTAAAAAACTCAAGCAGTGTGAATGTTATCCTTTCGGAGACCGGTGACGTGATGTACCGGAGCCCTTCTGTGGAAAAAGTAATCGGATATAAACCGAACGAATTACCCGGTCCTTTTTTTAGTATTGTACATCCAGACGATCTTGATTTCGTTATGGCTCGTTTTCATCATATTTTGGAGAACCCCATGGAGACGGTAGTGGTTGATGTCCGAATCCAGCATAAAAATGGAAGTTGGCGTACCATTCATGCGATCTGCAACAATCTGGTTGAGGATCCTGATGTTAACGGAATCATTATTAATTATCATGATGTCACCGAAATGAGAGAAGCCCAGGAAAAAATTCACCACATGGCTTATTATGACTATATAACTGATCTACCTAACCGCCGTTTCTTTGAGGAACGATTAGATAAAGAATTACAGAAAGCAAAGAGCAATAACAGTCATTTAGCTGTCCTGTTCATTGATATTGACCGGTTCAAATATATTAATGACACACTGGGACATGACATTGGAGATAAAGTTTTAATAGAACTTGCAAAAATCTTGTCTAGTTTTGTCTCAAAAAAGGATGTCGTTGCCAGAATGCCAGGCGATGAATTCATGATTCTCCTTCCGAATATAGATACGCGGACATTTCCAGAGGATCTTGCAGCAAGGATTTTAAGGAGACTGAAACAACCTATTATAGTTGACCAATATGAACTATTTGTTACGACAAGCATTGGGATAACAATTTTTCCTGACGCTGGAGAAGAACTTACTATATTAATGAAAAATACTGACCTCGCCATGTATGAAGCAAAAGAATCAAACGAAAATAGTTACACCGTTTTCACCCCAGAAATGGAAAAAACACATTCCAGAAAGTTCACTTTGCAGAATGATCTTCGAAGAGCAATTATTAACGATGAATTTGAGCTTTATTATCAGCCGAAGGTCTCTGCAACAACGCTGGAGGTAGTTGGTGCAGAAGCACTGATTCGCTGGAATCATCCGAAATATGGAGTACTTTCTCCAGGTGATTTTATTCCACTCGCCGAAGATATTGGCTTAATTGTCCCCCTTGGTGAATGGGTTTTTGAGACAGTATGTGAACAAATAAAGAAATGGGAAAACAAAGGGTTTCCCCCTATGATTGTATCCTTGAATTTTTCCGCCTCGCAGATGTTACAAAAAGGATTAGTAAGTACTGTTGGCCGTCTGTTGGATGATAGTCAGGTGGACGGAAAGTGGATCGAAATTGAAATTACCGAAAGTCTCATTCTTGAACGGGACAATGAAGTGCTGAAGAAACTAGAAGGTTTAAAGGAGCTCGGGATTCATATTGCTATTGACGATTTTGGAACTGGCTATTCCTCCCTAAGCTATTTGCGAAAATATAAATTTAACACGATTAAGCTGGACAAATCGTTCATCAACGATATTCACACATCCATAGACAACCAAGCCATCATTGAATTTATGATACGCCTTTCCAATCAATTAAACATGAAGGTCGTTGCGGAAGGGATTGAGCTGGAAGAACAACTTTCCGTATTAAAAACTCTGAACTGTGATGAACTGCAAGGATTTTTATTCAGTAAGCCAAAACCGGTTGCTGAATTTGAAAAGCTGTTACGGCGCGATGCTGTATTCTAAATGGAAGAATTGGAATTGGGTTAGGTTAGGTTAGGTTAGGTTAGGTTAGGTTAGGTTAGGTTAGGGTGGTGGAGTGTCTAATTGTGTCTTATTTTGTCGAAATACCGTTTTTCTAAGTGGAATTATCGAAATTCTGTGTCGAATTCCCTTTTTCTTGTGTCGAATTTTCGATTTATCATGTCGAATTCCCGTTTTCCGCTTCATTGTAAGTAATTCACTTGATTAATATGAAAACAATTGGGACAATTTATGCAGATATCATACGAAAACAACAGAAATCTGCTGTTCACTACCTCGTTATTACCATATATACGCGCTGATGAGGATTTTTTCATTCAAAAAATTACTTTTTCTAATAAACAATACATATAATACATGAATTTCTTATCTTTTGGATCTCCAGTCTCACCAACTACGGGTCCACAACTACCAATAATTGTAAGAATGACAGTGGGTGATCAGCAAACGTTTCATAAAACAACTCCCCCTGAAGGGAGTTGTAACCATTTAAATCATTTTTCCAGTTGTCTCCCTCATCAACAATTATAAATAATGCTCCTTTACATTTATTCCCGGATTTAGACAGCTAGGACCTTTAGTAATGCCGTCAACGGAGTTAGATGAGTTGTTTTCATTCATTTTCTGGACTTACATCCTTGTGGGTTTCGTCTATTTATTACAGTTGAACATCCTCGTCAAGTCGGTTCAAAATAAACGTTCACAAATTCGTGCGGGACCAGGTCCCTGAACAAAAGTTCAGGGACCTGGTCCCGCACAATTCTGTGTCAATTCATTGGGATTCTCTGATGTTTGTTAACTTTGGATGGCATCCAAAATCAGGCGGTTCACGATCAGCGGTTTCTCATGATGAACCCAATGGGTTGCCCCATCCACCATGGTCAATCTCCCATCAACGCACTTAGACATGCTTTCTTTTGCCAAGTTGATTGATAAAAAAGGATCTTTTCTCCCCCAAATCATTCGGACCGGCACCTTTACTTTCGATTTTGACACTTGCTCGATGCTTCCCGTCCTTAAGGCTCTGTACCAATTCAGCATGCTCGTAACGGAACCTCGTTTTGACCAAGAAGCTTCATATTTCCTGAAATTATTTTTCGTAAATGTATTTGGGTTCGCTGAAAAACGCATTGCATTTTTCATTACTATATACTTGTTAGCACTCAGCCATTTTTCAGGAATAACGGGCATTTGGAAAAATAACATATATGAACTTCTGACCAGCTGAGCAGGATACTTCAAAATGTTTTCCAGAAAAACCGCAGGATGAGGCACATTGATTGGGATGATCATTTCCACAAAATCAGGCCTCGTTGCTGCGATGTGCCACGCCACCAACGCCCCCCAGTCATGACCGATAATCACAGCCCTTTTTTTTCGGAAAAACTCGATTAAGCCAATAATATCGTCCCTTAACACATTAAGGGTATACTGATTGAGACCTCTTGGTTTGTCACTAAGATGATAGCCACGCTGATCAGGTACAACAACACGGTAACCGCTTTTTGCCAACACACCAATCTGATTTTTCCAGCCGTACCAAAACTCCGGAAATCCATGTAATAGAATAATAAGTGGCCCTTCCTTAGGTCCGGCAATGATCGTATGGAGCTTAATCCCATTTGTTCTGATATACCTGAACTCTACCTCGCTCATTCGCACGCCCTCCTCCCCTCTCTTTTCCCCTGGATTGCCCCATCCCATACCACGATTATTACATCATCAATGAATCCTGTTATCCGAACAATTCACTCATATATTCCCCCAACTGTCCGAACCTCACCCTAGTTCGGACAGTTGCAATCCTTTTCTTCCTCCAATTGTCCGAACTGCACCTTGGTTCGGACAATTCATCTTCACTTCCTTCTCTAATTGTCCGAACTCCACTCTAGTTCGGACATTTTATCCTCACATCCTCCTCCATTTGTCCGAACTGCACCTTGGTTCAGACAACTCATCATCACTTCCTTCTCCATTTGTCCGAATTGCACCTTAGTTCGGACAATTTATCCTCACATCCTCCTCCAATTGTCCGAACTGCACCTTGGTTCGGACAACTCATCATCACTTCCTTCTCCATTTGTCCGAATTGCACCTTAGTTCGGACATTTTATCCTCACATCCTCCTCCAATTGTCCGAACTGCACCTTGGTTCGGACAATTGCAATCCTTTTCTTCCTCCAACTGTCCGAACTCCACTCTAGTTCGGACAATTCATCCTCACTTCCTTCTCCATTTGTCCGAACTGCACCTTAGTTCGGACAATTCATCCTCATTTCCTTCTCCATTTGTCCGAACTGCAACCTAGTTCGGACAATTCACCCTCAATTCTTCCTCCAATTGTCCGAACTTCACCTTGGTTCGGACAACTCATCATCACTTCCTTCTCCATTTGTCCGAACTGAACCTTGGTTCGGACAACTCAACATCACTTCCTTCTCCATTTGTCCGAACTGCACCTTAGTTCGGACAATTCATCATCACTTCCTTCTCCATTTGTCCGAACTGCACCTTGGTTCGGACAATTCATTCTCATTTCCTCCTCCAACTGTCCGAACCGCAACCTAGTTCGGACAATTCATTCTCATTTCCTCCTCCATTTGTCCGAACTGCACCTTAGTTCGGACAATTCATCCTCATTTCCTCCTCCATTTGTCCGAACTGCACCTTAGTTCGGACAATTCATCCTCATTTCCTTCTCCATTTGTCCGAACTGCAACCTAGTTCGGACAATTCACCCTCAATTCTTCCTCCAATTGACCGAGCTACAACTCTCGTTAACACACTCCAACGTCACCATGGACATAAATCGCGTACTTTAATATAAAAATAAGTGGGGAAACAGGACTGAGATCAATAATCCTCTTGTTTCCCCACCTATTATTTATTAACTCTATCTCCAGAAAACACTTCTAGCTTGTGCCAGCAGCATTGAACCTTCTACAACAGCTCCCCCATCAAAAGGCCACCATATACCCCATCACTTTCTGACAGCTTTCATATATGTACGTTCCGTATCAGGAAATTCTTCTGGTGAAGTAATTGTCATTTCCCCATTTTCAAAAGAAATCTCCAAATATTCACCTTCTAACTCCTTGAATTCCAATCTGGCTCTCCCTTCCTCTATGATAAAAACAGTAAAAGTATCCTCATCCTCGCCCATTACATTTTTCACAAAACCTTCGTCGCCATCATCATCGAAAGTAAATGTTAGTGGCACAATCCCAAGAGAGGTCACAATTAATTCGCGGCCATCCTCCACAACAGACTTCACATCCCAATCCCCAGCGAGGCTAAACTCCTTCTCCAATTCAGCCCCATCCTCACAGCCCAGAATGCCCGCTAAAGCTACTAAAACTAACCAAAACACACGCAAACTCTTCATACACCGATCCTCCAATTACCCGACGGTTTATCTACCCATTATCTCATGAATAGTGCGAAGGAAGATAACATTCCTGCTATATTACGTCATTTCTCTTTGTAAATCGCAAGGATATTCGGGACTATCGGATCTCTTGCGTCAGACCACCATTGTAGGTAAAATGGAATTAACTCAATAAGGTTATCAAGAGTGAACGAGAGTCCTGGCTCGATGACTTCACAGCAACCTGCCAAATGGCAAGGTGCTCCGACCAGCAAAGCATTGCTTTGGGTGATAACGAACGGCGTTTAAGCTCTTTGTTGCATCCCGCAATAAAGAGTTTTTTTCGTTCTCTTCTACTTGATACCTTTTGAAAAATGAGGAGGAATGTATATGAACACAACTGGGTTTATTCGCGGATTGATGTCTAAGAATTTGAGCAATGATGAATTCCTAAAGTGTATTTCCCAAACCATTGAGCACCAATTACAGGAGTGGCACGAAGACTACTCGGTTTTCATCATGAAATTGGCCAATTATGAGATTGTCGTCAAAAGGGAAAATGTATATTATAACGTCTCACTCTCCGCAGCTGAACTTGATTATCTGCAAAACCGCTCTCCCTATTCACTAGACTTTAAAATTTGGACGGAGTTGGAAACCCTCGGGCTTAAGATTACAAAGGGTCCAGGGAATTATTTGCATTATGTCTTTTCATAGCTTTAGACTATCAGATTCATAGCAAGTATTATCTTAAGAACACCATTTCCAGCCGAGGAGGTGGTGTTTTTCAGTATCGTTCTGCAGCTGGGAAACTATTTTGCTATCTCCAGGTTTCCTTGTTATATTCGGTGTCTCATTGCGAAACATTGTTAGAAAAATGTTTCTTGCCTCAATGGAAATTCCCAATGGAACATTTTTGGGAAAAATCTAGTTTCCTAGCCCAATTGCAGGCCATATGAGACGCATTAGCAGTCACTTTATATACCACTTCAACAAACGGATCCGATCCTTTTGCTTCTATCGGGGCAGCGTCGTTAAGGCTTCTAATCACTTCAGCCTACGTGTAATTAAAACACAATCTCCACCTCCCTCAAAAATAATTACCAAAATAATGCAACTTTTTTCCGCCAATAGGTGTATTAGTTTGTATAGAGTATTTAGGGCCATTTCACGGTTTAGGCACGTTTCAACGTTTATGGTTTGCCGGTTCAAAGGTTTTCAGTTCGAAGTTCGGAGTTCGGAAATCGGAATCGCAGTTCTATGTTTGCAGTTTCAAGTTCATGGTTTGCGGTTCGAAGTATACGGTTTGCGGTTCGATGTTCGGAGGTTCGAAGTCCATAGTCTCGACAATTGTTTGCGGTTGAA
Organism: Evansella tamaricis; assembly: GCF_019042215.1. Lineage (GTDB taxonomy): Bacteria > Bacillota > Bacilli > Bacillales > Salisediminibacteriaceae > Evansella > Evansella tamaricis. The sequence continues at coordinate 3,367 of NZ_JAHQCS010000189.1, read as the reverse complement.
CGTTTGAAATTTATCTAGTTCGAAGAAGTTTATTTAGTTTGAAGAGTTTATCTAGTTCGAAATATATCTAGTTCGAAGCTTATCTAGTTCAAAGTTTATCTAGTTCGAAGCTTATCAAGTTTGAAGTTTATTTAGTTTTTAGTGTTTATCTAGTTCGAAGTTTATCTAGTTCAGCGTTTCTAGTTAATCTAATTCGTTGTCTGAACTTGCCTGTTCGAGGTGCGCGGTCCGAAGGTCTCTGGTGGAAGGGGTGGAATGGTTAATGGATATAGTGGTGTCGCTCATCCGCAAGTGTAAAAATGACGATAAATATGCTTATAATGACCTCTTGGGACGTTATGAAGGGCAGCTTTATCGAATTTGTTACAGTTATACTCGAAATCGCGAAGCATCCTTGGATATTATGCAGGAGGTTTATATTAAGATTTATCGTTCCATTCAAACCTTTGATGAAAGTCGACCTTTCTACCCCTGGGTCAAGCGAATCACGGTCAACACGTGCCTTAATTATATAAGAGATCAAAAAAAGCACAACCAGCTTTCTTTAGATGACGACACCCACGAGAGTGGAGCGCTTAAGGAAACTATCGCAGATCGGACAGACATAGAGGAAATCACATGTGCGAATGACTTTCAGAAAATCATCGATAACAGTTTATTACATATTCCGGAAAACTATCGAATGGTTTTAACACTGAGATATGTTGAAGAAATGAGTTACGAACAAATCGCCACTGCCCTTAATCAATCTCTCGGAACAGTCAAAAGCAATATATCAAGGGGCAGAAAGCTTTTGAAACAGAAACTGACAGAACAAAATATATTGGAGGTTTAACATGAGTACATTTAATAAACGAAAATCTACCGTTACATGTGAATCTGTACAAGATCAGTTGTCTCCATATATTGATGGGGAACTTTCCGAATTGGAAAGGGAACTAACTCAATCTCATCTATTGGAGTGCCGAGTTTGCCGGAAAGAATTAAACCAGCTAAAGGTTTTAGATTGGAATTTACGGTTTGAAGACGAGATTGACATTCCGAATGAGCTAGTGAGGTTACGGGAAGAATCGATCGATAAACTATTCGTTGAGAAAAATAAGGTGGCTGGAAGGCCCATAAAGCACCATCCAATCATTGAACAGCAGCAAAAAAATTGGAAACAAATGACACGCTTTATGGAGTATTTGCCAGGCAAAAAAATTCTCCAACAGACGGGTGAACAAATGGGGTCGAAAATAAATCAGCAATTATCAACGACATCCAAAAAACTGCTGAAGAAAATGATTGGATTTTAGGAGGGATTTAGGTGATTTTAACAATCCTTTTGGTTGTGTTGATTGTTGCTGCCGTGCTGTTTCTGACCATCCTCCTTATCCCGTATCACTACCGAATAGGTCTACAAGTGCAAAACCATAACCTCACAGTGCATTTCGGGCTTGGAAAAATTGTGAGATTCCATCTGAATCTAGGTATGCTTGATCATTTCACAAAAATTAGGTTGAAGTTTTTCGGAATTAACGTGATGCCAAAGGAATCCAATAAATTAAAGAAACGGGAAAAAGGGGAGAAATCAGAAACAACGGAGAAGAAAGAGAAGAAAGAAAAGAAATCCATGTCCCTTTCATTTAGGGAATCTATCAGTCTCATCACTAAGGACCTGATTATTACTGCGTTTCGTTTCTTGGATGATGTGATAACGATTTTTAAGCCTAAAACGTTTTCCCTTTATTCCAAAATTGGTTTTTACGAACCGGACTATACAGGTTATTTACTCGCTTTAAATTATAGCTTGAAAGACAAATACTCTTCTGAAAAAATCAGATTTATTCCTGTCTGGGACGAAGAGTACATTGAAATGGATCTGAAACTTTCAGGAAGATTTTTTCTGATTGCGATTTTGTATCGGACTCTACAATTTCTGTTTTCCAGATCCATGCGTAAACTTTGGAAACAATGGCGCACGATAAAAAAACGGCAAAAATTAGTAAACCAAGATGCGACTTAGTTGTAGACTTTAATCAAAATGAACTTAGCTTTATACCTTAATCAAAATGAACTTGGCTTTATACCTTAATCAAAATGAACTTAGCTTTATACCTTAATCAAAATGCAACTTAGCTTTATGCTTTAATCAAAATGCAGCTTAGCAATATACCTTAAACAAAATGCAGCTTAGCTTTATGCTTTAGTAACATCCAATAGGCAGATGAAAGCAATGATAAACAAAATTAAAAAGCAAAGTCCAGCTAGATTCATGCTATAAGCAAAATTTAATTCAGCCAAAATGCAACCTTATGTAAGTTGACGGTGTACTAATAAGTAGGAAGTCAGAATTAGCAGATTAGAAACTATTTTTTTCAAAAAAATGGAGGGTTGGAAATGGTTAACGACGTGATTAATCCAGTGATGGAGAAGTTGGAGAAGTTCCTGCAAACGAAGACGGTGATTGGTGAGCCGATTGAGGTGGGAAATGTGACGCTCATTCCGATTATTAGTGTGTCGTTTGGGTATGGCGGCGGTGGCGGCGACAGTAAAGGGGAAGAGAACGGTTCTGGGGCAGGGGCTGGCGGGCGCGTGACTCCGAAGGCCATTTTAATGCTGAAGAACGATGAGGTGACGATTTTACCGTTGAGCGATCAGTCGTCTTTGGAAAAAATCGTTGCGATGGTTCCGGATATTGTGAAGAAGATTGAAGATAAGGTGGAAAAGGACAAGGAAGAGTAAAGGATTCTTTCAGGTTGCGGCAGGAAAAAGGAGATAAGTAGGGGCAATGCGATATGGGTTGACGGATGCAGGGATGGTTTCGTTGTACAAACTACGAAAACCGTCCCTGTATTTGCAAAGAAGTTTATGAGATTTGGGAATTGTTATTGTTATAGGTAATTGTTCCATTATAGTTTTAGAAACTATGTTAGCTACCTTTTCACACTAATTTCAAATATAGCTAGAGCTATCGCGGACAAGCCGAGAACGAGCGCCAAAGGTAAAGCCCTGGCCATTTGTATTTCTGCAAGATATCCTTGTGAATAAACAATGATTAAACTTATGCTGGAAATCACTAAAATACTGACTAATAATAAATATCTTATCCAATAAAAAAGTGTGTTTTTCATGGTTACCTTCCTCCTGTCAATGGAATAATGTTTGATGGCATGACAATTAAGAAAAGCGCAAGCGCCTATGAACACGAGCGTAGGGCAGTGGAGGAATGACAACCTGAAGTCCGCTCTTTGACTTCAGATGTCACTTCCGAAGTGCCCCGCAGCGAATATGAAGCAACTGAAAAAGTTTAAAACCACTTTTTCAGTTCCTTTTATTTGTATGGCAATGGCTGCGCTCGTCGCTCGCATGATAGGAGAATACC
>NZ_JAHQCS010000188.1 GCF_019042215.1 Evansella tamaricis | reverse complement strand
GGTTGGGGTAAAGTTACAGGGGATTTCAACGCAGGCGGATATTTAAACGGTGTCGTGGCAAACGAAGCAGTAATGACACAGTACCCAACGTATCATGCATTTATCGAAAACTTCGCACTTCCTAACGCCGGAGTATTCAGCTTTATGGTAGCGTGGGGCGAGCTTTTAGTAGGAATTGGATTAATACTTGGAGTTCTAACAACAGCGGCGGCATTTTTCGGAATCATGATGAACTTCGCGTTCATGTTCGCAGGCACAATCTCTTCTAACCCATGGATGATCCTTTTGACCGTATTTATCCTTGCTGCTGGATACAACGCAGGCCGAATCGGTGGCGACCGTTGGGTAATGCCTTACATTAAAGCAACGGTGTTCAAAGGAAAATTCGCAAAAATAGCAGGCCAAGGGGCATAATCGGGACCAACTAAATAGGTGGACCATGGATTGATTAGAATACGTTTGAAAAATCACGTTTGCAGGCCCACGAACCTTAACTAAGGCAACACGGATTTACAACATAAATCACCTAAGATTCACAGATAACAACAAGACAACAAATCAACATGAATCAAGAACAACCATCAAGAACAAGCATCAAGAACAAGCACCATGGAACGAAGAACAACCATCAGGAACAGACATCAAGAAAAAGCACTCAGAACCAAGTACCATGCATCAAGAATCACACATCATGATAAACAGCATGACTCCTTGCCAACCGTGATAGAAGATCATGATGTAAAAAGCACCAAAGACGTACGAAAACACCTTAGAACTAGGCAGAAAAAACACCAAGATACAACAGCGTGATAACTAGAAAAACAGACGATCATCCAAGAACAAGCCAAAACACCTTAGAACAACAAATGATACAGCATAAACTGTATCAAAAAACAGAACCATACCGAGAAAAGCGTTTCTGTCATCAGAAGATGACGGGACGCTTTTTTCCCCTTCATCGGACCCCCATCCAAAAAACCTTCATAAAAACAAAACCTCATTAGATTGAATCCCGTCATTAGAAGAAACAGAACCGTTTTTTTCCAAAAAACATCTCAACATCCTTGGCGCTGAGGAAAAATGGGAGACCGTCAGTCAATACAATGTCAAAACAAGCAAATGGTGTGATCTTGGCATCAGGCCAGTGCAGGAGGGTGTTAAAACCAGGTTCCTGTTTATAAATCAAAAAGTGAGGTGAGCTGAATCATGAGCAACAAAACCTACTGGCTCATTGGAATGGTGTTCTTCATAATCTTGGCAATACCAGTTGGATATATATATTTGTTAAATAACGGAAATCCATATACAAAATACTTGGTGGAGAAAAATGTTCCCGTTTATTTAGAGCAGCAAGGCTATTCCACAGAGGAAATCATGGAGGCACGCTACGTGGAGCCGAAATATTTAATTAATCGCAATTTCCACCATGGCCATTACATGGTAAAATTTGTAGATGAGCCTGATACGACCTATTACTACGGCATTATGAAAAAAGGTACGGACGTCGTACAGTTTTGCGAAAAGGACCTCCTTACTGGAGGTGGTGTGACCCATACGATCACAATAACCGAAACGATTCATAGTGAGGAAAACTGCGTATACTCATTGGAGAATAGATAGGTAGGATTGGGGAGGTAACTGGCACTAACCGTTAAAAGGGAAGTTTCCTTTAGCGAAAATTAACATTAGAGAGTAAAAGAGTCTTAAAAAAATATAATGGCAGCCTGCAGTGATATCGAGGAGGTAGAAATGGAAAAAAAACAGTTTATCAGTTTTGCAGTAGTTATCCTTATTGTAATTGCGGTCTCCGTATTTTTCAAAGAGCCGTCCCTAGAAGATGGGCTGGAGGAATCGCTTGAAACGGAGCCGGAACAGGAACAGGAAGAAGCGGAGGACGACCGTGATGCTCCCGAGGATGAATTGACTGCGTTAAAAAGAGAGTTGCAGGATCTAAACTTGAAATATTTAAACTTGGAAGGGGAAAAAAGGTCTCTTGAACAGGAGCTAGAGTGGGTGACCGGCAATATAAAAGAGTTAGAGTTTTTTATTGTCAGGCAAGGGCTATTGGAGGACTTGTACCAGGAGATGTATTCCTACGAAATAGACGTTCTTTATCAGGGAAATAAGGAGGATGGGTATGTACTGTTGTATCAGGGGCCATATGAAGATGTATGGTTGAGTGTTGCGAAAGATCGTGAAGAGAGAGCATCGCTTTCACTCAGGGAAGGGGAACGGGAGATAGAATCCATCACGGTGGAGACAGGCCGAACGGAAAGCGGATTCTTGTTTGGTGGTTACATCTTGGATGAGTCGATTGTGGCAGTTCAGGTGAACCGTGACGGTTTATTACATGACGGGGAAATAGTCCAGATGGAAGATAATCAGAGACTTTGGTATAGTCTTTTCGCTCATGGGTGGAATGAATCTGACGATGGACAGGACGAAGATGCAGAGAATAACATCATTACCATTCAGGCGCTAAATCAGAACGGGGATGTGGTTTGGGAGATGTCCTTAAATCCAGCAAATGTAGGACCATATTACGGGCAGGCTTTCCCGAGGGAAACGACTGATATGATATCGGCCCACATCTAACGACAGGAAACGACAGGTGACAGGCACCTCCCGTTTTTTTGTCAGGCACCACCGTCAATCGATGAAATTCTATCACAGGCGGGTAAGGCACCTCCCGTTCTAGCTGATTGTGTTATGCGGCTGAATGTGCCGGCGCAGTTGTTTTTGAGAAGGAGCTGGAGCAAGTTGTGCCCGAACGAGCGGGTGGAGGAGGATTTCGGTCAGAAGCTGGAGCAAGTTGTGCCCGAACGGAGAGGCCGAGATGGGATTCGGTAAGAAGTTGGAGCAAGTTGTTCCCGAACGGGGAGGCCGAGAAGGATTTCGGTCAGAAGCTGGAGCAAGTTGTTCCCGAACGGGGAGGCCGAGAAGGATTTCGGTCAGAAGTTGGAGCAACTTGTTCCCGAACGAGAAGGCCGAGAAGTGTTTCGGTCAGAAGTTGGAGCAAGTTGTTCCCGAACGAGCGGGTGGAGAAGGGTTTCGGTTAGAAGTTGGAGCAAGTTGTACCCGAACGAGCGGGTGGAGAAGGGTTTCGGTCAGAAGCTGGAGCAAGTTGTGCCCGAACGGGGAGGCTGAGAAGGGTTTCGGTCAGAAGCTGGAGCAAGTTGTGCCCGAACGGGGAGGCTGAGAAGGATTTCGGTCAGAAGCTGGAGCAAGTTGTTCCCGAACGGGGAGGCCGAGAAGTGATTCGGTCAGAAGCTGGAGCAACTTGTTCCCGAACGGGGAGGCCGAGAAGGATTTCGGTCGGAAGTTGGAGCAACTTGTTCCCGAACGAGAAGGCCGAGAAGGATTTCGGTCGGAAGTTGGAGCAACTTGTTCCCGAACGAGGAGGCCGAAAAGGAATTCGGTCAGAAGCTGGAGCAAGTTGTTCCCGAACGGGGAGGCCGAGAAGGATTTCGGTCAGAAGTTGGAGCAACTTGTTCCCGAACGAGAAGGTCGAGAAGTGATTCGGTCAGAAGCAGGAGCAAGTTGTTCCCGAACGGGGAGGCCGAGATGGATTTCGGTCAGAAGTTGGAGCAACTTGTTCCCGAACGAGAAGGCCGAGAAGGATTTCGGTCGGAAGTTGGAGCAAGTTGTTCCCGAACGCAGAGGACGAGAAGTGTTTCGGTCAGAAGCTGGAGCAAGTTGTGCCCGAACGGGGAGGCTGAGAAGGATTTCGGTCAGAAGCTGGAGCAAGTTGTTCCCGAAACAGAGAGGGAATAGATATTGCCGTCATCACCGCATCATTCTCCTAAAGATGAAACTACCACCACCCACGCCTCAATATAACACTTCATTCAAAAACACAAATTTGTTATTAAAAGGAATAAAGATAATCCCGAAAAAAAGGTAAGACGACTATAATAACTTCAATATCTTCCTTACAATAACTTCTTTCCTCACCTCAATTAAATTCAATACCATCAGATTTTTCTCCCCAAAAAACAATCCCTAAACTAGACTTCAACAAGTGGTAGACAGCCACTTCCCAACAGGAAATATAAAATGAATCCCTACATCAGATTATGTCGAATTATAACGCTTGATTTTTAGAGTAAATACTCTAAAATATAGTTATGGGTAAATTAGAGTAATTACTCTAAAGCCATTTGGCGTAATGATTGGAAAGTTACTAAGGTCAGTGAACCACACAAACAAAAAAATTACTCATGCCGGACAAAAAGAAAACACAAAGAAATGGAGGTCCGTACGTACAGCCATGAAGACAAAAACAAAGGATAAAATTACGGAAACAGCTATTGAGTTATTTAATGAACATGGTACAAGCCAAGTTTCCACTAACCACATTGCAGAAAAAATGGGGATAAGTACAGGAAATCTCTATTACCATTTCAAAAACAAAGAAGAAATAATCCGTGAGATATTAGAGTGGATGATAACCGATTGGGGTCAGCTATGGTCGAATTTCCTAGAAGACGAAGTAACCATTCCAGAAAACACAGGAACAGAAACCAGCAAAATAAACCAAACTCTTGAAACAGTCGAAACTGCCCAAACTGCCCAAAATACCCAAACTATTAATAATACCGAAACCGCCAAAACCAACAAACATACCGAAACCGCCAAACTCACTGAAACCAACAAAGTCGCCAAAACCGTTAAACATGCCGAAACTGCCAAAATTACTCAAACGTCACCAACGACTCAAACGTCACAAACGACTCAAACCAACCAAACCAACTTGGATATCCTCCAGAGCCTCCTTCGAATGAACTTCCAGTTGGAGTGGAAATACCGTTTTTTTTACCGAGAACACCTCGTCCTGCTGAAGCACAACTCCCAACTGGAGGAACGACACCATGCCATTCAGCAAACAAGACTCCAACAGCAGAAAGGGATGATCGACCAATTCGTAAACCTGGGAATTATTCGAAAACCAGATACACATGGCGATACAGAAGCGCTCCTTAAAATCAGCTGGATTATCAGTAACTATTGGCTATCATTTCTGGAATCAGGAGGCGAAGAAATTACGGAAGCGAGCATGGATCAAGGCTTTCAACTCCTAATGACCGTGATTCGCCCCTACCTGAACGACAATTATAAATGAGAAACATAAGGAGGAAAAAACCAAATGACCTATGAAAAACAGCATCCAAACCAACACACCAATACCCCCATGACACGACGATCATTTATCAAAAAATCAGCAGCAGCAATACTTATCCTTAGCCTAGGAGGTACCACATGGCGTGCCATAGAACAAGGAGTTTTCAGTACTGGGCAAGGACCGGCCTATGAACCATGGAACATCGCAGCACAAACGGACCTCAAAGGCCCCATGCCCCTGATCCGTGACGCCATATTAGCATCCAATCCCCACAATAGCCAACCATGGCTGTTCAAAATAACAGAAAATCAAATCGACGTTTTCGCCGACAAAGCACGGAACATCGGCGCCATCGATCCCTACCACCGGGAGATGTATATGGGCCTAGGGTGCGCAATCGAAAACATCATGCTTTCCGCCCCCGCCCACGGATACCAATCCCAAATACACTACATGCCGAATCCAGCCGACCCAACAGCCATTGCCAAGATCACTTTGGGAAAAACCACATCCCGTGATTCCCAACTATATCGCGCCATCCCGTACCGACACACTCATCGAGGGGAATATGATACAACAAAGGAAATCTCATCAACCATGATGAAAGAGATGGAAACCCTTTGCTCAGAGGAACGCAAAGTAAGACTATCATGGTTCACAAGTTTAGAGGATAAAAAACAAGTGGGAGAACTAATCATAAAAGCCACGGAAGCGATTATTTCCGATAAAGAAATGAGTGACTCAAGTAATAAGTGGTTTAAGGAAGATTGGAAGGAAATCCAGGAAAGCCGTGATGGGATTACGTTAGATGCTCAAGGTGAACCTTTTTTGATCAGAGCGGCTGGTAAAATGTTGCCACCATTATCCAACAAACAAAATGATGATTTTTGGCTAGAGGCCACTAAGACAAAACACATTCCCACCGCAACGGCGTTTGGTCTACTTGCTGTCCGAGATCCGATGGACAATGAACAACGGGCTAGGGCCGGAAGAGTTTGGCAGAGGTTGCATCTATTCGGAGCTAGCCAGGGACTAGGCATGCACCCCCTAAATCAAGTAAATGAGATGACAGACAGGGAAAAAATAATTGGGGCCGTTCCATACTTCGGGGAGGAACTGCAAAAATTAACCGGTGACAATGACTGGGAAGGATTGTTTATCTTCCGTATGGGATACCCACTGAACGAAACATACCCAAGCCCAAGAAGACCAATCGAAGATGTCCTCCTCTAAATGAATCCCACTTCATTACATTAGATGCCAGGATACGTTCGTCTCTAAAAGGGTTTCGGTAAGAAGTTGTCTCAAGTTGTGCCCAACGAGGAAGCACGAAGTCGGTTCGGTCGCAATAAGTACATCCTCAATTTTTCATGCAAATCTTTGAGCTGCATTTTTAAAATAGACCTTGTTGTTTTCCAAAAAAGATTCAAAATAGTGAATCGAAAAGTATTCTCAAACGTCAATATATCTATAAGACTTGCCTAAACGGCAAACGTCAATGTTATAAGAGCAATCAATCGAATAATAAAGTTTGTCGCAAGAAAAGGGGAGAATCGGTGAGACACATTACTATTAGTAAACTTGGATTTCTTTTGACGAGTACGGTACTCCTGCTCCTCACTAGCGTTGCCTGTACTGGTGATCAATTTAGCGGCAGCGACCAGGATCAGGGTGAAGCGGGAAACAAAGTCACCGTAACGGATGAGATGAATGAACTTATATCCAAATATATCGTTGAGTATTACGAGGATAAGTTTTTCCCAACCGAAAAGCAGTTTGAAGCGCATCATGTTTATGGAGCGGCTGTTATTGATGATACCGTTGAAGTGTATATGAAATCCCTTTATCTGGGATTTAACCGCGCGACAGGAGAGGAGGCTCAGTCGGGTCGGTCTGGGCCGCTACTTATCAAACTCAAAGAGGATAACGGTTCTTACACGTTCGACGGATTGCGGGAGCCCATGGATGGATCCTATTACTTGGAATCCATAAAGGAAATGTTCCCGCGGGAGTATGCTGACCAAGCGATTCACGATGAGGGTGAGCAAGATCAACTGGAGGATGAGATTCTGAAAAAAATAGCGGCATGGTTAGAAGAAAGTGAGACATAATCCAATTTCAGTTGTTCATATGGAGGGGTTGATGGCTTATGTTAGGTGGCGAAAAAAAGGGTCGTGTATTATTGATCGTAATTGTCAGTCTATTAATCTTATATTTAATTGTGGGATTTTTTCTGGCTCCCAGTTTTGAATCGTTATTGGCAAGTATCGTTGGAATAGTGATTTGGTGGTTCATGTACGAAGGTTATATGTGGGCAAAAGTGATAACAATCGTTATATTGTCTCTGGAAGTAGTAATGGGAATCGTCGTGATGATTAATTTCCAAATGCCTTTAGGGGAGATCATTTGGACGATCATTGTATTAGGCTCGTATGTAATTTTCATCTATTTGCTGATCACCTCAAAGAGCATCTCCGATTTTATGTATAGCCAACAGAACGGGTAAAAATCTAAATCGGGAGGTGACAGGCACTTGTCGAATTCGACAAGTGCCTGTCACCTCCCGAAATTTTTTTGAACTTTTCTTCTTTCCCGTATGTATAGTTAGTAAATAGAACTGGGGGAGGGTGTTGCGAATGGGTACAGGATTTATAGTATCGCTCGTGGTCGCGGCCATAGTGATTATCATCATCATCAGTATTGCCATTCCGATGGACCGGAAATATGTCGTCCGGGAGTATGGTAGAATTAACTATAAGAAAACAAAACTTTACCTGAGATGGAATGTGTTTGATACGATGACACTGTGTTTAGCCATCTATTCGATGATTTGTGTCCAGGTGCTGAACTTTTTGATCACCTCCGGACTAACCGTGGAGAATGTATATGTCCAATTTTTTACAAATCAGGCGCAAGCCTTTACGGTCGTATCGTTTATTTATTTGATTCAAAGAATTGCAATGACGTTAAAAACAATTAAAGAGCGCTGGGGAGAGGAAATTGGCTAGAGAGAGACGGGAAGAGGAATTGATGACCGCGTATCAGGCTGGGGATCGTGATGCACTGGATGCCATTTACTGGCTGATGAAGGATTCCTTGTATTCCTTCCTTTACCGGTATACGAGGGACGAACAGCTCAGCATTGATATTGTTCAAGATACGTTTGTGAAATTGCAGCAGCATAAACATCAGTACGACCCGGCGATGGGAAAACTGAAGCCGTATCTGTTTCAAATCGCCTACCGGCTGATGGTGAATAAACTGAACAGGAGAAAAAAGCTGAAGTCGTTTTTCCCATCTCTTGTTCCTATTACCAAAACTAGTATTGATATGGCTGACCGTATGACAATCCGCGAAGCCATTGGGAAGCTCCCCCCGAAACAGCGTGCGATCATCCTCCTCTATTACTACCACGATTTGCCACAGGAAGAGATTGCCGTCATTTTAGAGATTCCACTCGGCACTGTCAAATCACGTTTGCATCACGGGATTCATCGGCTAAAAGCACTATTAGGAGGGGATTTCCTTGAAGCATAAACAACAGGATCCATTGGAAAAAGAAAGATTCCTGCGTTCTAAGCTAGACGAATATCATGTAGATGTACCGGATTTCCCCATGAAATCTGAGAAAACAAAAGGGGATCGTCTCATCGCATTTTTGGCCTCTCCAACCGAGAATCCACTAGAGAAACTGATCCTGACGGTGAACGGTGTTACCATGTTAAAACTGGCGCCAATCGGTCTAGTTATGGGACTGACCATATTACAGTTCCTCATTTTCTTTTAACCAAACATACGAAGGGGTGCCTCATCATGGTAAAGGATCTGATTTCTTCCTTCCTGATGACGGGCACCCTTTTTTTCTCGTGAAAGTATCTTTTGTGAAAGCATCTGTTGTAAACAATAGCGATTACTGATTTTGTGCTTCGAGATAGGTTGTTAGGAGGTCGATGTTCTCCTTGTTTTTTCCATAGTCGATGATGGTGGTGGGAACGGCGGGCCTGCTCTGAATGCGGGCGATGGTAGGTGCTTCGCCATTCGTACTGTTTTTGCCCCGATATAGCTTAATTTCAATCGTATCGCCCCATGTCCGGATGTTTATTTTTGTTTTGGCCCGTAGGAGGCCTTCAGTAGGGTCAATAAGTGTCAGTTTTGCCCCATGGATGGTACTGATGGACTTTTGACAAAGTTCAAACGTTTTGTCATAAGGGAGGTTGAGGTGAATATTTCTTTCCTGTTTTACGGAAGGGGTGTCCCATTTATTGAAGGAATAATTGATAGTTATTAATCCCGCGGTCAGAACTCCCCAGAAGGCAATGGTGATTAGGATTGTGATTGTGAAGTCTTGGAAAACTAGGGAAATGCCTGCCCCCAAGGGAATGGCAGTGAGTAGGGAAAGGAAGATTAATTTTTTCATAGATTCATTACCTCCAGTTGAAACTAGGATACCATAAAAATAGAAAAAAGAAAGTACGAGATTGGTACAGTAATTGATCCGTTCTGGGGTTTTAAACAATCTTGCGGCACTTCGGCCGGAGCTCGTTCGGTCAGAAGAAGGGACGAGTAGTGCCCGAACGTCAGCTGGGTCGTTCTGTTCGGTCAGAAGAAGCGGCGACTTGTACCCGAACGGCAAACGGGGCGGCCTGTTCGGTTAGAAGAAGGGGCGTTAATGTACTCATCTCTTTCCTGTTCCATCCTAGCATTCAATACCAAAGCCAAAGCTGCTTTTATATGGGATTCAAGTGGGCTCTTCTCAAC
>NZ_JAHQCS010000187.1 GCF_019042215.1 Evansella tamaricis | reverse complement strand
TTAGTAGCCGGTGTAATAGTCCTCAAACAAGTCTTTAAAAGGGCAAAACCCGCCCTTTTAAATCTATTCCAGTCGCTCCGCCTCACTGCACGCACGTTAAGAGAAATTCACTCCTAACGCGCTTAATAGATGGCAGTGGTTCCGCTTAGTAGCCGGTGTAGGAAAAAATCAAAAAACATGATTTTTTCCTACACCTCTATCATCACTGCATCTCCTTGGCCGCCTCCGCTGCATATTGCTGCTACACCAATTCCTCCGCCACGGCGCTTCAACTCATACGCCAGCGTCAGGATGATCCTTGTACCACTCGCCCCGATCGGATGCCCCAAGGCTACCGCGCCGCCATTCACATTTAACTTCGCCGGATCCAACTCCGCAATTTGTCCGCTCGCCAAAGCTACGGCCGCGAATGCTTCATTCACTTCAAACAAATCAATCTCTGAAAGCGACTTCCCGCTCTTCTCCAACAATTTATTTATCACAAGACCCGGTGTTTTCGGAAAATTCTCCGGCTCAACCGCGACTTGGGCATGCCCGATAATTGTTGCCAACGGATCCAATCCGCGCCCTTTCGCTTTATCTTCGCTCATCAGCACCACTGCCGCTGCCCCGTCATTCACCCCAGGCGCGTTCCCTGCCGTAATCGTTCCATCCTCACCGAAAACCGGCCGTAATTTTGCCAACCGCTCCACCGTTGTATCCGCGCGCGGCGACTCATCATCCTTCACCACAACTGGATCACCTTTCCGCTGTGGAACTTCCACTGGTACAATCTCTTCAACAAACTTTCCATCCTGAATCGCTGCTACCGCCTTTTGATGACTTCCGAACGACCACTCATCCTGTGCTTCCCGAGTTATGCCACATTCTGCCGCAACACCATTTCCGTAACTCCCCATATGCACACCTGTAAACGTACATGTTAACCCATCATGAACCATCATATCGTGAAATTTCTGTTCCCCCATCCGGAACCCAAACCTTGCCCCTTTCACAAAAAACGGAGCCTGGCTCATGGATTCCATTCCACCGGCGACAACTATCTCCTGCTCCCCCGCTCGGATCAAGATGTCCCCTAACGTCACACTGCGCATCCCTGACGCACAAACTTTATTGATGGTTTCTGTTTCCACTTCCCAAGGAATCCCTGCCTCATGCATCGCTTGACGTGACGGCAACTGCCCTTGGCCCCCTTGAAGCACTGATCCCATAATTACATGATTAATATCCTCCCCTTCCAGATTCGCCCGCCTCAATGCCTCCTTGATCGCTATTCCCCCTAGTTGTGATGCTGTGAAACTTGACAACTTTCCTCCCATCTTTCCGATAGGTGTTCTCGCTCCGCTTACAATGACAGTTTTCCCCATTCTTCATCCTCCTTGTTTTCGTTTTGCCCCAAATGACAAACTACTTTTCTTGAAAAAAATAGTGATAATTACCAAAATTAGTGATTGAACGAACGCTCGCTCAGTCATTTTGTACAAGGTTTTAAAGCGCTTTCAAATACTGCCACTTTTATTGACTCTAACTACCTTTTCACAAACCTTGTACGACATGAGCCTATGTTACATATCTATTCGAGCGCCCCATGAATCATACGAGGCACTCGAATATTTAGAATATTCTTTTACTTACTTAATATTTCATTTCGTCACGCAGATTCAGAATCCTCTTTTCCTACTAAAGATTTTTCCAATATTTCTACAATGTCTAACGTTTTAACCTCTTCTTCTACTTCCTTCGCCTTCGTTCCATCACTCAACATCGTTAAACAATACGGACAGGCACTTCCGATAACAGAAGGAGTTACGGTAAGGGCTTGCTCTGTACGCGCTTCATTGACACGTGTTCCTGTATCCTCTTCCATCCACATCATTCCTCCACCAGCTCCACAGCACATACCATTTTCCCGATTCCGTTCCATCTCCACTAGTTTCACTCCAGGGATGGCTTTTAAAATTTCCCTTGGTGCGTCGTATACATCGTTATATCTGCCTAAATAACAGGAATCATGATAGACGATCGTTTCATTAACTTCTTTAGTGGGCTTAATACGTCCTTCCCGAAGCCACTCAAAAATAAGTTCCGTATGGTGGAATACTTCAGCTTCCAATCCAAAATCGGGATACTCATTTTTAAACGTATTATATATATGCGGGTCTGTTGTAATGATCTTTTTCACACCATTTTTCTCAAACTCTTGGATGTTTGCTGTGGCAAGCTCCTGGAATAAAAATTCATTGCCAATTCGCCTCGGAGTGTCACCAGAATTCTTTTCCTTGTTTCCTAGAATGGCAAACTTAATTCCAGCTTGATTCATGATTTTTGCTAATGATTGGGCAATTTTTTGGCTTCGATTATCGAAGGATGCCATGGAACCTACGAAATAAAGGTACTCGAACTCTTCGCCACGCTTCTTTAATTCCTTAATTGTAGGTACATCAATATCATCCCGGCCATCGCGCCAATTTTCCCGCTCTTTCCGATTAATTCCCCAAGGATTTCCTTGCTTTTCTATATTTTTAATTGTTCGCTGTGCTTCTGTATCCATCTTTCCTTCCGTTAGGACAAGGTAACGTCGCATATCCATTATTTTATCCACATGTTCGTTCATGACAGGACATTGATCTTCACAGTTGCGGCATGTTGTACAGGCCCAGATTTCCTCTTCTGTGATGACCTCCCCAATAAGGCTTACATCATATGGATCAACTGCTGTTGCAGCGGCAGCTAGCTGATTACCCTTTGTATGATTAAAGGCAAACGTTGGCATCCATGGTTTTCTGGAGGTGACAGCAGCACCTTTTTCTGTGAGATGATCGCGCATCTTAACGATGAGGTCCATTGGAGATAACATTTTACCTGTTCCTGTTGCAGGACACATATTAGTACAACGGCCACATTCCACACAGGCATAGAGATCAAGAAGCTGCTTATGATCGAAATCTTCAATTTGATTTTTCCCAAACTTCTCTGCATCTTCATCTTCAAAATTAATCGGTGTCAGTTGACCTTTTTTATGTGTTGGGCCAAGCCAAACATTTGCTGGACCTGCGATCAAATGGGCGTGTTTAGATTGCGGAATATACACCAAGAAAATGAGTAGAAACAACAAGTGCATCCACCAAAACACAAAAAACATGGCTCCTGCTGCAGTTGCTCCGATCCCAACGAAAGCGGTTGCAATAACTGAGGCAATAGGTTCAAAACCAGTCGCACCTTTATCTAACCAAACCATTTCCATTCCTTTTGCAAAAAGCTTGGAGATCATAAGACCTCCGATAAAAATAAGGACAAGTCCCGCTTTAAAATTACGTTTCAACCTCACAAGCTTTTCCACGTAGCGGCGGTGGAAGGCCCATAAGACTGCTATCAGTATCATGACCACAACAATTTCCTGAAAGAATGTAAAATACGGGTAAACAGGTCCTAACGGGAGATGTGACTCTGGCGCTAGACCTTTCCAAATAACATCAATGGCACTGAACTGTACCAACAAGAAACCATAAAAAAGCATAACGTGAATAATTCCACTTTTTTTATCCTTCAGCAGTTTTTTCTGTCCGAATACCATAACCCAAATGGCTTCCCAGCGCTCTTTCAAGGTGAGATGAAATTCAGCTTTTTGGCCAAGTTTGATATACTCTATTCTTGTTTTCACCAATGTTCCAAATAAATAAAGGGCGTATCCTGTTACAGCAATGAACATCATCCAGTTAATCATAATTGGTTCCACGTAAAATTCCCCTTTCTGTCTTTGCTAAACCACGTATTTTCACCAAATTCTGAATATAATCATAATTTAGTTATCATTATAGCATATATTTTAGTGAATGAGTATTCATTCAGAATAACTATTTTTAAGATTAGATTCCGAATATTTCGGGAATAACATCATTTACTCGAATTGCGTAAAAATGCATTTTTAGGGATAGTCTACTTAATAAGATCATTCTTTCACTGGAGGGTTTTCTTTGTTTCTTTTGACTTTGTTTATCATCTTGTTTCTTCTCATTGCCTGGATGGCAATAGATATTTGGCTCGGTTCAAAAAAACATCAGTCTGCCATAAAACCTTACAAAGAAGCCCCAATAAGACAAAGTAATGCACAATTTTTTTCCCAGGGAGATAGATTGTTTGATGATCTTTTTAAAGAAATTTCGCAGGCAACAAACCATATCCATATGTATTTCTATATTTTTCGCGATGATCATATCGGAATGAAAATGTTAACTAATTTAATGAAAAAATCGAAGCAAGGAGTTACTGTAAGGCTAGTAGTAGATTGGGTCGGCTCAAAAATTTCCCGCCGTTCATTGAAACAACTGAAAGATGCTGGGATATCTTTTGCCAAAGCAAATCCCCCGTCGTTTCCATATCTCTTTTATACGTTAAATGAGAGAAACCACCGAAAAATTACCGTTATTGACGGGAAAACAGCTTATATTGGCGGATATAACGTAGGGGATGAATATTTAGGCCGCGATCCGAAAATGGGACCGTGGCGGGATTATCATTTGAAGCTACAGGGAGAAGCGGTTTATGATCTGCAAAAACAATTTCTTTATGATTGGCAGCGTGCCTCAAAATCCAAAATCTCCCCCGAAAAGGAAAGCCTGTATTATCCACCGTTGCCACAAGGTCCTTTGAAGGTTCAAATTGTTCCAACCAATGGGGCACACGCGAAAGAAACCATCATGTCTTTAATTCACAGGGCAAAGAAATCGTTAATGATCGGAACTCCATATTTCATTCCTGGAGCAGATATGCGTGATGCGATCATTGATTTGGTGAAAAAAGGGGTGAGGGTTAAAATATTGATTCCCAAAGAACCTGATCACCCTCTTGTTAAAGATGCTGCCATCCCTTATTTTAAGTCCCTCTTAGAGGCAGGAGTTGAAATCCGGCAATTTTACAAAGGATTTTATCATTCAAAAGTTATTGTAATTGATGATGACATTGTGGATATCGGAACAGCAAACTTTGATAAGCGAAGCTTTCATCTCAACCACGAAGTTAATTGTATCATCTCCGATGAACAGTGGATTCGACAGGTGAAGGATGAGATAGAGGTTGATTTTTACCAACATGGGGAAAAAATTACAATGGATTTATTGGATAATAGGACCTTGCTAGACAAAACGAAGGAGAAATTGGCTACGACGATCTCCCCACTTCTCTAACTAATGTCATAAAAGGGCGCTTGCGCTTTTCTTAAAAGATTAGAAAGTATAAGTTTTGGCACCTTCGGGCAAGTTGTCTAGCTCCAGCGCCTACGGGCTCGGATCACTTCAGGCCTTTTCGGAAGCCAAAAAGCGGCTTCTTTCAAAGTCCTTCCAGTGACTTTCGCCCGTGACCAAGGCGCTTGCGCTTTTCTTATACTCAATAAAAGGCTTCAAAAATCTGTTCTAATGAACGGACTTTTGGAGCCTTCTAAAAGCTAAAGCACTTTACTTAAGAACGTTTGTGTTCGAGGGTTTTGTGGATTATCAAAGATTTCACTTGGAGTACCTTCTTCCATAATCTTTCCCTCATCCATGAAGATCACCCGGTCGCCCATTTCACGGGCAAATCCCATTTCATGGGTTACTACGATCATGGTCATCCCTTCTTTAGCCAGGTCCTTCATTACCTCCAGAACATCCCCAACTAACTCAGGGTCAAGAGCTGAAGTTGGCTCATCGAATAACATGACTTTTGGACTCATCGCTAATGCCCGTGCAATCGCAACTCTCTGCTTTTGTCCACCAGACAGACTGGCGGGATATACATCGGCCTTATCAGACAAACCAACTTTTTCCAATAGCTGAGTTGCCAGTTTGTTAGCCTCTTCTTGATTCATATCCTTCACTTTTATAGGTCCCAATGTGATATTTTCCCGCACCGTTTTATGTGGGAAGAGGTTAAAGTGCTGAAAAACCATTCCCACTTGAGACCGCAGCTTATTAATGTTTAACTTCGGATCTGTTAAACTTTCCCCATCAATAACTACTTCCCCTGAAGTAATATCTTCTAATCTATTAATGCATCGGAGAAATGTACTTTTTCCTGAACCTGAAGGTCCGATGACGCAGACCACTTCTTTTTCCTGGACTTCCGCATTAATCCCTTTCAGAACTTCTAAGTCCCCAAATGATTTATGCAAATCTGTTACCTTAATCATTAGACATCTAACCTCCGTTCAATAGCACGCAATATGAGCATCGCTGGAATCGTGATGACTAAGTAAGCTAAGCTGAGCATCACATAAGGCTCGAACGTAACAGCCGTGGAACTAACATACTGACGTAATAAGAATGTCACTTCCCCGACGGATATGATTGCAAAAATGGATGTATCCTTTAAGCTGATTATAAATTGGTTCCCTAAAGGGGGAATCATTCGTTTAAACGCTTGCGGCCAAATGATATACCTCATCGTCTGACTTGAACTTAATCCGATGGAGCGTCCCGCTTCCTTTTGCCCTTTATCAATGGATTCAACACCACCACGGACAATTTCAGCGATATAAGCACCTGCATTGACTGCGATGGCAATAATACCTGCTGTTACTGCCTGAAAATTAATACCAAAAGATTGTGATATGGCAAAATAAAGAAATAAGGCCTGTACAAGAATTGGGGTCCCGCGTATTAACTCTATATAAACGGTTGCAACTCCATAAATAATTTTATTCTTTGATAATCGAGCAAATCCAGCTAAAGCTCCAATGATAAAGCCAAAGAAAACACCCACAAATGTAATATAAAGGGTGAGAGCCAAACCACGCCGGATAAATGGAAGTGTATTTCCCCAGTGGGGGCTGTTTATTAAATCTATTAAACCATCAAACATTCTATGAACCTCCTACCTGCACATTAGAAAACTAAAGCGCAACAAGCTGCTCACCCGTTGCGCTTTAATTGTTATTCTGTACACTGATGTTAGTTAATTATTATGGTCTTTCACCAAACCATTTTTCGTAAATGTCACCATATGTTCCATCTTCTTTCATTTCTGCTAATGCTTCGTTTACTTGTGCCCTTAATTCAGAATCAGCCGGGAATGCAATTCCATATTGTTCCCCTGTTAATAGGTCACCTACTGTTTTCATTTCTCCAAGTGCTTCTGTTTCAATGTAGTACAATACGTTCGGAACATCATAGATAACTGCATCTACACGTCCTGCAATTAAGTCTTGATAAGCATTAACAATATCTGGGAATAGACGCACTTCTGCATCCGTGTTTTCTACTAAATAATCTTCACTAGTTGTTGCAGCACGAGTTGCCACCGGACGCCCATCCACATCATCAATGGATTGAATTTCTTCTTCGTCGGCACGAACTGCTAATACTAGACCAGCATCATAGTAAGGATCAGAGAAATCAAATACTTTTGCTCTGTCCTCTGTAATTGTCATCCCAGCAATACCAATATCATATCTGCCAGTTTCCATACCTGCTAAAATGCCATCAAACTCTACTACTTCAAGATTAATTTCGAACCCGACTCTATCAGCAATTTCATAGATTAGGTCGATATCGAACCCTTCCATTTCACCAGTTTCTGTGTTCATGAATTCAAACGGCACGTAGTTCGTGTCCGTTGCAACTGTCACTTCGTCATCACCACAGGCAGCTAGAAGTGAACCCATAAGTACTAATGCAAAAAATAAGCCAACTAATTTCTTCACTATTCATTTCCCCCTTTTTTTTATGTAGAGATCTTTTTGTGTTAAAATAACGTAAATATTTAAAATATTTGTAACGTTATTTTAATATAAAAAATTCTCACTACAGACTATGATACACAACTTGTTCATTCTCTGCAAATAATAAATATAACTTTTTTCAAAATTCTATTAAATTTATAGAGCTAACAGCCTGACTATAAACCTATATTCCATAAGGCTTTATTATATTCCCTTAATCTATCAATCTCAAACCTATTTTTAAAATTGTATTTATATGCGTATTTTTAGTATGAGATTCCTTTATTGAAGGTTAATACTATTGAAGTGAGCGGTTCTAAAACGGATCAGAATGGGGGATTCAAATGTTTCTTGTCAATTTAGTTGAATATCTTTTATCCAGTAAAAAAGCACTCGTTTACACCACGTTTAAAATGGAAGATTACTACAAGGCCACAGATAAGTTAAAGGCCGCTGCCATCAAGTATCGAATTGTCTGTGATTCTAATCGTCCTCCGAATTCCATTTCATCTGGCTCAGGCAGTGACATCTATAAGATCTATGTAAAGAAAAAAGAAAAGGAGAAAGCACAATTAGTGATTCACAAAAAATAATTTTTCGAAGGTGCAAAAACTTATAGAATCTTAACTTTGAACAAAACTTCCACCATCAATCAACCACCTCTTACCCGGCATCCATACAATCAATTGATTCCGTTTTTATTAGGCTCCTTTTATCTTCCCCGTTTTCACTTTTCCCCCTGGCGTTAATTCCAATGGATAATCACGGAGATAAGGGATAGTATCCCTTACCGTTGATAGAATCTCTGGATTTATCTCCCCGTAAATGATCTCTTCCCCCGTAAGTGATGCTTCAGCTTTCAGCCGCCCATCGGGACCTAAAAACTTACTTTTTCCACAAGCACCTTCTCCTACGGTATTAACTCCGAGCACATACATGCCATTATCTAAAGCCCTTGCAGGAAGTTGTATATCCCAGCGATGTTGAGCTTCCACACTCCAGACAGATGGGACAACAAGTAGATCTGCCCCACGGAGTGCAGCCAGCCTTGCAGGCTCTGGAAATTCAATATCATAGCAGATTAGAACAGAGATTTTTCCAATCGATGTATTAAAAATGGGATATTCTATAGGTCCTGGAGAAAATGTTCCCCGTTCCGCACCCCAAAGCATAGATTTTCTGTATACACCCTTCAGTTCCCCGTCGCTATCAATGACAGCGGTTGAAATAAAGATGGATTCCCCGGCTTCTTCCTCCCCAAGTATCATTGGGGACTTTCCCCGTTCCGGAAAAGGGATGATTAATACGACACTAAGCTCCCTCGCCATCTGCCGAAACATAGTGACCGTTTCCCCATCTGGCGTTTCTCCTAACTCCCGAAACAACTCCGTTCCAATGCCATATCCTGTAACCCAAAGTTCTGGTAACGCAATAAGTTTTGCCCCTGCAGCAGCAGCTTCTTTTACTTTTTCAACAGCATGAAGTCTATTTTTTTCCACCGAGCCTTTCTCTGATCGCAATTGAATAGCCGCTACCTTGTTCTTCACGATTAGCCATCCCCTTTCTTGACTTGAATGGTTAGTAGCCATGTAAAACACAGATACGTACTTACATTCCCGCTAATATTATTTCATTTATACGGGAAGGAGAAGAAATTTGCAACCCTATTTCCTATACTATTTTCGTTTGACTTTTGTGCCAATAGGGTATAAGTTATTTGTAACAACTAATGCCTAATAGGCATATATATGTACAGAGCACCTCCCGTTTTACGAGAGTGCGCTAAATGAATAGATTCACCTCCAAGCATTTATTTTTCTTGCTGTCACCGATTCAACGGTGGCAGCATTTTCTGCTTTTTAAGGGTATTGATGATGATTCTAATTCTCAAATAAGAAATGATGATCTACACATAAAAGACCTCTAATTAACCATTTTCCTAAAGGAGTTGAAGAATGATGGAAAGGAACGATGGCTTATCCACTAACCAATCTTTTGTTGAAAAAAGCCGTCATGGGACTATCTCGAACATATCTAATCACCGTGAATTAATTTTTTCCCTGCTAGGGGGGGCATTTCTTCTCATTGGCTATATTGTGGAGCAAAGCATGATACCAAGTTCAGCTGCTACTATTTTATACTTATTGTCTTATGTCATTGGCGGCTATTATAAGACGAAGGAAGGGTTGCTTGATCTTATAAAGGAACACTCTCTTAGTGTGGAGATTCTCATGATTCTCGCAGCCATCGGTGCCGCCTCCATCGGCTACTGGAATGAAGGGGCGATACTTATATTTATCTTTTCATTGAGTGGTGCACTTGAGACTTACACGTGGCAAAAAAGTGAGAAAGACATATCCGCCCTTGTTCAAATGGCACCTGCCGACGCAAATCTAATCGACGAAAAAACTGGAGAAATTCATACTGTCCCGATTGATGACATCCAGATCGGCAACCACGTTCTTATTCGCCCAGGAGAGAGTATCCCCGTAGACGGGATCGTCCTTTCTGGAGAGACCACAGTGGATGAATCCACTTTAACAGGAGAATCAGTTCCTGTGACTAAGATTACCTCCAGCCACGTTTTTAACGGTACGATTAATGGAACAGGTTCTATAACGGTGGAAGTGACGAAAGAGAATCACGACTCCCTTTTTCAAAAAATGATTCAGCTTGTCCAGCAAGCCAAATCCGAACGCCCCCCCACTCAGCAGTGGATCGAAAAAATAGAAGGTCCATATGTTATTATCGTTCTCGCCATGGTTTGCCTGATGCTCTTCATTCCGTACACCATGCTAGGGTGGACATTTGAAGACACCTTTTATCGAGCAATGGTCCTTCTAGTCGTGGCATCCCCCTGTGCCGTCGTAGCTTCCGTGATGCCCGCCCTCCTGTCAGCCATCTCTACCGGCGCCAGAAACGGCGTTTTAATGAAAGGGGGTATCTACCTGGAGCAACTCTCCAAAGCAAACGTCATCGCCTTCGACAAAACCGGAACGATTACAGAGGGCGCACCGGATGTAACAGACACACTCGTTGTTGAAGACATGACGAGAGATCAACTTTACTCTGCGGTTGGCGCGATTGAGCAACAGTCTAACCATCCTTTGGCAAAAGCAATTTATAAGTTTTGCCAGAAAGAATCAAGGGGGGAACTCCCGGAAGTACTAACTATTGAGGATGTAATTGGATACGGAGTTCGTGCAGAAATTGCTGGTCAACAATGGTCCCTTGGGAGCATCGCTTTCATGAATCGTTCTAATAGTATTCCTGTTCCTCCTGATTGGAAAGACTGGGAACGTTTACGCCAAGGAGAAGGAAAAACCATTGTATATGCAGCAGTGGATGGGGAAATTGCCGGTGCCTTTGCCATTAAAGATCAAATCCGTAAAAATGCTTCAGCAACAATACAGAAGTTAAAGGAGATGGGATTAAAAACGGTGATGATTACCGGTGATCACGAAACAACTGCTAGATCCATTGCCAAGGAAGCCGGTGTCGATGAGTGGATTTCCGAATGTCTACCTGAGCAGAAAGTAAGAGAAGTGGACCACCTGAAAGAAAAATATAAATCAGTGATCATGGTTGGAGACGGTGTGAACGATGCCCCCGCCTTGGCAAAAGCCGATATTGGAATTGCCATGGGATCTGGAACAGACGTTGCCATTGATACAGCGGATCTTGTTCTCATGAAAAGTGAACTGGATAAAATCCGGTTGTCACTCCGTCTATCGAAACGTTTAAACCGAATTGTGAAACAAAATTTAGCTTTTTCCATATCAGTGATCATTCTTCTCATTATTGGGAACTTCTTTCAGCAAGTCACCCTCCCCCTCGGCGTCATTGGCCACGAGGGAAGTACGATTCTCGTGATATTAAATGGTTTACGATTACTAAAACCCTAGCTTATGTATAGCTAGGGTTTTCATATTCATGAATAAAATTCTTTATGATCTGATTTAAGGCACTTCCTTTTTTTGTTGGTGTTTGGTGAGCAACACTCCCCACCAAAATCATCGTTACAGGACCTTGGACATATTTTTTAAAAAGGTGGCGGTAGTGGTGAACATAATCATCCCGTTCTCCATAGATCAGGAGGACAGGGCATGTTATTTGACGTAGCCTGTCCGTAGAAACATAATTGAGTCCCATACGATAATATTTTTCCAATATCTCTGGAGATGTCTGTTTGATATAAGAAGAAAGTTGATACATTTTGAAAGGGTTCCATTCATGTGCCCCCGCTAACACATTGGAGACGAGGTTCATCATCTTATTCCTTGTTGCCCAGATTCCTAACTTAAATTCGTTCCTCAACAGAATACTATTCACCTCTGAAAAACTTCCGAGCAGGACAACCCCTTTGATTCTTTCCGGGAACTTAATCGCTAATTCTTGCACAACAGATCCCCCATTAGAGTATCCACAAGCATATGTCTCTTGTATTCCACAGTTATCAAGAACTCGGACAACGTCTTCTGCCAGCGTTCCCATTGAAAATGGCTGATCATCCATACCACTTCGGCCATTTCCCCTCAAATCTACGGCAACGACAGTAAACCGTTTTTTCAGCTCTTCTTTTTGACGTCGAAACGTAAGGTGTCCCATTCCAGGGGGATGGACAAATACGATAGCAGGTCCCCTTCCTTCCACTTCGTAATATATCCTAGCTTTGTTATCTTCCACCGTCCATGGCATTTTAATCACCTTCATCTAAATGTTGGATTTCGTGTCATTAGTGTTCGCGAATACGATAGGAATCATGCCCTTTTAATAAATTTGATGAATGGAATAACCGAATTGCATTAAATTAACTACTCAATTCAGATGACCAATCCCCAGTGCACCATTTTCCAAGAGAATCTTCTCCACCATCTCTTTCTGTTCTAATGGTACTTTTACGGCCAAAAATACTTCTGCTGTTTTTTGATTCAGCCTTTTTCTTTTTCCACGTCTATGCCGATTGGAAAACTGTTCAACTGTCATTCCAACTGCCACTCCTGCCACGAGGCCTATCAACCCCCAGATTACCGGTCCCCATGTTAATTGAAAACCGTAAATCGTCCCAAGAAGCATAAGAATTAACCCAATAATAAAAGCGTAATCCATTCGACTTTTCCCCGCGGATAAGTCAATACTTTCCTGGACATGTTTTGTTTCTGCACGCTTATCTAGAGGTAACGCGATTATGTTTTCCTTTTTTATTTCCTTTTCCTCCAGTTTCTTTATCGTCACCTCCAGAAACGGGGAATACTCAAATGATGCAATAATATGCATACTCATCACCTTTGTTGTTTAAAATACAGGGAGTCCATATCCCCATTTTGGTAGGAATCTTTAAGATACTTTCTCAATTCTATTTCATATAGTTTATTGTTTTCCATTGTTTTCGTATGAACATCAAAAATAGTAAACATATAAACCGATGGCAAGAAAAGAACCCATTGTGGGTCCAGCAATTCCCTTGATTTTTCAAATTCTCCGATTAAAGAATAATACGTGGCTTCCGTTATATTCGTATAGTATAATAAAGCACCCCACCAAATTGCTGAAAAGACGAGAGTAATAAACCGGTGAAGATAAATATAAACCATCGGCGGTAAAAAAAAGGACCAAAAGACAGCAGTGAACGGATTTTTTTTGCGTAAATAATTTACTTCTAGAATCGACATGGAAAAGGGAGTAACCAAATCGTTCTCTTTGTTTAAAATGGAAAGTTGGATTTCCTGGTTCATTTCCTGTGCTCTCCGATAACTGTCCCAAATCGTAAAAATGTACAAAGGAATATACACATAAAAATACTTTATTTCGATGATATCCTTTGCTAATTCAAAATCCCCTACCATTGATAAATAAATTGCGGTATTCAAAGATGATAATGAATTTATCCAAAACTCAAATATTACTAAAACAACTCCAAACAAATGACTCCCTAGAAGGAAGTGCCCAAACCCCGGAAAGGCCAATGACCAAAATGCCACTAATAAAGGGTTCTTGTAACTAATCGCATTAGTGGTACAGGATTTTTGTGTGGCCATCTTCCTTTGCCTTAAATTGTGTTTATCATTTCGTCGTGAAGTTATCAATAAGAGCAAGGCATTGACCTCAATTCATTGAGTTTTTGAAACAAACCAGATGTGGATTTATGTTTCCCCTTGATATGGTATTTTTTCCATATAATTGGTATTTATTCCGTTGTACTGAATTAAGAGAAATATGATTCTTTAGTCACACATTGGATGTATCGTGGAGAGAAAATGGGTTAATTTGTGGTGGTTAGTCTAATAAGCACTATTGCCTCTTGGCCTGAATATAAATTAGGCGCCGACCCGAGACTACAATTCTCAGATCTGCGCCATATCTCCAATCTTGAAATATTACATTTTTTCTGGTGCATGTACCCCAACCAAGCTTAATGCATCTGCAATGGTGGTCCTTACGGATTCCATTAGTGCAAGTCGGGCTATCGTTAGCTCCACATCATCAACGTTAATAACTTTTTCTGCGTTGTAAAAACTATGGAGGGTTTGGGCAAGGTCGTATACGTAATTTGCCATCCGGTGAGGAGCGCGTTTTTTCGCAGCATCCGTTACCGCTTCCGGATATTCCCCTAGTTTTTTCATCAGATCCAGTTCTTTTTCAGAATTGAGGCGATCTAGATTGAGCCCATCCAAACTTGCTTTATCTATGGTATATCCATTATCAGAAGCTTGGCGAAGCATACTACATATTCTAGCATGGGCATATTGTACATAATATACTGGATTCTCCGTGGATTGTGATTTGGCCAAGTCCAAGTCGAAGTCCAGGTGGGTGTCTGCGGCACGCATAGCAAAGAAATATCTAGTTGCATCGATTCCCACTTCTTCCATCAATTCGCGCATCGTTACTGCTTTTCCAGTTCGCTTACTCATTTTCACTTTCTCGCCGTTTTCAAACAAGTTCACCATTTGAATGATTTGTACATTCATCTGATCCGCTCCATAACCAAGAGCTTGTATCGCTGCCTTCATTCGAGGGATGTAACCGTGATGGTCCGCACCCCAAATATTGATAAGCTCTTCAAAACCACGGGCAAACTTGTCCTTATGATAAGAAATGTCTGGTGTCAAATAAGTATATGATCCGTCACTTTTTACGAGAACCCGGTCTTTATCGTCTCCATAAGTGGTGGAGCGGAACCAGAGAGCTCCATCCTGCTCATACGTTTCCCCTCGTTCTGCCAACTCAGCTAATACTTCTTTCACCTTTCCAGTGGTGTAAAGGGATGTTTCAGAATACCAGTTATCAAAACGGACTCGAAAGTCTCCTAAATCTCCCTGCAATTTATCCAACTCCCGCTTTAACCCATATTCGCGGAAAAAAGCGAGACGTTCCTCTTCAGTCTGGTTTTTGAAACGATCTCCATATGTGTCGACGATTTCTTTTGCAAATCCGATGATATCCTTGCCGTGATAACCGTCTTCAGGCATCGGTTTGTCTTCTCCTAAAGCTTGAAAATAACGGGATTCTATCGATTTTGATAAATTATCAATCTGGTTTCCAGCATCATTGATATAATATTCCCTTGCCACTTCAAAGCCTGCTTTTTCCAAGATGTTGCAGAGGGAGTCACCAACTGCCGCTCCCCTCGCATGGCCAAGGTGAAGGGTACCGGTCGGGTTAGCAGATACAAACTCCACTTGAATCCGTTTCCCTTGTCCATAATTAGTTGAACCGTAGTTTGCACCTTGTTGGAGTACCGTTGCAACCACCTCTGATAAGTAATCCTTTTTCATAAAGAAGTTGATAAATCCTGGTCCTGCTATTTCTACCTTTGTAACGCTTGCCTTTTCTTTATTTAAGTTATTTACAATGTCATCGGCAATGGCACGGGGTGCTTTTCGGGCTATTCGTGCCAGTTGCATTGCCATATTGGTTGCGTAATCACCGTGTTCCTTCTCCTTTGGTGATTCGATGACAACGGCTGGAATCTCCTGTTCCGAGGTTACTAGACCTGCTTTTTTAATCGCCTCGACAATTTCCTGTTTCAGTTGTTCTTTCACCTGTTCCACTTGACTCATATGGTTTCATCCTCCTTTAGTTTCACATGTATTATATAATCCCCTGCATTTTCCCCTTGCAGATGTAGGTTATAGTTAAGGCCAATTATCCCTTGTTTATGATCTGGATCCCAAGAATAAGTTGCTTCTTTTGTATTTGTCCGCATCGCCATTTTTCCATAAGGGCTCTGATACATCCCTTCTGTGGTTTTGCCTTGAATAAAGCGCTGATTCATGGATACTGCACCTTTACGGGATACTGATATTTCCTGTTGATCTATTTTTATGATTTGGGTAGTACTCATTGTCTCTTGAGATGACATTTCCTCTGCTGATGACGATAAGGAAGGCTCTTCGAAGCGGATAAACGTCGTCGCTCCTTTTCTAATTAGCTCTCCCTTCGCATGGATAACATTTGTATTAGATTGGGGGCCGTCCTTAATGGTTGTCGTCATTTCAATAGTCACGGACCGCCTTGTTGGTTGTCCCATATCTGCCATTTTTTCTTCCCCCGTTCCATAGGCGATTGCGCTTTTCTTATAACTTATGTATTATATCGAATTTATACTGTTTCCTTCAAGCTTTTCCGATTTTATCTGAAATTCTACCTGTTTAAACATATTTCTTTTACTTGTTTTCTTAACAATGAAAAAGAAGAAGGTGGATTTTACGCATCCACCTTCTTTTCTGTAATTTCATTAGAAGACAAGAACAGTTACTTATTTTTCGTCCAACCAAGAATCATTTCACGGATAAATTTGCTCGCTGCAATTGCAGTCTGATCAGCAGCATCATATGGTGGTGATACTTCCACAAGATCACAACCTACAACATCAATTCCAGATTCGGCAATGGCAACAATAGCTTCTAATAATTCTTTTGAGGTAATTCCCCCAGCCTCTTGCGTTCCCGTTCCAGGAGCTGCTGCGGGGTCCAATACGTCAATATCAATGGTTACATAGACAGGGCGTCCTACAAGTTTCGGAAGAATTTCCTTCAATGGTCCTGCCACCTCATACTTCGCCATGTACATTCCAGATTCTTTTGCGTATTGAAATTCTTCCCTCATCCCTGAACGGATTCCAAAGGAATAGACATTCTCTGGTCCAATCAACTCACACGCTTTTCTTATGGGAGTGGAATGGGAAAGGGGTTCCCCTTCGTACTGCTCCCTCAAATCAGCATGGGCATCGATATGAATAATAACTAAATCCCCGTACTTCTTAAAAAAGGAGCGGATAATCGGCCAACTGACAAGGTGCTCTCCACCGAGACCAATCGGAAACTTCCCATCTTCCAATAATTTATCTACGAATTGCTCAATCATATCAATACTTTTTGCTGCATTCCCAAACGGCAGTAACATATCTCCTGCATCATGATACTTTACCTCTTCTAAATGACGATCCATGTATGGGCTATATTCCTCTAATCCTATGGACACTTCACGTATACGACTTGGACCAAAACGGGACCCAGGCCGGAAACTCACTGTGTAGTCCATCGGCATTCCATAAATGACAATGTCACTTTCCTCATAGGAGCGGTTCCCCATAATAAACACTTTCCCTGAATAGCCTTCATCAAAAAACATTCTAGTCATTCCCTTCCCTATTTCATCGTTTTCCTTACCGACTTTACTCCGTCAAATCCTTCACGAACTTCGGCAATAGGAAGGCTCCACGGTGAATTTCCGGAGTGTAATACTTTGTGTCTATATTTCCAAACCGCTCTTCTGGAGTTTCTAAAGGATCATATTTTTTTGATCCCATCGTAAAGGTCCACAAACCACTAGGGTATGTTGGGATATTCGCAGTATATAAACGGGTCACTGGAAACGTTTCTTTTACATCTTTAAATGCCTTTCGAATGACATCCTGATGGAACCACGGGTTGTCCGTTTGGGCCACAAACAATCCATCCTCTTTTAATGCCTTAGATATCCCTTCATAAAATCCCTTTGTAAATAAATTAACTGCAGGTCCAACTGGTTCGGTGGAGTCGACCATGATCACATCATAGGCGTTTTCGCTCTCAGCAATATGCATGAAACCGTCATCCACCTTCACTTCTACTCTTGGATCTTCCAACTTCCCTGCAATTGTAGGCAAGTACTTCTTTGAGTATTCAATGACTTTCCCATCGATATCCACTAACGTTGCTTTTTCCACTTCAGGGTGTTTTAGAATCTCACGAATTACACCACCATCTCCACCACCAACGACTAGAACATGCCTTGGATTAGGATGTGTATACAGTGGAACATGGGCGACCATTTCATGGTAGACAAATTCATCTCTTTCCGTTGTCATTACCATACCGTCTAGTAAAAGCATGTTCCCAAACTCCGCTGTTTCCACCATATCCAGTTGTTGAAACTCCGTTTTTTCACTGTGGTACGTTTGTTTTACTCTCATTGTAATACCAAAATCTTTTGTTTGCTTCTCTGTGAACCAAAATTCCAATCTAATCACCTCTTGTTTTCTATACATTCACTTTGAACAGTCCGTAGAAACTTCTAATCCAGAATCTACTTTATTTTCAGCGGAAAAACACGGTTTTATGCCCTGTTATCTCTGTTTGTTCATGATAGTACCATAGGAAAGTATAATCCATGATTGGAAAAATAGGAAATGTTTTCTTTCCGAAGTATATCACGTTCCCCAATGTGGAAAACTGTGGTAATAATTAACGCTAGTTCACAGTCAAAAGTGCTGGATCTAGACATTATTTAAGAGCCAATAAATTTTATACTTACTACTATTAAAGGCGGCTAGTTACAACGAGAGGTGAGTACAATGGAAGTATTAACTAGAAGAGCTTATCGAAAACGAAGACGGAATATTAGACGGATTTTTCAAAGTGCGGTCCTTCTTCTCATGGTCACCCTTGGATCAGTTGCTGCTGCCGTTACCTACGCTTATAACTTGGAACCTCCAAGTTTATCAGTACCTGAGACGACAGTGATGTATTCTTCCACAGAAGAAGTGATCGGTGAAATTCATCATGGACAAAACCGTCATTGGATTCCACTGGAACATATGGGGGACGCCATTGTGGATGCTACCCTTGCCATCGAAGACCGACGTTTTTACGATCATTACGGTTTTGATTTTTTCCGAATCGGTGGTGCCGTTCTGGCAAATCTTCGGTCAAATTCCATGGCACAAGGTGCCAGTACGATCACTCAGCAATATGCAAGAAATTTATACCTTAATCATGATAAAACGTGGAACCGTAAAATAAATGAGGCATTATATGCCCTTCGACTTGAACTCCATTACTCCAAGAAAGACATTATAGAGGGGTACTTAAATACTATTTATTATGGACATGGAGCCTATGGAATTGAAGCTGCAGCAAATGTATATTTCCAAAAAAATGCTGAGGATTTAACTCATGGAGAGGCTGCTCTCCTTGCCGGTATCCCAAAAGGTCCCAACATTTATTCTCCATATGTAAATGAAAGTAGAGCAATAGAACGTCAACAGATCGTTTTAAAAATGATGGAGGATGCAGGATACATCTCTGCCTCCGAAAGACAAACGTATGTGGCCGAACCCCTTGAGTTTCGGGCAGACCAAGATTTCAAGGCAAAAAAAATAGCTCCATACTTTCAAGAAGAAGTGATTGCTTATGTCACAAATAAACTTGGAATAGATGAATCTCTCATCGAAGCAGGTGGTTTGGAGATTTATACGACACTTGATGGGGATATACAGCAAAAAGCAGAACAATGGATAGTAAACGAAATGGGAGAGGAAGGGGAGGTTCAAACAGCCCTCGTAGCCTTAGATCCTCGAACGGGGGAAATTAAGGCGATGGTTGGAGGTAGGGATTTTGCAGAAAGTTCCTTTAATCGAGCGACACAAGCCAGGAGACAACCAGGTTCAACAATTAAACCATTTTTGTATTACGCTGCATTAGAACATGGTCTTCGGCCGAATTCCATGTTATTAAGTGAACTAACGGATTTTCATTATGGAAATGGTATTGACCCATGGAGCCCTAGTAACTTTAACGATAAGTACCCAAATGATTATATCACCATGCTCCAAGCTTTGGCCGTTTCTGATAATATTTTTGCAGCAAAAACGCATTTTCTCCTCGGTTTTGACACATTAGTAGAAACGGCAAAGCGTTTTGGAATTGAAAGCCCTATGAATTCAGCTTATCCGGCCATCTCACTTGGATCAAGTGAAGTCGGTATCCTTGAGATGGTAAACGCCTACAGTCCCTTTGCCAATGGGGGGTATCTTGTGGAGCCGCAGTATGTCACGAAAGTATTGGACCGGGACGGGAATGTTCTCTATGAAGCAGAAAATGATCCTGTCAGGGAACTTGATCCTGCCCTCACCGCTATCATGACGAATATGATGGAAGCCATGTTTGAAATAAATGTTGGGATTCAAGGAGTGGCTGGAGTTACTGGAGGTAGTGTAGCGAGTTACATTGATCGCCCTACCGCTGGTAAAAGTGGTACAACAGAACATGACAGCTGGATGATTGGTTATACTCCTCAACTCCTTTCTGGTGTGTGGATTGGATATGATAAGCCTCAAAAGTTTGAAAATAACGAAGGGGTACACACGAAAAATATATGGGCCAAATTTATGCAAGATGCATTAATTGATGAAGTGAAATTACCATTCCCTACCCCTAAGAATGTCGTGGAAGTGGAGATTAATCCAGACACAGGACTATTGGCCTCTGATTCTTGTCCTGTTAGTCGGCCAACCTTGTTTTATGTGGGTACCGAACCTACAGAGTATTGTTCGGCTCACGATGAGGAAATTGATACCTCCAAAAAGCAAGAGGACCCACTTCAAAAAACGGAAGAGGAGAAAAAGGAGAAATTCCTTGACCGTATCTTTGACTGGTTTGGTGGTGAAGCCATAGAGGAACCCGAGGAAGAAATGGAAAGTGATTTGGAAATAGAAATTCAAATTGACGGAGAATCTGGCGAAGAGGAAGAGACCGCTACAGACTAACGGCTGTCCAGTCTGTCTGGGTAAAAAAGTGAAAAGGCAGGCGAAGGAAAACATGATTCCTTCGCCTACCTTTTGTCTTAGTCTTACAATGTTATGTGTGTGTTAAATTTAGTTTACTTACTCACGGAATTTTACGCAAGTACAATCAATCCACATATCGTAACGTTCACACTTTAGACACAATACTGACTGATTTTCCCATCATTTTTTCAACCACTTTACAACGTTAACTCCTCTTTCAGTTGATCGGATGAGTTTTCCCACATTTCCTGATTAAAATTCTTCAAGTAATCCATTAGTATTCTCTTTGATTTATCGTCCATTTGACTGACTAATATCCGTCCCTTTAACGATTTATCCATATTATTAA
The DNA here is from genome assembly GCF_019042215.1 of Evansella tamaricis. Taxonomy (GTDB): domain Bacteria; phylum Bacillota; class Bacilli; order Bacillales; family Salisediminibacteriaceae; genus Evansella; species Evansella tamaricis. Next base: position 12,728 of record NZ_JAHQCS010000187.1, on the reverse strand, counting down.
CGTGTTCAGGCAAACTTTTATACCCGCGGCGTATTTCACGGTCCACCGTTAATTCACATGCCGCTACACCTCTATAGGCAGGCTTCCCTTCTACGTGGTCCACCGTTACCCACACTAACCAATAAGGTTTCCCATTCGGAACTTGATCTTTCTCATTTAAAAACTTTATTCCTTTTTCAACGGAACTTCTTGCATGGAGGGCGCCCATGTCCACAAATGCCTCCCCTTCCTCCACGTCAATAAATACAGGGGATACATTGTTTAAATTTAACGTACCTGCTCCATAACCCCCGTGTCCCGCATTGGAATCGGAGCTTAATATATTGAATCCTTGGCCACGCTTTTTATCTTTTTTCTTATCATCAAATAAGTCCATTATTTTCCCTCACTTTCTAAAATACCGCTTGTAAAAAAGTATAAATTCTTATTTGGCCTGTTGTCTAGTTTCAACAGTTGAGAAACTTTGGGATGAAACACTATTTTTACACCATAATAAAACGGAGTTCCCATTGTCAAATCCAAATTAATTGTTACAGTTTATTATACAGGTTTTTTCTTTACAGTATGAAATAAACCTCGTTTTAAAACACTACTTATGTGTAACTGATTAGAAATGTCGAAAACTATGCAGGAAGAGACTGTTCACACTTGATTATTTCCATTATCATTAGTTCATAGACTGTTTTATTTACATATTGAAAGGAGTTTTGATTATGCCAATTGTAACAGTTAAGATGTTGGAAGGGCGTTCTGATGAGCAAAAGAGGCAATTAGTGGAGAAAGTAACAGATGCCGTTTCGGAAACCACAAAAGCACCGAAGGAAAAAGTAGCTGTTATCATCGAGGAAATGTCGCCCGCACATTATGGTGTTGCAGGTAAGAGAGTAAGCGATTCCTAAAATAGGAAGAGGCGGTTTTAAAAATCAAAATAGTACTTATTACGTAATCTCGATTATATTGTTCGGACGGATGGGGGAGGGAAGGAAGTTCGGGAACTAGATCCCCCAACTTCCTACCGAATACCAGCCCAACGCTCCCGTTCGGGCACTAGTTCTGGTAGCTTCTTACCGAACCGCCGAGCACTGCTCTCCTTCGGGCACAAGTTCGAGTAACTTCCTACCGAATCGCCAAGCACTGCTCTCGTTCGGGCACAAGATCGGGCAGCTTCTTACCGAATACCTGACCGACGCTTCCGTTCGGGCACAAGTTCCAGCATCTTCTTACCGAATACCTGACCGACGCCTCCGTTCGGGCACTAGTTCCCCCAACTTCTTACCGAATACCTGACCGACGCCCTCGTTCGGGCACAAGTTCCAGCATCTTCTTACCGAATCGCCGAACTTCCCTCCCGTTCGGGCACTAGTTCCCCCAACTTCTTACCGAATACCTGACCGACGCCTCCGTTCGGGCACAAGTTCGAACATCTTCTTACCGAATACCTGACCGACGCTTCCGTTCGGGCACAAGTTCCAGCATCTTCTTACCGAATCGTCGAACTTCCCTCTCGTTCGGGCACTAGTTCCCCCAACTTCTTACCGAATACCTGACCGACGCTTCCGTTCGGGCACAAGATCGGGCAGCTTCTTACCGAACCGCCGAGCACTGCTCTCCTTCGGGCACAAGTTCGAGTAACTTCCTACCGAATCGCCAAGCACTGCTCTCGTTCGGGCACAAGTTCCGCAAACTTCTTACCGAACCGTCGAGTCGCGCTCTCGTTCGGGCACAAGTTCCGCAAACTTCTTACCGAACCGCCGAGTCTCGCTCTCGTTCGGGCACAAGTTCGAGTAACTTCCTACCGAATCGCCAAGCACTGCTCTCGTTCGGGCACAAGTTCGGGCAGCTTCCTACCGAACGGCCGGGCACCGCTCTCGTTCGGGCACAAGTTCCAGTATCTTCCTACCGAACGGCCGAGCACCGCTCTCGTTCGGGCACAAGTTCCAGCATCTTCCTACCGAACGGCCGAGCACCGCTCTCGTTCGGGCACAAGATCGAGTAACTTCTTACCGAATCGCCGAGCACTGCTCTCGTTCGGGCACAAGATCGGGCAACTTCCTACCGAACGGCCGGGCACTGCTCTCGTTCGGGCACAAGTTCCGCAAACTTCTTACCGAACCGCCGAGCACTGCTCTCCTTCGGGCACTAGTTTCCCCCAGCTCTTACAAGAACCGTCGTAGTTACCCTTACTTTCACAAATAAAAAAGAAAAGAGATACGAAATCAACACCATGATGAGTATTATTTCTCCCCAAAAAAAAGATGCAATCAAACTGGAATTTATTAAATCCCTTTGCTTTGATTGCAATCTTTGTCATAACATATCATTCAATAGCTATCCGTTTTCCATCATTGAAGAAGATTCACATGGAAAAACAAAATTAATTTTTATGGAGTAACAGGCTAGCCCTGTTATTGTAAACACTCGCACTTCCCCTTCAGATGATCTATGAATCTATAAGCCTCTTCCACATCTTCCACTGAATAATTCTGTTTTGCTTTTAACGTAAATACTTTATCTAAAACGTCCTCTTTCGGTAGATTTTCAAAATAGAGCACAGTAGAAACTAATTCCAGAAATTTAGAACTTTGTTCATTTAACTCGTTTAATACATCTTTTGTTTCTGGCAAATGATATTTTGATAGTTTTAGAAATTCGTCGCCTTGATCAGACAAGGAATATCGGTATTGATAATACCCCGATTTCTTTTCCCTTACTTCCGTGACAAAGGAGAGATGACACATCTCTTCCATACGAAGATTTAATTCCTCGGAATAGGGCCCATAGAAATGGAATTGATATTTTTCAAAGAAAGGAAAATCTAACTTCTTTGCTATATAGATAAGCTTTTGCAGCTTCTTTCTTCCGATAATTTCCCCAGTTTGCCTAAATACTGCTAATAGTTTAGCATGCTCGTTTAACATTCTAGTTACCCCTCCTGCGCCGTGAGCAGCGTCATAATTCTCTTTTTCTCATCTGCAAATGTCCGTTGATCCTCTAAAAGATCCTTTGGAAAATATAGTTTATGATCCGTCCGTTTTTTTCCAGAAATCGCCTCTACCACATCTGACTCCCTCGATAACTCCCGTAAATCACCATTGGGCTTCAATAAGTTAATGGGTAATCGCTCTTCTTCTTCTCCAGGTCGGTAAAAATCGTATGGTAGATCAGACGAAGAATCGATCACTAAATAATAGTTAGGATCTAGCCCAATCTTCCCGAAGAGCTGTATCAATTCGGGCCATATTTTCATTTGGGCACTTGGATCACATTCCACATATTTAAACAATCGTCGTTCCATAAATCGGCGGCAAAGTTCCTGTAAAATAGGATCCGATTCTTCCTGCCATTCTTGAAAATAGTAAAGGATGACAGACTCATCGAGCTTTAAATAATCCTCCAAGGTAATCTTCCCGGAAAACAACGAATAAAAGTGTTTTGGCTTATCAAGGAACTGATAACCTTGTCCATATAAATCCTTTGCCCGGTGAAGAATTTTACTTAAAATGACTTCAGCACTTCTTGTGACTGGGTGAAAATACACTTGCCAATACATTTGATAGCGGCTCATTATGTAGTCTTCCACTGCGTGCATGCCACTGTGTTTAAACACCGCCTGGTCTTCTGACGGGCGCATCACCCGTAGGAGACGCTCCATATCAAAATGCCCGTAACTTACACCAGTATAAAAGGCATCCCGCTGTAAATAATCCATTCGATCGGCATCAATCTGACTGGAGATCAGACTGACGACAAGTTTGTTGGAATACGTCTTTGCAATGACATCCGAGACTTTTTGGGGGAAATCATTGCCTATTCCCTTTAAAACAGTATGAACGTCCGTATCTCCTAAAATAATTGCCCTTGTCCATTCTTCATGATCCGTGTGAAATACTTTTTCAAAAGAGTGAGAAAAGGGGCCGTGTCCAATATCATGGAGTAGTGCAGCAGACAAACAAACTAGGCGCTCCTCTGGGTCCCAGGTCATCTTTTGCCCAAGATTGTCCACCATCCGACGCATAATTTCATAAACCCCAAGGGAGTGGTTGAATCTTGTGTGCTCCGCACCATGGAATGTAAGGTAAGTCGTTCCTAATTGGCGGATACGTCTCAACCGTTGAAATTCCTTCGTTCCGATCAATTCCCAAATCAGTTCATCCCGAACGTGAATATACCGGTGAACGGGGTCTTTAAACACTTTTTCCTCTTCCAGTATGCCATACCGTTCTGCCATGATCTGACTCCTTTCTCCTCTATGTCTTTCTTGATGCATTTCAATTCATTTGTTTTATTATACTAAAAATAAGAAAGAAAAAAAGTAACCCACCAGCAAAAACCGTTAAAATATGACAAAATACTCACTTATAAGAAAAGCACAAGCACCTAAGTTCACGAGCGTAGGGCAGTGGAGGAATGGCAACTAGAAGTCCGCCCTTTGACTTCGGTTGTCACTTCCGAAGTGCCCCGCAGCGAGTAGGTGCTTGTGCTAGACAATGAAAAACACTAACACCTTAGTGGCTACTTCTCCTACAAACAGAAAAGCTATTCCTTTTGAATCCATCCGGAAGGAATAGCTTGTAAATTGTCAATCTCCATGGCCACATTTATTTCATTCGTTTCTTCACTTTTTCAATCAACTGTTCTTCATCGGGAGCAGCAACCGGTCTGTCATTCACAAATGCAAATGCCTTTTTCCTCCCAGGTCCGCAATAAGATTGACAAGCAATCTTAATCTCCGCCTTCGGATCCAGCTTCTTTAATCGTGGGACTAACGTTTTAATATTTGTGGCCTGGCAATCATCACAAATTCGAAACTCATTTGCCATATTCACCACACCCCATCTATTTCCAATTTAAAACCCTCAAAGGCTAAAATTAGCTTGAGGTGTTTTTTCCACTAACGAGTATTTTACAACGGTATACATACTAAAAGCAACGGTAAGGTTGTCCAATTCTGAAAGAATCGGATAAACTTATGATATACTTCGGTATGATACACATCCTATCCTTTATCGAATCATCCGATCTATTTAATATTAGCTATGTTAAAGGATGATGTTGATTTTGATATAGTGTTGATTGTAGCGAAAGGTGCGAGACTCCTGAAGGGAAAATCAACAACAAAATATAACAGAGCCTATTATTAAAGCTCTCTGTTAATCCTTTATGTTGATTATTGTACAGGTTTCTCCCTTGGTATCTTCTTCAAAAATCAACATTATTCTATAAAAGCCTGAAGGAGCAATCAAATGAACGTAAAACACCATTCTCTCCCTTTATTCCGAAAGAACTGGTATATATTAGACCACTCCATTCTCGGACTAGGGATGAATCCGATACAATCTTTCGCGTTTGACGATACGCTCTGCCGTCGCGTAAGTACTCAACCTGATTGGGGAATTGCTAGGACTTGGGTACACGACAAGACCGTTGTTCTCGGCATTCAGGACCAACGCCTCCCACATGTGGAAGATGGCATCCAATTTTTACGGAATGCCGGCTATACCGTAATGGTCCGTAATTCCGGTGGTCTCGCTGTAGTCCTTGACGAAGAGATCTTAAACATATCCATCATCCTTAGGGATAATAAACAGTTATCCATCGATTCCGGCTACGGCCACATGGTCAGCATGGTGCGCAATATATTAGAAGCCTTCGACAGTGACTTGAGCGCAAATATCATCGATGGGGAAATAAAAGAATCCTATTGCCCTGGCAGGTACGACTTAAGCCTATTCGGGAAAAAATTTGCTGGAGTGTCCCAACGGAGATTGCGGGGCGGGGTAGCCGTTCAAATTTATTTGGCTGTAAATGGCAGTGGTTCAAACCGTGCCGCTCTCGTTCAACAATTTTATGAACATGCAGTAAAAGGAATGCCTACAAAATTTGAATATCCAAAGATCGCACCTGAAAAAATGGCATCTTTAGAAGAACTAGGATTTAAAAATATTTCCGTTAAAGGAATCGTTCATCAATTAATGATAACGTTACACTCCCTCTCTGAAACGTTTGATCATTACGAATGGAGGAATGAAGATTGGAATTGGTATGAGGCCAATCTGGAACGAATGAAAAATCGGAATTTGGAAATATAATCACGGTTTACTCCAACAGTAACGGGCCATCTTCTCAAAGATGGCCCCATTTAACTACTAGAACTTAAATTGTCGTGTAGGAGATTGGTGAGTCAGAGGTTTAAAGGAATATCCCCATTCCTTTAATTGATCCAAAATAACAGGGAGAGCTTCTACTGTGGATTGTTTTTTTGGTCCATCGTGAAAGAGAACAACCGCTTTTTCTTTTCCCTTTACTTGCTTTAATGTTTCGGTGATGATGACCTGTGCATCCTGATTCGGTCTTGCCGAATCCATGGAATCCACATCCCAGTCAAAAAAAAGGTAATTATTTTCAGTAAGCAAATCCCTCGTTTCCCTAAGAACTTCTTCCCCTCCATGTCGTAAAGCTTTCGAGGAATTAGATCCTCCAGGAAAACGGAAAAAACGTGTTTTTTCCCCAGTAACTTCTTCAATCAGCACTTCTAACGCACGGACATCCTCCATAAACGTTTCTGCACTGGAGTAAATTTCATCATATTGATGGCTATACGTATGATTTGCAAGTACATGTCCATCTTCAGCTATCTTCCGATACATATCTTTTGCAAGTTCCGTTTCATGTCCATTCACAAAAAATGTTGCTTTCGCATTATGAACCTTTAAAATTTCCAACACATCTTTTGTATGTTCTGAAGGGCCATCATCGAACGTTAAATAAACAATTCCTCCAGTTTCTGAAGGTTCTTCCCCTTCCACTTGAAACCTTGCGATATTCCCTTCCCATTCAATTTCTTGTTTCGAGGATAAGTTAGTTGGACTCCTAGTACTAAGTTCGTTCTCTCGCAAACTTTTCTGTTCGATCTCCATGCACCCTTGAGTTATAAAAAGGAGGAATAGCAGCAAAGAGGAAAGTAAGATTTTTAATGGTGTGCGGTGATTGGTCATAACTAGTCCCCCAAGTAAATCTTCCATTAACAAATGGAATACTATGTTGTTAGTAAAAACCATTTAAACTCTATTTGTATTATGGTCCGACTAGAATGGGAAGATGAGATGAAAATGTTGGCTTTGAAAAAATTAAAACTTAAAGTATAAAATCAGAAAAAGCACAAGGAACTTTTTTCACATAGAAAACTTAATACAAATAAAGCCCGTTTGACCTTCTCGGGTCAACGGGCCATTGTATTATTCTGTCATTCCTTGCATCGCTGTAATTAAAGCAAGTTTATACACGTCTTCTTCGTTACATCCACGGGAAAGGTCATTCACCGGTTTGTTGAGACCTTGTAAAATTGGTCCAATCGCCTCAAACTCCCCTAAACGCTGGGCAATTTTATAACCGATATTACCAGCCTCTAGGCTAGGGAATATAAACACGTTAGCTTCTCCCTTTAGAGGGGAATCGGGCGCCTTTTTGGCTGCAACGCTAGGTACGAATGCCGCATCAAACTGGAATTCTCCATCAAGCACAAGGTCAGGTGCCATTTCTTGAGCCAGTTTGGTGGCTTCTACTACTTTTTCTGTTTCTGGACTGACTGCAGACCCTTTTGTGGAAAAGGAAAGCATAGCCACATTTGGAGTTATGTCAAAAACGCGGGCTGTTTTCGCCGCTTCCACTGCCGTTTCCGCTAAATCAGAACTGTCCGGTGCAATATTTATGGCACAATCACCAAAAATATAGCGTTGGTCTCCTTTTACCATAACGAATACACCTGAGGTTTTTCTTACTCCTTGTTTCGTTTTAATAATCTGAAGGGCAGGGCGAACCGTGTCTCCAGTGGAGTGGGCCGCACCACTTACAAGGCCTGCAGCTTTGTTTACATATACGAGCATTGTACCGAAGTAATTTGGTGTTTTTAATATTTTCCTTGCATCCTCCGGAGAAGTTTTGCCTTTTCGCCGTTCCACAAATACATCGACAAGATCTTCAAATCCTTCATACGTTTCCGGATCAAGTATATCTAAATCAGAAGTGTCAAGATTGCATTCCTTAGCTTTATTAGTCACCTCATCCACATTACCAACGAGGATTGGATTTAGAATTCCCTCTTTCTTCAGGCGGACAGTCGCCGCTAATATTCTTTCATCAGTACCTTCCGGAAAAACGATGGACGGGTACCCTTTTTTAACTTTTTCTGCGATGGCTATGAACATATCACTCACAGAATAACCTCCTTTAATTCCTCATATCATTATAGTAAGCATACTCCTTCTTGCACAAAAAATAAATTAATCACGGGTGTTGTGGACAAAGTTTAAATTTTCAGAAATATGTGTACTATTTCACATGTTATTAGGCACCAAATTACCTAGAATGATTATCTCATAAATAAGGTATTCATTGCTAGACGTAAGGGTTTCCTTGTATAATGAATGAATACTCAGTCATTTTTGAGAGGGGGAAGATCATGGGTTTACATGCACTATTTCAGCCATTGGCGATCCGGTCTATGACAATAAAAAATCGTGTCATCATGGGGTCGATGCATGTGGGGTTAGAAGGTTTAGAAAATGGAGTGGAAAAGCTGACGGAATTTTATAAACTTCGGGCAAAACATGAGGTAGGGTTGATTGTTACTGGTGGTGCTGCGATTAATGCCGAGGGAAGTGGCGGCTTAGATTTCATGACAATTTATAAGGATGATGATGTAGAGCGGTGGAAACCATTAACGTCAGGTGTCCATGACAGCGGAGGGAAGATTGCTCTGCAGCTTTTTCATGCTGGAAGATACGCTTATAAAGCACTTACCGGCAAAGAACCCGTTGCTCCTTCGCCAATTCAGTCTCCCATTAACCCAGATCAACCACGGGAGATGAGCCAGGAAGACATTGAGCGGACGATTCATGAATTTGCAGACGGGGCTAAAAGGGCAAAGGAAGCTGGATTTGATGCGGTAGAAATCATGGGTTCGGAAGGTTACTTAATCAATCAATTTGTCTCCCCTGCCACTAATATGCGAGATGATCGGTGGGGCGGCAGTTTTGAAAACAGGATTCGTTTTTCTTTGCGAATTTTAACAGAAGTAAGGAAAGCCGTTGGCAATAACTATCCCATCTTTTTCCGAATGTCAGGTCTTGACTTGATTAAAGGAAGTACTACAGAAGAAGAAACGATTCGTTGGGCGCAAGAACTGGAAAAAGCCGGGGCTGATGTTCTCAATGTGGGAATCGGATGGCACGAGTCCCGCGTTCCTACTATTTCCATGAAAGTACCTAGACTCCACTTTGTAAGCGTTGCCGAAGGAATTAGTAACAATGTATCTATTCCAGTAGTCGCCAGTAACCGGATAAATGACCCCAGGGACGGGGACCGTCTTCTTCAAAAAGGGACAGTGGATTTGATCTCTATGGCAAGGCCTTTCTTAGCAGATGCTCAGATCATTTCTAAGGCGAAGGAAGGTCGATTTGACGAGATCAATACTTGTATTGCTTGTAATCAGGCTTGTCTGGACCATGTTTTTGAAGGACTTCCTGCATCCTGTTTAGTAAATCCAGAAGCGGGTAGGGAAACGGAATTAACCATCAACTCCACTTCTGAACCTAGAAAAATATTGGTAGTGGGCGCAGGTCCCGCAGGATTAGAAGCAAGTCGTGTAGCGGCAGAACGGGGTCATAAAGTTACCCTCGTTGATGAAAAGGGCGAGATAGGTGGCCAACTAAATTATTCAAAGCGAATACCAGGGAAACAGGAATTTTTTGAAACGCTTCGTTATTATCAAGTGCAATTGGAACTCCTTGGGGTTGATGTACGCCTCAAGCATCGGTTGGAAGAAAATGATCCACTATTAAGGGAAGTCGATAAAATTATTCTTGCCACTGGGATCATTCCACGTATTCCGGAAATTCCTGGAGTTAATCATTCGAATATTAAAACGTACCGTGACGTCTTTGATGGGGATTCTGTTGGGAAACATGTTACGATAATCGGCGGTGGCGGGATTGCCTGTGACCTTGCCCTTTATTTAAGAGAAAAGGGAGTTCAAACTGTTACACTTCTTCAAAGGGGAAAATCCTTTGCCCGGGGAATTGGAAAGACCACACGTTGGGCCACACTTATGGAACTTCGACAGCAAAAGATACGGATGATTGGCAGGATAGAGACATATAAGAAAATCGAAAATGATGGGAAGACCATTGTCTTTCAGTTAGACGGAGAGGAACAGTCTATAACTTCTGATACTATTATTCTTGCAGCTGGTCAATTGGTCAATAATAAATTAGCCATTACATTGGAGAAGTTAGGAAAGAATGTGACGGTTATTGGCGGTGCAAAACATGCCTTTGGTTTAGATGCGAAAAAGGCAATATATGAAGGAACAATAATAGGTAGGGAAATAGATTAATAGAAAAGGAGTGAACTTCGATGAGTGCATTAAAAAACGAAACGGTTTTATATGACGTAAAGGATGGAATTGCAACCATTACCATGAACCGACCTCACGTAAAAAATGCTATAAACTTGTCAATGCATGAGGAACTTTATGGTGCTTTTGAAGAAGCCGCCAATGATGATGATGTTCTCGTAATCCTTTTAACTGGTAAGGATAGCTCATTTTCCAGTGGAGCTGATATTAAAAGTATTCCGGTTGATCAATTAGCTACGTTCGACCATGGTGAGTATTTACGTGATACGTATAATCGTTTAATCCTCCTATTAGAGGAAATCAATAAACCAACAATAGCCCATATCAATGGGATAGCTGTAGGTGCTGGCTTAAGTATAGCATTGGCTTGTGATTTCCGTGTAGCAGAGCAGGATGCAAAATTAGCTTTAAGCTTTTTTGGAATCGGTCTCACTCCTGATGCAGGAGCATCCTATTTTTTACCCCGTATTGTTGGTCTTGGGAAAGCACTGGAAATTTCCATGGGAGATCTGTTTTCAGCAGAAGAAGCTTTACGTAACGGCTTAATTCATCAAATTGGGAATGTCTCCTCCCTGACAACACGGTTAAAACAAGTCCCCTTCCCTGCTTACTGGTGGATGAAACACAATATGAAGGCAGGCTTTCATCACTCATTAAAAGAGGTGTTAGAACTGGAGGTACAGGGACAACGGGACGCTGGAAACTCTAAGTCTCATCAACAAGCCATCTCCGCATTTATAAATAAGATGAAGTAATTTCATTTATCAACAACCATGGAGAAGTCACCAGGTACTTACCTATTTCCTACTAGCTGAAGAACGGAAATGAATTAGTAAAGTAATTGGCAGTGAATATCATTCCCCCATAATGCTAACGATTTTGGTTTTTATGGGGGAAGCTTGTATAATATAAGGGTACTACTACTGATAATCAAAGTGATTTACATAAGAAGAATGGAGTTGAACCAATATGAGTGAACCGGCCAAAACATTAGAAGGGTGGTATTCCCTTCATGATTTTCGTTCTATTAATTGGACAGAATGGCGGAAACTTGATTCAGAAGAACGGGAACAAATTATGGGTGAATTTATCAGCTTATTAAACAAATGGAATGATACAGAATCAAAATTTGAAGGAAGCCATACTTTATATTCCGTTGTTGGACAAAAGGCGGATATTATGATGATGATTCTCCGTCCAACTTTGGAAGAGTTAAATGACATTGAGAATGCTTTTAATAAAACCCGTATTGCTGAGTACATGATCCCAATGTATTCTTACGTTTCTGTCGTGGAATTGAGCAATTACCTTCCTGCAGACAAAGATCCTAATACGGATCCTGAAATACAAGCTCGGTTAAAGCCGATCTTACCGAAATGGGAATATGTCTGCTTTTATCCAATGGACAAGCGGCGAGAAGGAAATGACAATTGGTACATGCTCTCGATGGAAGAACGCCGTACGATGATGCGAAGTCATGGAATGATTGGACGTGAATATGCAGGTAAAGTACGCCAGATTATTACAGGATCAGTTGGATTTGATGATTGGGAGTGGGGTGTCACTTTATTTGCCCACGATGCACTTCAATTTAAAAAATTAGTTTACCAAATGCGTTTTGATGAAGTAAGTGCCAGATATGGTGAATTTGGTTCCTTTTATGTTGGAGCTTTGCTGGAACAGGAAAAAATCAAATCATTTCTTCACATTTAAACTAATGTAATTAGATTGCCGAAAATATCTTCGGTGGCTCCTACGATTATTTGTCACAGAAAGAACACTGAATCAGGAACAACTTTCATAGAGAATAAAGCTAATAATTCTTGCTAAAACAACATAAAGAGGCTGGGACACAAGGTGTTTTTATTAATGAGAATCCCGAACGAAACGATAGTAAGTCATGTTTCGCATTCTCATTTAAACACTTTAGTTGTATCCCAGCCTTTTTTCCGCATTTATAAAAGGCTCTTTTCGTAAACTTTGTTGCTTGAAAAGCTTGGAGAAGTGAAAGGCGGCGACTCCAGCGACGAGCAAATCCCTTTGGATAAGCTACAGAGTAATGCTTTTAGAGGAAGAGACAGGAAAGCGAGGTGAAGACCCCGCAGACACGGTTTCGTCGAGGAGCACGAGAAGGATTTCGGTCAGAAGTTGTCTCAAGTTCTTCCCGAACGAGGAGGCCGAGAAGTGTTTCGGTCAGAAGTTGTCTCAAGTTCTTCCCGAACGAGGAGCACGAGAAGGATTTCGGTCAGAAGTTGTCTCAAGTTCTTCCCGAACGAGGAGCACGAGAAGGATTTCGGTCAGAAGTTGTCTCAAG